>CAZVKB010000011.1:34657-42678 GCA_964627505.1 uncultured Actinomycetes bacterium | reverse complement strand
GTCTGCGGTGCGGCCTGTGCCGGTGCCGCAGCCACTCCGATTCCCGCTACCGTCAGAGTCAGGCTGATGAGATAGATCGCAAAGTGACGCAAAGACAAGGGTTTCATGCCGGCATCAGACCTCATTCTCCGATCTTCGTCCGCCACTCCCACACGGGTACAGGGTTCGCCATCAGATGTGTAGGGTCTTGAGCCATGATGGAAGGTAGTCAACTGTGATCCCGCGTCCGCAGGGCCGATCGTCCGCTCTGCGCCGGGCACCAGGGCCACGACATCCGTGGCGGGCACCCAATGGGATGGTGGTGGATCTGCCCGTAGTGCTCGATCTGGTGACGGATGTGCCTGATGACACCGGCCACACTCGTGCTGACAACGTCTGCGTGGTCGAAGCCACGGTAGATCTAGTGGCAGATCACCCGGCGGTGGTGCGCATGGCGCTGCGGGGGGACGGCGGGTTGAATCTGCGCGTCCTGCAGGCCAAATTTCGTTGGACAACGCCATTGGACGTGGTCTCCAAGACGGTGCCGCAGTTGCTTGCACGAGGCGTCGACCCCTTCACCTACAACTTTGCCACCCACGATTACCCAGATGCCGCAAACATCGACCGACCGGCACGTCACCGCCTCAGCGATGACTTTCTGGAGGACATTGCCCAGCGCTATGTGGACCTCGGGCGGGGTTATGCCGAAGTCATCGCGGAAGAACGCGACGTCTCACCCCGCACTGTGGTGAGTTGGGTGGAGAAGGCGCGGGCCCGCGGCATTTTGTCGGCGGCTCGGCCCGGGGCAATCAGCGGCAACTACGTGCCAGCAGATCTGCGCGCCGCCGTTCGCCCGAGTTAAGGCAGGCTCGCTGCTTCGTCTGCCCGCTAACGTTTCTGTTGTGATCGGGAGCGCATCAACAAGCCGATGGCCGCCAGCGCCACACACACCATGATGGTGGCCTCTACCCAGAAAAACACGAGCACATCGATCCAGGAACCCACAGGTGGGTCGCCGGGCAGAAATCCACGGATGGGCAGGAGGGCGAACAGCATCGCGGTGATCCACGATGCCACTGAGAGTTCCAGACGCATCTTCCCAGTTGCCGTACTCTGCACCACCATCACGGCGATCACCGCTAAACACACCATCAGCACGAGCATCAGAACGGCCACCATTTTGGTGGATCCCGCCCGATCCACGCTGCCGATCACGACCGACTCACTCATCGACACATCACCGGACTGCGCTGCTTGGAAGTGCCAACCGGGGACCATGAAGAACACCGATGACGCTGTGGGAATGCTGACTTTGGCGCTCTCACCTAGAGTGCTCGATGCCCGTGTGGCAAAAGCGATTTCGTACGTGTCGTACGGGTATCGCTGCACCACCCCCGGCGCCGGCAATGTGACCGACACCGGACTCGGCAGCTGACCAGCAGCAATCGTAATCGGGTTGCCGGATAGCGCCGGGTGGATTTCCACGTCGATGGCGACTTTGCTTTTGCCTTCCCCATCCAGCAACTCCGGGGCAAGGAATACCAGTAACTCCCCCGTCGCCGTCCGAGCGCGAGCGTCGACATCGATGGGGGTAAACACCAGCGCCACCCCATTCTTCGGTGGTGTTGGCTCGGTGAACGCAGCGTCGAAACCGGATCTGTAGGAGGTCACCACAAGGACGTAAGCCACCGCAAACACGGTCGCAAGGGTGATCCCGACGATCATGCGGAATCGCTTCGCTTTAGCCTGCCGACGCAGGCGCTCGCCCGCATCACTTGGTTCGGTGGGTTCCCTCAGCGCTGACACCGCACCTGACACGTGGGGCCTCCTTCGTCCGTGCCAGCATACGCACCTCGCGTGTCCCGATGTATCCATCTGCCGGCCTTGTCCGTCTATGCCATGACAGACACCCGCGGTGGTCGGTGGCCGAACACCGCATTCAACGAAGGAGCGCACTAATGATCAGGAATGAAGGTTCCACAGACCGAGTCATCCGAGCCATCGTCGCGGTGGTGGCCGTTGTGGCAGCCGCACTTGTTGGTTTCGGTTCACCCGTTGCTTGGGTGCTGCTCGCGGTAGCCGTGATCGCCGGAGTCACGGCCGCAGTGGGCTTCTGCCCGCTCTACCGGGTCTTTGGCATGAGCACCTGCAAGGTGAACCTGAGCGACGCCACATCGAAGTAGAGGTCGGCCGGTGTCACCGCATGTGAACTCGGCGAGCGTAGGCTCCTAAGCGTGGACCAGGCGGAGATGGCAGCAGCGCTACCGGGTGAGTTCGAGGGACTCACCCGGTACGCGCGTTCGGTGGTGGCCGACCCCCACGCTGCCGATGACCTCGTAAGCGACACGATGTTGCGGGCGTTGGAAAAGTCAGACAGTTTTCGCGGCGATTCTGCACTCGCCACCTGGTTGCATCGGATCCTGCACAACCTCGCCGTCGATCGTGCCCGGTCGCAACGGGAGGTACCAGATGACGATATCGCCACCCAGGTGGAGGATCGCTGGCGCGCGGACGACTACACCGTCGATGCGGCCATAGTCGTCGAGCGCAGCGAAGTACGCGAACTGGTCCGGGACGCGCTGATCCGCTTGCCGTACTCCTACCGCTCAGCGGTGGTGTTGCACGATGCCGAGGGTCTCACCGCACGGGAAATCGCCGAGATCACCGGGATCGGCACGCCCGCCGCCAAACAACGCATCCGCCGCGGCCGCATGATGCTTGTGTCCGCGCTGGCTGCCGGTCACGAGCGCCGCGCCCACCTGCGTGGTGTCCCGCTGTCCTGCTGGGAAGCCCGTCGCCATGTCAGCGAATACCTCGACGACGAACTCGCACTAGACACCAAAACTGCGGTCGAACGCCACCTCGCCTCGTGTCCCACATGTCCGGCGCTCTACACCTCCCACGTGGCCACAACCGAAGCCCTCCACACTGGTGTGGCACGGGATTCCGACTCCACGATCCCACCCGTCCTCGAACGCCGACTACGCCCGTCCTGAACCGCCACTGCCCAGCAATCGTTCGTCATCGCGCCTCACCGCGTCCGCATAACTACAGTGAGCCGCCTATCGTCCACAGATAGGTGACTGCAATGACCACCGACTCAACGCCCTCGACGGGTGCAACCAACGCGACGACAGCACCCCCGATCGGTGGCGGTGAGCGGCGCCAGCAAGCCCGCGCCACTCTGCAAGCCCATGTCGCCTCGGCCCGCGCGGGCACCGCCGAGCAGCGACGACTCGACGACGCGGTGGCTGGCCGAGCACCCTGGCAGCGCTGGGGCACCTACGTGTCGGAACGCGCGTGGGGCACTGTCCGCGAAGACTATTCCGCCTCAGGTGATGCCTGGAACTACTTTCCCTACGATGCCGCCCGCTCCCGTGCCTACCGGTGGAATGAAGACGCTCTATCGGGCTGGTGCGATCAAGCCCAAACCTTGTGCTTCGGGCTGGGCCTGTGGAACGGCGCCGATGACCATCTCAAGGAGCGCCCCTTTGGCCTGACGAATGAGCAGGGCAATCATGGCGAGGACGCCAAGGACTACTGGTTCTACACCGACAACACGCCCACCCACTCCTATGCCTCGATGATCTACAAATACCCGCAGGCGGCATTTCCCTACGCAGATCTCATCGCCACTAACGCCCATCGCGGCCCCGAAGAAGCCGAGTACGAACTCTTCGATGCGCTCGTCCACGATTGGCTGGCTAACCGCTACTTCGACACCCAGATCGAATTCGCCAAAGCCGATCCTGAGGACCTCATCGTGCGTGTGTCCGCCACCAACCGCGGCCCAGAAGCCGCATCGCTGCACCTGCTGTGGCAAGCCTGGTTTCGCAACGTCTGGTCCTGGGAGATTGACGGGATCCCGCCCCAGATGCATCGGACGGCTGCCGGGGTCACGTTGGACCATCCGGTTTTGGGTCCACGTTGGCTCTACGCACACAGTGACCAGGCTGACGTGCGCTGGCTTTTCTGCGACAACGAGTCCAACCTCACCCACCTCTTCGGCGTACCGAACACCACTGACTTTCCCAAAGACGGCATCAACAACGCCGTTGTGCACGGCGACACAACCGCCATTAACCCTACGGCGGGTAGCAAAGTCGCCGCCGTGATCGATGCCACCGTGGCAGCGGGCGACACTCTCACGCTGTGGTTCCGCTTCTCCCCGGTCGAACTCGCCGACCCGTTCGCCGATGCTGAAGCCATTGTGGCCACCCGGCACACCGAAGCCGACGAGTATTACGCCGCCTGGCAGCGTCACAGCCTCACCGATGACGAAAAACTCGTGCAACGGCAGGCGATCGCCGGGTTGTTGTGGTGCAAGCAGTTCTACAACTACCACGTCACCAGATGGCTGCGCGGCGACCCGACCGCGCCGCCGCCCCCGGCCGAGCGTTGGTCGGGACGAAACTCCAAGTGGAAACACATCGTCAACGAAGACATCCTGCTCATGCCCGATGCCTGGGAGTATCCGTGGTACGCCACATGGGATTCCGCCTTCCACATCGTCACCATGGCGATGGTGGATCCGAACTTCGCCAAGCAGCAGACCTTGCTGCTTGCGTCCAGCCTGTATCAACACCCACACGGCGAACTACCCGCCTACGAGTGGGACTTCAGCAACACCAACCCGCCCGTGCTGGCGTGGGCGGCATGGCAGGTGTACCTGCTGGACGCTGCCAGCACCGGTACGCCAGACCGGGGTTTCCTCGCCGCCGCCTACCGGGGGCTCCTGCTGTGCCTGACGAGTTGGATGAACACCCAAGATCCGCTGGGCAAAGACCTCTTCGCCGGCGGCTTCCTGGGCATGGACAACATCGGCATCTTCAACCGCGATCATCACCTTCCCACCGGCGGTCAACTCGTGCAGAGCGACGGCACGGCGTGGGTGGCGCAACTCGTGGGACAGATGGCCGAAATTGCCCTGGAACTCAGCCGCCACGCGCCGGGTTATGACACCGACTTGGAACGGCTACTTCTGGACTTCGCCATGATGTGCAGCGCGCTGGAACAGGGCCGCGACGGTGTGAGTCTGTGGAACCACGACGCAGGTTTCTACTGCGACGCCATCGTGCACCCGGACGGCTCGGCCACCCAGCTCGGGGTGATCTCGATGCAGTCGCTGATTCCGGTGCTGGCCACAGTGGCCATCGCCGTGGACACCCAAGGGATCGGACCGGAGCAAAACTATGGGCTAGCCCCCGCCCTGCAACAGTTGCGCCAACGGGTATTGGCCCACCACCCCGAATACCACGGTTCGGTGTCCCTGCCACCAGGCGCCGGCGACGGCTCAGCACTGCTTTTCGCCGTGGTGCGCCCGGAACGATTGCGACGCATTCTGACCCACTTGCTGGACCCCCAGGAATTGCTCTCCGACTACGGCATCCGCAGCCTGTCAGCGTCCTACCGTGATCAGCCCTATGAATTCCGCGTCGGCGATCAGGTGCATAGTCTCCCGTACTGGCCGGCAGAGTCGCAGAATCGGATGTTCGGCGGGAACTCCAACTGGCGCGGACCGATCTGGTTTCCGATCAACCTGCTGTTGTTGCAGTCGCTGCTGGATTACGACTCGTTCTTCGGTGAGACGTTCACAGTGGAGTACCCCACCGGCAGCGGACACGAGGTGCGCCTGCGCGAGGTGGTGGCTGACATCTCCAACCGACTGACCTCGATCTTTGTCCGGGACGACGACGGCCGCCGGGTGGTGCTCGGCGACAACGATTACTTCCAGACCGACCCGCACTGGCGAGACCTCGTACCGTTCTATGAGTACTTCGACGGTGACACCGGCCGCGGGTGCGGGGCGAGTCACCAAACAGGCTGGACCGCCACGGTCGCAATCCTGCTGCAACTCGGCGGCCGACTGCGGATCGCCCGGAATTGAACGAATCAGCGTAAGGTGGGGACTCGTGGCCGAGTTTCCCGTCTCCTCCGTCCCACCCGCAACCGCCGCCATCTTGCGCGCCGAATTGCCGATGGGCTCGGGCAGCCGCACGGTGCGGGTCTGGCTTCCTCCGGGCTACACCGAAGGCACAGCCACCTACCCGGTGATCTACATGTTCGACGGCCAGAATCTCTTTGACCCCCGAACAGCCACCTATGGCAAATCTTGGGATCTGCCCTCGGTGATGACCGAACTCGTCGCCACCGATCTCGCTCTAGCCGCGGTGATCGTCGGCATCGACTCCCCCGACGACAAATTCGAGCGCTGTGGGGTCTACACAGTGTGGGATTGGACGTTTCGGTTGCGCCCTCACGACACCGACGGCCGCCTGATTGCCGCGACCGGACGGGAGACCGCCGAATGGTTGGTCACCGTGGTGAAACCCTGGGCAGAACAGACACTGCGCATCCACACACATCCGGATGAGGTCACGATCGCCGGATCGTCGCTCGGCGGCTACATGTCGCTGTACACCGAAGCTCGTTTCCCGGGACAGTTTGGATCGGTGCTGGCATTTTCGCCCGCGGTGCTGGACTTTCCGATGCACGGCGACCGACTGCGGGCATTTCTGGCCAATCGAGCCGCGCCACACCCTGCCCGCATCTACCTCGACATGGGTGACGCCGAAGATTTGGAGTACATCGAAGATTCCCAGAAGTTGGTGGACTCGCTGGAGCCGCTGGTCAGCGCATTACAGAGCAGTGGTCACAGTGAAATCGCGGTGCGGGTGATTCCGGGAGCAGCGCACGACGAACCCGCTTGGGGAGCGCGATTTGCCGCGGCCTACCGGTGGGCCCGTACTGGCGATGCCACGTTTGGTGCTCCCGAGCGCTAGCGTCGAAGTCAACCTTTGCCCACACTGTTTGCAGCAGACTCCAACCCAAGGAGGGCACATGTCTGAGCGGGTGGCGGTGGTGTTGTCGGGGGCTGCTGCCCGAGGGGCGTTTCAAGCCGGCGCTTTGGCCGCTGTGGTACCCGCCCTGGTCGCGCAAGGATTGGCTCCGTCGATTTTTCTGGGCACCAGCGCCGGAGCGATCAACGCGGCACTGTGGGGATCGCTAGCCGACCTCGGCCCGTCGGAGTGCGGGCAAGAAGTCGCCAATGTGTGGCGCAGTATGGATTCCAGCGATGTCTACGCCCACCCTGGCCGCACCCTGCTGCTCGGTGATGGGCCGAGGTTCATCGCCGGGATGTGGGGCGTCGGTCGCGGCGTCCCGGCGCTGTTGGACACCTCACCGTTGGTCACTACCGCTTCCGCCGTGCTCGACACCTCTGCACTGGCCCGCAACATCCACGACGGCACCGTGGCCGCAGTCGGTGTCACCGCCACCCGAGTTCCTCCTACCGAACCGGCGCTCAGCACCCACTCCAGCCCAGATCGAGCACGCACCAGCGTGTTCATCGATAGCGCTACTCTGCCCACTGCACCGATTGCCGACCCGGACCGAGCTGTAGATGTCGCCCCCGGGGTCATTACCCGCGAACACGTGCTTGCTTCGGCTGCCATCCCGCTGGGGTTCCCGCCGGTGTGGGTGGATCGTCCAGCAGCGACGCGCGGCTGGTACGTCGATGGTGGGGTGCGCCTCAACGCCCCGTTGCGTCCCGCAGTTGCCCTTGGAGCGGACCGGATCGTGGTGATCGCCGCCATGGCCACCGAGTACGGTCCGGGGTTGCCGCCGTCGGAACCGGGCGAGCCGATCCCTGTGATGTCCGAAGCGGCCGCCATGTTGCTCAATACCGCTTTGGCCGATCAGATGACCCAAGACATCCGCACCCTGCTCTCGCGAAACCGGATGGTAGCCCAGGCCGCCGCTGGGGGCGCCACGCTCACCAGTTCCACCGGCGTGGACCAGCGCGTCATCCCGGTACTCACGATCAGTCCACGCCCCGGCGCGTTGAGCACTTTGGCCGGCACCATTTTGGCCCGAAAACTTCACCAGGGGCCGCTGAGCGTGTGGCGGGAATCCGATGCCTTCGCGATCGACCGACTGCTGCGCGGCATGGGTGATGGTCCGGGTCGTCTGGAGTTGTTCAGTTACCTGTTCTTCGATCAGGAATATTTCGCTGCCCAGATTGCCCTCGGTGCCCAAGCCGC
>CAZVKB010000011.1:26182-34557 GCA_964627505.1 uncultured Actinomycetes bacterium | reverse complement strand
CCATAAATCACCAGCGCCGGCGCCAACTCATTCGCCCCTGGCAACACCACAGCCATCATGGCCACGAAGTAGGCGCCGTAGAAAACCAGTAGCCACGGCCGTCGGCGAATCATCCCGCGGCCCGGGATGCGGGTGAATGTCACGATGTAACTGATTTGCGCGAGCAGGAAGAAACCAACTCCCACGAGGAACAACGCATCAATGGGGGTGGCCAAGGCGATGTCGCCGAACCACGACAACACCTGGGCGGCCACCAGCCATCCCAGCACGGCCCGGGCTGGTGCCGGGCGCACCAATAATGTGCCGATAACCAGGAATGGCATCAGCAACGGCGCCCGTGCCCATGGCAGCAACGCCCCATCGGATGCCGCCTCCACCACGATCAGTAACGATGCCGCGCCCGCCAGCCACAAAGCGATTCGAGCCCGGGGCGCGATCGTGATCGGCTGCGCATTACCTGAGATGGTGTCCATGGTGGTCAAGGTACTCGCTGGGCGCGACTGGTTCCGGCGCTTACCAGCGATCGACTGCGGATTCAGCCGAAGATGCTGCCGATGTTGAAACCTTGGTTCTGGCTGGTGGACGCCTGGGTCGTCGTCTTCACCGTCTCCGAAGGTTGCACGGCCACCCAACCCGGGGCTTGGAACAGATACTGCATTGCCTCCCCCGACCCGCCGCGCAACGCCGACTTGATATTCATGCTTGACACCATCGACGGTGTGAGATGTCCCGACCATGCCACCGTGGCGTCGGTGTCGGTGTAGGTGGGGGTATCGGTCGACAGAATCACCGGTGTGCCGTCGGTGACTATGGCCACCCGGCCATGGCCGGTGAGTTGCGTGGACCACAGTCCACCGGAGACCATGCCGGTGCCGGAGTTCATCACGATGTCGTAGTTCAGCGTGTGTTCAAACGCCAACAGACTCTTGCCGTTGACGCAGATCGAATCGCCTTCCAGAAACACGATGCCGATGTTCTGGGCTGCGTCGGCTAGAAAAACCTCGGCGTTGCCGCGCACTGCCATCAAGGGGGCGTTGTCCGAACTCACCATCTTCTTCAACATTCCAGACATGCCACTGGTGCCGGAATGGTGCGTGAAGTCCAACCGGTCTCCTTGGTAGGCCACCATCGAGCCTTTGGTGGCGAACAGCGGCTCGTCGGGAGTGACCACCACTCGCAGCATTTTGCTGTGGAAGACCTCCCAGGATCCGGTGGGCTCCATGTTGGCTGAGTGGAACAGGTCTGAGCGCATTGTGGCCTCCAGTCGATGTCGGAGGTTCATGATGACATGCCCAGCGGGGCCGATTCCGACTGTGGAGACCGATCCGCGCCGCAGGCCGCAGATCAGGTCTGACACCCTAAGCCAGTGGCAGCACGCAACCTCATCAATGCCGAGAACGTCTCCGTCTCGTTCGGGCTGGCACCCGTGCTCGACTCTGTGTCCCTCGGCGTGGCGCAGGGTGCCCGAATCGGGATTGTGGGTCGCAATGGCGGCGGCAAGAGCACCCTGCTCGGAGTTCTTGCCGGCACCCTGACCCCACATTCCGGACGGGTCTCGCGCGCAGCCGGAGTCACGGTGGGTGCGCTGGCCCAACTCGGTTCTCTGCCCTCGGCGCACACCGTTCGCAACTACGTGTTGGCCGACACCCCCGAGCATGTGTGGGCTTCAGACCGGCGCACCCGGGTCGTACTCACCGAACTGCTCGGAGGATACGACGACGCAGTCCTGGATCGCCCGCTTGGCACCCTCTCCGGAGGCGAGCGCAGACGCACCGAACTGGCCCGACTGCTCCTCGGCAATCTGGATGTGTTGATCCTCGACGAACCCACCAACCACCTCGATGTGGAGGCCGTCGCCTGGCTGGCCGAATACCTCACCAGCCTGCCCCGTTTGGCCGTGGTGGTGGTCACGCACGACCGTTGGTTCCTCGACGCTGTGACCGACCGCACCTGGGAGGTTGGTAGGGGTGAAGTGGCCGAATATGACGGCGGCTATTCAGCATATGTGCTGGCCAAGGCCGAGCGCAGCAGACAGACCGATGCCGCTGAGGCCCGGCGACGCAACTTGCTGCGCAAGGAGTTGGCGTGGCTCCGGCGCGGTCCACCAGCCCGCACCGCCAAACCGAAATTTCGCACCGACGCGGCAAATGCCCTGATCGAAACTGAACCACCGCCCCGAGATGGCGTGGAGTTGTTGAAGTTCGCCGGTGCCCGCCTCGGTCGCACAGTGCTCGAATGCGACGACATTACGTTTCGCCGCGGCGATCGCACTCTCCTCGATCACGTGACGTGGCGATTGGGACCTGGAGACCGCGTCGGCATCGTCGGTGTCAACGGCGCCGGTAAGACCACACTCGCCCGGCTCCTTACCGGGGAACTGCAACCAGAATCTGGCTCGATCACCACCGGGGTGACAGTGCGGTTGGCGTTTTTATCCCAGCACCTCGACGAGATCAATCCCGAATGGCGGGTGCTGGAGGCTGTCGAAGACGTGGCGCGCCATATTCAGCTCGCCAATGGGCAGGACCTTTCGGCATCGCAATTGTGTGAGCGGCTGGGGTTTGGCACGCAACGCCAATGGACACCGGTGGCGGAACTCTCCGGGGGCGAACGTCGGCGGCTTCAGCTCACCCGGCTGCTGATGGGTGAACCGAACGTGCTCATTCTCGACGAACCGACCAACGACTTCGACGTGGAAACTTTGGCCGCACTCGAAGATCTGCTCGACTCTTTTGCAGGCACGCTGGTGGTGATCTCCCACGACCGCTATTTCCTGGAGCGGGTGTGCGACACGATGGTTGGACTACTCGGTGCTGGTGATCTGCGCGATCTGCCGGGCGGGATTGAGGACTACCTTGGGCAACGCCGATCCCAACTTGCCGCGGTGTTGGCTGTCGAGACCAGCGCCCTAGCCCGCGGTCCCGGGCTGACCTCGTCCGAGATCCGCGCCTACCGCAAAGAACTGGCTCGACTCGAACGAACCATCGCCCGCACCGAGGAAATTGAGGCGAATCTGCACGCTGATCTCCTGGCGCACGCGGCAGATCACACGCGTCTCGCGGAACTCAACCGGTCGTTGCAGGCCTGCCTCGCCCAGCGTCAAGCCGCCGAAGAAGAATGGCTGGAGTTGGCGTCCACACTGGAGGACTAGTTTCGACATCACGGGAGGTATCTAGCATTTGGTGCTAGATGATGCCGATATTTTGGGCAATCTGCCACTAATATTTATCTTCCAGTTGCAGCACAATGAAGACATGACTCCTGAAGAACGCGCCGCAGCTGCACGGGCCACCGGGGCGACCGTCGCCCAGGTGACGACCACCGTCGAGAATGTGAGCACCGTCGTCCGCAATCATGTGCGCAAAGGCTTATCCGTACTCGGCCCCGCCGGCGCCCTTCCGATGGCCGCGGTGGACGCAGCCCACAAGGGCACCTATTCGGCAATCCGAGCCAGCGCCGTAGCCGTGGGCGAGGTGGCTGCCGTCAGCCTGGCTGCCACCGCCCCGCCAGACGCGCCGAGTGTGGCAGATGGATCCCGCACCGGTCCCGCGTTGGCCGTGCTGGGAGCGGCGTTCGGCGATCGGCTCCCGCCCGCGCTGGCACCCCGGATGCGGTGGCAGCGGTGGGGCGACGGCGGCTGCGCCAGCACGGTGGTGATTTTTGTGCACGGTTTGGGCGGCCACGAAGACCAGTGGGGCGAGCGCTATGCGGAAACGTGTGTGAACGCTAGCGCGACACCGGTGACGGTGCGCTACACCACCGGCCAGAGCATCGACGCCAGCGCGGCCGAGTTCGCCGCCACTATCAATGACATTTACCGCACCTGGCCCACCCACATCGACCGGTTGGTGTTCGTCGCCCACTCCATGGGTGGCCTCGTTGCCACCAGAGCTCTGCACATCCCGGCGTCTGCGGACACCGGCTGGCACACGAGCGTCACGGATGTGATCACCCTGGGCAGCCCGTTTCAGGGCGCCCCGCTCGAGCGAGTTTCCGATCGTGCTTTGCGCGCACTGGCGCTGTCCCCCACCGCTGCACCCATCGCGGAACTCGGCCACACCCGCAGTCAGGGCATCAAGGACCTTGGACCAGGGATTGCCCACGATGTGCCAGCCAACATCCGCCACCATGCGATTGTGGCCATGGTGGGCGAGAGCCACGAAGCGTTGTCGTCGGTGGCACTGGGCGACGGAATTGTGCCAGTTAGTAGCGCCCAACACCGGCGCACGGATCCCGCAGCATCGACCACGCACCTGCCGGTGACCACCCATTTGGACTTGCTCGATGATGTCACGGTGGCCACGGTGCTGGAGCGGGTGTTGCGCCCCCCGATGGGCGACAACGGACAGGTCGAGTAGCGGCTCACAGCCTGCCTGGAAGCGCAACCGCTCCCAAGTACCACCCAGAATCGCAGCAGGCCAGGCGGATAGGCCAAACTGACGGTCATGACAGATCAGATCACGCATGACCATGGTTCCGCCGTGCAAAGCGCCCTCGCGCCGCTGGGCCGGGAATTGCGCCGAGCGATTCCCGAGGTGTACAAGGGTTTCAGCGGTCTGCACAACGCGGCCATGGCTCCCGGCGCACTCGACACCAAAACCAAGGAACTCATCGCTCTGGCAATCGCCGTCACTCGGGAATGTGACGGGTGCATCGCCTCGCACGCCCGCTCCGCAGCCCACCACGGGGCCACGGAAGCAGAGGTGGCCGAGGCCCTGGGAGTAACCATCTTGATGAACGGCGGTCCCGGCACCGTGTATGCGCCGCGGGCCTTCGCGGCGTACAAGGAGTTTGCCGCCAAATAGTGCGAGCCAGCACAAGTGTGTGTACCGACCGTGTAGAGAGAACCTGCTCAGCGTTGTGATGCTGTGCGTTCGGATGCGCCTGCATAGTCATACGCCCTTGCAACGGCGCGCTGTTGTTTCCCAGCAACGCGCACTGTTGTTGTTGCCCAGCAACATTTTTCAGCGTGCCCGGCCCAGCCACGTCGCACGCGCCCGGTGACCGGAAGTCCAGATTCACCCTAGAGTGGTCGGGTGAAGATATTCTTCCACGATCCGGACTTCGATGCGGAGTTCGCGCGCACGTTGGGCAAGACGTATTGGGGAATGGCGGACGCCGGTGAGTGTTTTGCCGCGGCCGCCATGGTGATCGATGGCGATCGAGCGTCGTGGCAACACGCCTGGTCCAGCATCGCCGATCTGGTGGCCCTCGAGGCAGGCCGGATGCAGGCCCGGGGGCACCGCCGGAGCGCCGGGGAGGCGTTCGGGCGGGCCGCGGAATATGTCCGGCAGTCCTACATCTTTGATCGGATCGACATTGCCGACGATCCGATGTTGATGGCGTGGGAGTGCCAACGGGGGTGGTTCCGTTCGATGCTGACGCTACTGGAGATCGACTGGCAACCGCTCTCGGTGCCCTACGCACACACCACGCTGGATGGGTACCTGTGCTTTCCCAGGGATGCGCCCGGGCCGCTGCCCACAATTGTTGTGCCCGCTAGCTACGACGCCCCCACCGAGGAGTTCTGGAGCCTGGCCGCAGTGCCGGCCCTGCGGCGCGGGTACGCCGTCGCGATGTATGACGGGCCCGGGCAGGGCGGATCTCTCTTTGAGAAGCGGCTACATCTACGCCCTGACTGGGAGGTGGTGTCGTCCGCGGTTGTGGCTCAATTGCGCACCAACCCGCGGGTTGACGCTGATCGTTTGGTGTCGTTCGGGCGCGGCATGGGTGGGTATCTCGCTCCGCGGGCAGCAGCCTGCACGGATGATTTCGCCGCCTGCGTAGCCGATCCGGGTCTGGCTGACCTTGGTGCGGAAGCCATTGAACACCTGCCGAAGGAGCTCACCGAAGCCATCCTGGCGGGCAGCGATGCCGCGTGCGCCCATTTCGACGCGGCCATCACTGCGGATGCCCGACAATCGGCGTTCTACCTGGCCCGGGCAGTGACCCACGGGCTGCACTCGCCGAGTGCCTTCATTCGGGAATTGCAGCGATACATCATCCCCGTCTCGCAAATCAGATGTCCGACCCTAGTGACCATGCAACCGGGCGACCAAGGCTCGCGAGCAATGCTGGCCGGTCTCACCTGTGACAAATACCTCGTGATGTTTACCGACTCCGAAGGCGCTGGCGGGCGCCTCGGCGGGGCTGGTCAAGCCATTTTCGCCCAGCGGGTGTTCGACTGGCTCGATGATGTCATCCAGCCGAAAGCCATGCCCATGCAGGCAGCCATCGCCCAATCCCTATGACGATGTTGCGCCGACTGGGTGAAATCGCCCCGGGAGTTTTAATTGCTACCGCGCGCCCATTCAGCACTGTCACCACGGTGCTACTCGATGGTGTCGACGGTGCGGTGGTCGTGGATCCGGCGTGGCTGCCCGACGAACTTGCGGCGCTGCCCGGCGACCTGGCAGATCTGTCGCTCACCTGCGTAGCCGGCGTGGCCACACACGAGCATTACGACCACGTGCTTTGGCATGCAGAGTTAGGAGCGCCACCCAGGTGGGCCAGCGCCATCACGGTGCATCGACTTGCCAGCCAGCGCACCGAGATTCTGCGTCCCGCGGCCCAATTTCTCACTCCCGATCTGCTGGAACTGGCCGGGCGGCTGGCGATTCTGACCAGCGACGTTCTTCCCTGGCGCGGGCCAGAGACAGTTGTCATCCGCCACGACGCCCATGCTCCCGGACATCTCGGGCTGTTCCAACCCGCGACTGGCGTTTTGGTGGCAGGCGACATGCTCAGCGACATCGAACTCCCCATGCCCGCCGACGGTGATGTCACGTTAGAAACGTATCTGTCGGGGCTCGATGTGCTGCGGCCCTATGTCGCTCAAGCGCGTTGGTTGATACCCGGCCACGGTGCGCCGACGAACCAGCCTGCGGCCCGGTTGGCTGCTGATGATCGCTACCTCGACGACCTGCTCAGCCGTGGGCGCACAGATGACCCACGAGTGGCGCTACCAGGAATGCCGGAACTGCACACGGGCAACCTCGCACGTGCCCGAGCAATGCGCTGAGGGAGATGTTCGCCAGTGAACAGCGCTAAGCCGCCGACCAGCCGCCGTCGGCGGTGAGCACCGCCCCGTTCACGTTCACGGCTTCATCGCATCCCAGCCAGGAAATCGCAGTGGCGATGGTGATCGGCTGCGCCGCCGGGCCCATGACCGCCAGCGATTGCATCGCCCGCTGCATCGCCCATTCGGAGCGGGGCGCCGCCGATTCCCCGATGCCTGTCACCACCGGGCCCGGGAGCACTGCATTCGACCGCACCCCAAGCGGGCCGTAGAAATATGCCACGTGCTGCACCAGTCCGATGACCGCATGTTTGGAGCAGGTGTACGCCACGCCCGCGGACCCGCCCCGCAGCGAGGCCTCGGAGGCGACCGTCACAACTGCGCCTGCCCCAGCAGCTGTCATGAGCGGCAGGACGGCCCGCGTCAGCCGCATGACTCCAGTCAGATTGATATCCAGCACTCGGTTCCAGACGTCATCGCTGATCTCACCCAACGGTAGAAAGTGATCCATCACTCCAGCCACATTGGCGAGGAGATCGACCCGCCCCGCGGCCGCTGCGATCACCCGATCAACATCGGCTTGGTCGGTCACGTCGGCTACGAGCAAATCCCCGGAGAGACCTTCGGCGGCCAATTGCTCGGCGGTCAACGCCAATCCGGCTTCACTCACGTCACAGCCGATTACCCGTGCGCCTTCGCCTGCGAGTTGCAGGGCGGTAGCCCGCCCAATCCCGGACCCGGCACCGGTGACGATGGCGGTGTGCCCGGCGTGTCGCTGCGTGTCCATGCAAATTCCTCTCAGCCGAACTGTGTGGCCTGAGCGTAGACCAACTCCCGCGGACCCGTCCTAACGGACTTTAGGAAACGGTGGCGGTTTCAATGGTTACCCCGGCGGCGGGAGGGCCGTCGGTGGCGCCGCCAACGACACCAGCTGCAGCGATCTTGTCCACCACGTCCATGCCTTGGGTGACTGTGCCCCAGATGGTGTAGGCGCCGCTTAAGCTCGTGTCTTGGTAGACGATGAAGAACTGCGAACCGTTGGTGTTTGGGCCCGAGTTAGCCATCGCGACTGTGCCGCGGGGGTAGTTGTTCGGCGCAGTTGCCGGCAGGTTTTCGTCTGGAATTTGATAGCCCGGGCCACCTCTGCCGTTGCCTTGGGGATCGCCGCACTGCAGCACGTAAAGGCCAGAGGTAGTCAGTCGGTGGCAACTTGTGCCGTTGAAATAGCCTTGATTCGCCAGGTAGGCCATGGAGGCATCCGTGACCGGCGCCTTCGGGTCCATCGCGATCACGATCGCGCCTTGGTTGGTGTTCAAGGTCATCGACGCGTTCTCCGCCACCGGCGGGAAAGACGGCC
>CAZVKB010000011.1:0-26082 GCA_964627505.1 uncultured Actinomycetes bacterium | reverse complement strand
GCTGTGGTGGCCAGCAAAGTCATCGTGCCGAAAGCCAGACCAGTCCGAATTTTCACGCCTCTTCCAATCTATGGGGTGCTCAACCATACTTTGCCGGGCGCCACTGAGTCGGAGAGGCGCTCCGTTGTGGTGGTATTCAACTCGGCGCGCCGGGTGCACCTGGGATAGCGTGACCGCCATGCGCACACTTCCAGCTGCCCTGGCAGCGACATCGTTGATCGCCGGGTACTCCGTTGCTCGAATCACCAAGAAGCGTCCCGCCGGCGGCGCGGTCCTGCTCGCTGGCGGCGCCGGCGCCAGCTACCTGTGGTGGCGCCAGGCGGGAGCGCCGCGGGCGGCAGTGAACACCGCGATTTTCATGGCGGCGTTTGTCGGTTCGCACCCGCTGGCAAAGAAGATTGGAGCCTGGCCTTCGGTATTGGCGGTGTCCGGCGCTACTGCGCTGGCCACCTACCTGATCGCCGCCCCCACCACCGAAGTCGCGCAGTCCCTTGAGGCGCCATCCGCGGAAGCCGGGTGAATTACCGACCGTGTGCAGTGCAGTGAATCCAGCACGCCCAGAGACCGACATCGCAGTGATCTTTCCCACGGCGACGGAAGCCAGCCAGTTCCGCGACTCGACCGTGCAAGTGATGGTGTCAGGGGTGGGTTTGACCGCTGCGGCGTACGCCACGAGCCGGCTCCTCCGCGAATCCGCACCCGACTGGTGCATTCTCGCGGGCATCGCGGGCGCCTATCCGCACAGCGGGCTACAGGTGGGTGACACGGTGCTCGTGGCGTCAGCTCATGAGGCTGATTTGGGGGTGTTCACGCCCACGGGATTTGTCCCGATGCATGCAGCATGTCCAGAGCTGTCCTTCCCCCGGCGTGGTCCACAAGGGTGCCGAAGCCGCTCAGTACTGCCCGACGCCCCATTTCGGTGGGCGCACTGCGCCTCGGTGAATGCCGCCCAGGCACCCTTCATCGATACTGCCTCGGTAGACATCGAGGACATGGAAGCCGCGGCATTCTGCTTCGTCTGCCTCGAAGAGCGGCAGCCCTTCCTCGCCGTGCGAACGATCTCCAATATTGTGGGGGACTCAGCGCCGTGGGATGTTGGATCGGCTGTAACCACGCTTACTGAGGCTGTACATACGCTCGTGGACTACTTGCGCAGGCAACCGAGAGCGTCGACCGACCGCGGGTAGCCTGATCCACGGGGCGGAGTTGCAGCCCCGCTGCAGAATTGGAGCCGTATGCGCCGGAGTGCATTGCTGGGAAAACGGGCTGCATCATGGTGCGCGTGTGGCCTGGTCGCGGTCGTAGCACTAACAGCTTGCGGCGATTCTGACGATTCAGCTCCCACCGTGCCACCCGACACGGTCACAGTGAACAGTTCCGAGCCGGTCCGACCGTTGGTGCCCACGGACACCACCGAAGAGGGAGGTGGGGCTGTCACCGCCAACCTCTTCACCGGTTTGGTCACCTACGACCCTAAAACCGCGGCCCCGCGCAATGCAGTGGCTGCCGGAATCACATCGGAGGACCAACAGAACTGGCGCATCATGTTGAATCCGGGGTGGACTTTTCACGACGGCACCCCAGTCACCGCCGATTCGTTCATCAAGGCCTGGAATTTCGGTGCGTATGGTCCTAACCGCCAACTCAACAGGTCCTTCTTCGCGCCCATCGCCGGTTATGCCGAAGTGGCCGGAGAGGCCCCAAGCGCCGAGGCCTTGACCGGTTTGGTCAAGGTTTCCGACTCCGAGTTCACCGTGGCGCTGTCGGCACCCAACTCGCAATTCCCCGTGATGTTGGGTTACGTCGCATTTGCCCCACTACCCGAGGTGTTCTTTCGCGATCCAACGGCGTTTGGCAGGGCGCCAGTAGGCAATGGTCCGTTCAAGTTCGTGTCCTGGCAGCCCAATTCAGCCATTCGGCTCACTCGATTCGACCAATACCCGGGAGCTAAACCGAAGGTTGCCAACGTCACGTTCACGATCTACCAATCCCTGGACACGGCATTCGAGGACCTGCTGGCAAACCGCCTGGACATCCTCGACGCCATCCCCACCTCGGTGGAGACAACGGATGCGGTGTTGGCGCAGTTGGGCGATCGGACAGTTTCGCAGGCGGCGGGAGTGATTCAGAGCATCACCTTCCCGCTGTACGACGAGCGCTTCGCTAACGCCGATGTGCGAGCGGCGTTCTCCATGGCAATAGATCGAGCGGGCATCAATGATGCGGTGTTCGCCGGTGGTCGAGAGGCAGCCACGGGCTGGGTTTCGCCGGTAGTGGACGGGTATAAACCGGATGCATGCGGCACGGCCTGCACCTTCAACCCACAAGTTGCGCAGGAGCTGCTGGCCAGGGGCGGTGGGTTTTCCGGGGATCTGACAATCGCCTACAACGCCGACGGCGATCACCAGGGCTGGGTGGATGCGGTGTGTGAGTCCATCACCACGACGCTGGCAGTCCCGTGCACCGGCACTGCATACCCGGACTTCACTGCTTTCCGCAGCGCAGTGACCAACCAGGAGATGACTGGGTTATTCCACTCCGGTTGGCGGATGGACTACCCGTCGATCGATAACTTTCTGGTGCCACTGTTCACAACCGACGGGTCTGCCAATGACGGTGGTTACTCCAATGCCGCTTTCGACGCCATGATGGACACGGCAGCTTCCCAACCGACGATCCAAGGCGTGCGCACGTTTCAGGAATCCGAGGCGTTGCTGGCTGCTGATATGCCGACGATTCCGCTGTGGTTTGGGGTGGTGACGGCGGGCTACTCCGAGAATGTCCGCGAGGTGACGTTCACCCCTTTCTCGAGGGTGGACCTCGCGTCGGTCGAGCTCACCCGATGAACGTTGACCGTCATAAGAGTGCGCCAGCGGGGCGGGTGCGGTGGTGTCGGATGCGGCAAGACAATACCCCTACGGGTATGCTGGCACCACATCGTCTGTTGGGAGCCACTTCATGAAACGTGCCATCGCTGTCGGAATGCTGGTCGGTGCCGCTGCGCTGGGCGTCGCTGGTTGTTCGTCGTCTGACGCTGCCACAAGTAGCGGTGCTGCCGCACCTGCAGCCAGCGCACAGGCAAACTCCGCACAAATCCCGGCCGACGCCGTGGTCATCGACGTCCGAACTCCGGCGGAATACGACGCTGGACATCTCCAGGGCGCGCAGAACATCAACGTGGAGTCCTCCGATTTCGCCGCCGAAGTCGGTGCTCTGCCCAAGGATCAGACCTACGTCGTGTACTGCCGCAGCGGCAACCGTTCGGCCGTTGCTGTGAAGGAGATGTCCGGGCTGGGGTTCACCAGCTTGATCGATGCGGGATCGGTAAGTGAAGCGTCCTCGGCAACCGGATTGCCGGTGGTGAACTAAGACACTCGCGTAACCGGCAGCCCATCACGGCTGTCGTGCGCTTGTGTCAGCTGCTGATCAGCCAGTCAGCAAGGTGTCGCCGATGTACCCACCGGGCGCAAACCCAGGTGGAACTGCGGCCACCGTCGAACCCACTGGTGTGGTCCAGATATTGAGAAGATCGCCGTTGTCCATCCGCATGTGCACGGGCACATATTGCGTGGCGAGATCAGCGGCAAAGGCGACAAAAATCAATCCCACCTCACCAGGCTGGGAGTCATCGTAATTAAACGGTCGTCGCAGAAAGCGCTCTTGTGAATTCACCGGGCTCGCCAGACGAGTATGAGCGGCAAGCGGAATCACACTGAGGCCACGATCGTCCACCGCCGCAAGATCCACCTTGTCCATCGTGCCGCCACCGCTGAGCGGTGCGCCGTCGGACATCCGGCGCCCGATGGCGTTCTCCTTCGCGGCGAGATCAAGTCCGCTCCAGGTTTCCAGGTTCATGGCAATCCGGCGCACCAACATGCCCGTGCCGCCTGCCAACCAGTCGGGTGTCGTCGACCACACCTGTTCGTCAAACTCGGCCGTTCCCGGCACGGGATTGATGATGCCGTCCACCTGCCCCATGAGATTGCGACCCACCGCCCCCTGCGGCAGTGCCCCCACCGGTCGATGGAAACCTTTTTGCACCCAGGCTGGGGTGGCAAACCCACCAGCATCAGTAGTCAAGACCTGTTGGGCGTGTGCCACCGTCATCGGATCGTTGGCGCAGATTTGCACGATCAAGTCGCCGCCGGAGAACGCGGGGGTCAGCTTGTCGTTGGACACCGGCGGCAACGGTGTCAACCAACTCGGTTTGGCCCCAGCGAGTCCAGGGAGCGCAAAAACCCCTTCCCCAAATCCCACGGTGATGGTCAAGCTGGCTGGATCAGCTGCCAGTTCCGGCACCCCGTCGGCTAACGCGGCCCGGCCCGATGTCAGGCGCACGATGTCGTCTGTCCACAACTTCATCAACCTGACCAGAGCGCTCTGGTCCACGCCGGACGCCAACGTGAAAGCAACAAAACTGGCATTGCTCTGGATCGGGGTGGCGATGCCGGCCTGATGCGGCCCATATGGGTCCACGCTCGCCGCGGCGAACGTCGCCACAGCTTCGTCGGCAGCACTGTCCTGCGGCTCGGCCGCACTGCGATTCGACGCCACGGCGGCTCCCCCGGCCGCCCCCACCACGACGGCCGCACCACCGACCGCTGCACTACCGAGCAGCAGCCGGCGTCGGCTCACGGTGACGTGGTCCGGGGATTCGCTGCGGGTCATGGTGGTCTGCCTGCCTGCTGACTACATGCCACTCATCGCACTGGCACTCCCCGTCGCCGCCGGCATGTAACTCTCGGCAGCCCCGGCGAAGGTCTTTGCCTGTGCAGTGAACTCCATCGATGTGCCATCTCCACACGTCAAGGTGACTGTGACATCTGAGCCTGCGGTGATTGGTGCTGGAATATTCATCAGCATGATGTGATTCGCACCCGGCGCCAAGGGAAATTCGCCGTTGGCCGGAACCGTAAAGCCGTCCGGGGCTGGTTGCATGACGCCATTGACGGTTTCGTGCAGTTCCACCATTCCAGCTGCTGCACTACTCCCCCCGTTGACGACGACAGCCTCAGCGGTGGGATTAGTCAAAGTGCCGAAAGCCGCGGTCATGCCGCTGTCGGCGGCTTTCACCCAAGCATCGCTGATGCGCACGGGACAACTGCCGGTTCCGGAGCCACCAGCTACCGCTGAAGCCATCGGGGCAGTGGTCGCAGAGGCTGAAGCGTCACTTGCAGTACTAGCGGAGGAACAGCCGGTAAGCAGCAGTGCTCCCGCCGCACTCGCGGCCCACAAAGTGGTTGCCATTGCTCGCGTTTGAGTCATACGGCCATGGTAGGCCGGGACCAAAGACCCAGCCAGTGGGACTTAAGACCCAGCGACTGACGCGAGTGCGCTGATGGATGGCCAGGGCACTTGCGCTCACTCCTCATGAATCGACACCCCTGCCACGGCGCCGTCGGTTCTGCTTCTGTGATTCCGGGGCGTACTCCTCTAAAGCTTCCTCCGCATAGTCGTCTTCCAGTTCCGCGGCGGCAGCCGCCGCGTCTGCCGCTGTCCGCTGCGCGACGGCATGCGGCGTGCCCGGCGTGTGCGGCATGGGGGTTGCGGTGTGCTCCTTACGCGGCGGGGCGATATTCGGCAGGGCCACGGCCACAACTATGGCCGCAAGAAAGACCACGGAGGCCGACACCAGCGAGGTGGTGTGGCTGGCTTCGGTGAATGCGTCGAATGCGCCAACTTTGGCGGACTCGAGCAAGGCCTCGGGCGCACCTTGGGCGGCAGCTTGTTCGAGCACCAGCACTGCGCCACCCAACGATTGGGTGGCCGCCTCCTGAGCCGCGGGTGGGATCGAGGCTGGCAGTGCAGCCAACGTGGGCTCCATGAGCTGGCCGAATCGAGTGGCCAACAGGGTGGAAATTACGGCCACGCCGAGAGCTCCGAATACCTGCCGCACCGTGTTTTGGACCGCCGAGCCGGCACCGGCCCGGGCCAGGGGCAGCACGTTTTGCATCACAGTGGAGGCAGGTGCGATGACCGAGCCCATGCCGAGCCCGAAGAGGAAGAACATGACCAGGGCAAACCACAGCGGTGTTTCCACCGTGAGGGTCGTGAGTCCGAGGAGCGCAAAACCCACGATCGCAAGGCCCGTGGCCATCACCAATTTGTACCCGAAGCGATCGACGATGCGGGCACTCTGCGGTGCGGCCAGCAATTGCCCGACGGCGAAGGGCAAAAAACACAAGCCAGCTTGCAGCGTGCTGAGTTCGCGAATCAACTGCAGGTAGAACGGCAGTGTGAAGGTGATGCCGGAGAGGGCGAAGAAGGCCAGGCTTACGGCCGTCAGGCTGACCGCGTAACCACGATTGCGAAACAGCGAGACGTCAAACGAGCGATGGTCGCTGCGGGCTTCTGAGATCAGGAAGAACGCAATAACTGCTGTCCCCAGCAGCATCGGCACCCAGACTCCGGGCACACCGAACGAACGGGTTTCCGAGGCATGGATGATGCCGTACACGAGCAGCACCAATCCCACGAAGGACATCACCAAACCGGGGATGTCGAGCTTCTGCGGATGCGGGTTCTTGGTTTCCGGCACCACCCGCACAATCCCCACGAGGCCGATAGCGACGATCGGAACATTCACGAGGAATACGGATCCCCAATCATTACCCGTGAGCCAACTCGACCAACCGGGGTGCTGCAGCAAGATGCCGCCCAACACCGGACCCAAGGCAACAGCACCTCCCACCGCTCCGGCCCACAGACCGATCGCTTTGCCGCGCTCATGTGGTGGGAAAACCACTGTGATGATCGCCAATGTCACGGGTAGTACGGCCGCCCCACCCACGCCCATGAGCGCCCGAAAGCCGATCAAGGCCTCCGGGGTAGGGGCGAATGCGCACGCGGTTGAGGCCAGGACGAAGATGATCAGCCCCGTGACCAGGACTCGTTTTCGGCCGTACTTGTCGCCCAGCACACCCCAGGTGAAGAGTAGGGCGGCAAACACCAGAATGTAGGAGTCCACGGCCCACACCAATTGGCTCTGGGTAGCGCCGAGGTCGCGCTGAATCGTGGGGAGTGCGATGTTGAGGATGGTGTTATCGAGCACCACCACGAGCAAACTGGTCACCAGTACCGCCAGAATCGCCCAGCGCCGCGGGTGGCCTTCACCGCCACTGGACCACTCGTGCGCGGGTGGTCCGGCGGTAGTCGACATCAGATGACCTCTCAATCGGTGCGGCTTGCGATGTAGGACGAGTGGCAGCGCAGCGGTGGCGTTGTGCTGTATTGCCGCGCAACTTGACCGCTGGGCTCTGGCGATTCGTAATGGTGACGTCCGCCAACAGTGCCCGTCACACTCTAGGCCGTTTAGCGAGCGTCTGCGCAGTGTTGGTTCATTCGTGAGCAGTTGTCAGCCTGTGATGGGCGAGGAGGCGGCGGGCAACGTCTTCGCTCGCGCCAGCTAGCTCCGGCGGTTGGGAAATGAAGGCGCCCGGTCCGGCTTGCAGCACCACAAGCCCGGCCCGATCGGCCAGCGGCTCCATTAATTCCACCTGTAACTCAGCGTCGTTCGCATCAGTTTGGACTACCGAGACTGCTTCTGAGAGGTACTCAGCCGCCCATGTGCGATCTCTGGGCACAACCAGATGCACAGTGGACGTGCGTCGATTCTCGGCGCACAGCGTTTCGACATCTGCGGGTCGACAGAAAATGTCGTCCAACACAGTGAGTTCCCGGATGTTGTTGACCAGGTATGTCCGAATGTGTCCGTTGTCGTGGATCGGCCCAGCGTCCACCTCGAAACCGCGGTGGGTGCGAACGAGTTGATAGGGCTCGATCACCCGCGTGATGACCCCCGGTTCCCACACTCGCTCGTAACGGATGCGGGTCTGTCGACGCTCCTGGCAGGCTCGGCGCAACTCGGCTTCATACATCCGCTCGTGCGAAGCTCGCCACACCTCCGTGACGCCAGGTAGCCAGGTTGTCCGCAGTGCCGCAACCACCCGCGACAGGGCATCATTGCCCGGTTCTGTCCGCATGAGGTCTTCTGCGGCCATCAGCACCGCGCCGACCTCCGAAAGTGACAATCCGCCGCCGAATACGGTGCCGCTGGAGTCGTGGGGCGCCGACATCCCGCGAAATTCCCGCGGGAGCCGTACCGCCTTCGCCACCTCCGGCTCGACGAAGAGTTCATCGGATTCCGACGTGGTGTCTGTCAGTGGCGGGACATCCGGCAACCACGCGAGGAACTCGACATACACGGTGACCCCGGGAACGCCCAGATCGGTACCTGCGTTCAGCGCTCGCAGATCAGCCACCACGTCCTGCGGAAGGCAGCCCAGAATGTGGGCGAGATCCTCGATCGTGATGCCGCGGCGATAGCAGTCCAGCACCTGCAATGCTTCAAAGACGCGGCCGAGCCGCTCGACGTAACGAGTCGGGGCCATCAGTGTTGCTCCACAAACGGCTCCAGCGCGGATCGCAATTCCTGCCGCAGGGACTCCGGGCCGAGGAGGCGCACCCGAGTGTCGAGCTCACACAGGCGGCGCAGGAATGTGGTGTGGCTGATGACGGGAATCTCCAGCACCAATTCGTCGTCCATGCGACGGACTGATGTTGCTGGGCCGAGGGCACGTTCGGTGGTGCTGCGGAAGTCCGGATGCACCAACACGACCGCTGTCACCTCCGGGCCGTCTCTGAAAGACAACGGGTTCGCTGTGAGCTCAGGCCAATCGTGGGCCGACCCAGCGGTGCCGGGAGGGTCAAGCGAGACTTCGCCCATGCGATCCAGCCGAAAGTATTTCGGCTGCTCGGAACCTTGCTCGCGCCCGACTAAGTACCACTGTCCGGATTCGATCCGGATCGCATCGCTGGCCACGGTTCGGTGCTTGTCCCGGTACGGAAAATGGATGAGGCAACGATGCTCATGAGCATGCAAGAGGCGCTCAAGCGTGAACGCGGGCGCTCGGCGAACTGCCACCTGCAAATCAGCAGTGGCCACACTCTCAGCGGCCCGGGCGATGTTCACACCCGCCAACTGTGCGGCTCGATCGAATTCACGTCTCTCTGCGCCTGTGAACGTCAGACGCACTCTGGGGTCCCCGCGGCGCAGTCGGTACACAGCCGGGTGTCCCGCAGGCGCCGTGTTGTCGATCTGCCACCCCTGCCCGACCAGTGCGTTGATGTCGCGTTTGAGCATTTCGCGTTGGCTGGCCGGCTCGCCCACGTATCCGATGCGTTGCACGAATTCCGCGGCAGGCAGTCCGTCGTCGCCGGCGTCATTGAGCAGGGCGAGCATGGCGATCAGGCGCCGCAAGGCTGGGCTGGAGCTACGGCCCGGGTGACCTGCCACTGAACTCACCTCCATGCAAAATGTTGCCGCGAGCGTATCCTGCCAGATGCGAATGTCCAGGCTGCGAGCACAAATATCTGGCTGGCGGCAGGTCGCAACCCGGGCTACTTAGAACCCTTCACCGGACTCACCGCTGCGACATCTGCAACCGGCGCATTCACCCCGGACTGCGCACTCGCTCCCAACGGGGCCTCCGGACCCGACTGTGTATCAGTTGCTCGCGCCTCCGATGCCTGCGCTTCCGCCGCCTCCGCAACAGCCCGGGCTTCCACCGCCACCGCCACTGCCGCCGCAGCTCGCTCCTCAGCCGCTTGCGCAACCGCCCTGGCTTCGGCCGCCTCCGCAACCGCCTTGGTCACGGCAGCATCTGGACTGAACCCAAAGAAGGTCGATCCCCACCAACGTCGCAGCGGCAGCACCAGCCTGTCCAATTTCGCGGACCGCTGCTTCGCACGCTCAAACTTCTCTGGCCGCGAGGCGTATCGACGTACTGCCCAGGGCGAGCCTGGCTTGGCCAATCGGAGCGCACCCACCCACACGAACACCGGCCAGATCACGCCAAACACAGCTGTGAACAATTTCCCCTTGAGCACAGTGATAGCCAACGGCAGTAACCAGAAGATGAAGAAAAACAGCGGGCCAATCACTTTGGCATGTGGGTCCGTCTCCGGCGGTCCGGGAGGATTATCCGGTGCGCTTACAAGCAAAGCCGCAGCCATTACCGCCAGAGCAATGGAGATGGCATCGACCGAGAGGAAGCCCTCCTTCTTCCAGTACACGTCATCCAGGTGCAAAATCATCGCAAACTCGTCGAGCACCAACGCCGAACCCATCCCGAACAACACGGCGCCGATTTCATACCACGGTCCATAACGAGTAGCTGACAGCAGGATAATCCCGCCCAGCAGCAAACAGATCACGCCTGGCACCACATGGTGAATGTGCAGGCCACCGGCGGAAACATTGCCAAATGGACCGCGTCCGGACTTGATCAATCGGGTGATCGCGCGCGTGAGAATGAACGTTGCCACGAAGGCCACCACTGCGAGAAACAGCGGCTGTCGACCCGTGGCGATGATTGTGTTCTGATACCACGTAAACATGTCACACTCCGCCCTGCCGGGGGTAACTCTTCACCTCATGCTAACCCGTACCAGGAGCGCGGAGCCGACTTACTCCGATGCCGGGATCGCCTGGTGTCAGTCAGCCGACGCCGGCCGTGAGACGACCGAGCTAGTTGGCTCCGGCGTGACAACCTTCCCATCTTCATCCCGCGGCGGTCGTGGGTCTACTCCGCGTAAAGCCGCGTTCACGCTGCTGCCCAAGAACGCCACCAATGCCAGCACATATGCGTACAGCATGATCGCGATCGGCGCCGCCAGTACCCCATACACAGACGTATCGGCAAACAGCCGCTGCAGATACCGACTCAGGTACAGCGAGCCCGCCCACCAGCCGATCACCATCAACAGGGCACCCGGCACACTGGAAATCAAGCTAGGGCGCTGCACCATGGAGAAATGCATCATCGCCACGAGCAGTGCCAACACGAATCCCACTGCGAGCGCCCCCCATAAAACCGTGACGAACCAGCCTGGCAACGCCAGAAACTCCCCTGTGCGCGAGCTACCAGCTGTAAACACAGCCACTGACAGCGCAAGCAGCAACGTCCCCACCACGAGCAATGCGGCAGACATCGCCCGAATCACCACGAAGTTGCGCCGCATGAATTCGCCGTTGATGATCATGTTGGCTTCGATGAATGTTTGAATTCCGCGCGAACCCGAGTACAACGCAATCAGCAGGCTCACGACGGTCAACCCAGCTGAGCCTTCCGAGAACAACTCCGTCACGAGCGGTTCGATGTACGTCGTCATGATTTCGGGGGTGAGCACCCGGGCCGCTGCATCCAGAATGGCGGTCTGCAGCGAGGCCACAGTGTTCGCCGAAAGCAATTCGTCGAACAACCCGACCACACTTACCGCACCCAGGAGCAACCACGGCAGCGAGAACACCAGCCAGAATCCCGCCTCAGCGCTCAACCCGGAAATCCGCCGAATGGAGTAGATCGCCCACGTCCGCAGAAAAAATTGCGTCACGGCACTGCGCCGCCAGGGCGCATCGGGGCGCGTGAGGCTACTGGTTCGACTGCGAATGCGCTCCCACACGTGCCTTACGTTAGTGCCATGACCGAAGTTGAGGATTGGCAGCGCGCATCCGTGCCAGCGACCCACACTGTGTTCAATCAGCCCGACGACTTGCCGGCCTACGACGTCATCGGCTCCGACGCGGCACTGTGCGACGGTCTGCTCGCGTTTGGCGGTGAGCAATCCGCGCTATCGGCGATCGGCAGAGCCGCCGGTTCCCCGCAGGCCCGCGAGTGGGGCCGCCTTGCCGACACCAACCTGCCGGTGCTGCACACCCACGACCGCTTCGGCCGCCGCATCGACGAAGTGGAGTTCCACCCAGCCTGGCACGATCTCATGGGCGCGGCTGTGCACCACGGACTCCACGCCGCTCCGTGGACCAGCGATCGGCCAACCGCCCACGTGGAACGTGCTGCGGGCTTCATGGCCTGGTACCAGGTGGAGGCGGGTCATGGCTGTCCGATTTCCATGACGTATGCCGCAGTGCCCGCGCTGCGAGTTGATCCGACGTTGGCTGAGATCTATGTGCCCGGGCTCGCCAGCCGCGAGTACGACTTCGGCCTGCGCCCCGCAGCCAGCAAACAAGGCTTGATCGCGGGTATGGCCATGACCGAGAAACAGGGCGGATCAGACGTGCGGGCGAACACCACCCGGGCATTCCCCGACGGCGACGACTTTCGCCTGGTGGGACACAAGTTTTTCTGCTCCGCCCCGATGTCGGACATCTTCCTCGTCCTCGCCCAGGACAGCGAAGCGGGTTTGAGTTGCTTCGTTGTGCCACGCGTACTTCCCGATGGCATGCGTAACCCCTTCGTAATCGCGCGTTTGAAGGACAAGCTCGGAAACCGCGCCAACGCTTCCTCCGAGATCGAATTCACCGGTACCTGGGCGCAACGCCTCGGGGAACCTGGTCGTGGTGTGCGCACGATCGTAGAGATGGTCTCGGCCACCCGGCTAGACTGCGTCCTGGGCTCCACCGCTTTGATGCGCCGCGCCCTCACCGAAGCCGGTTGGCACGCGCGCCACCGTTCGGCGTTTGGTCGCACCTTGATCGATCAGCCACTGATGCGCAACGTTCTGACCGACCTGGCGGTCGAAGTCGAAGCCGCGGCTTGGCTCGGATTGCGGTTGGCGTCGGCCGTGGACCGGGGGGAAACCGCATTCCGTCGAATTGCCTTGCCGATGAGCAAGTACTACGTATGCAAGCGCGCACCGGGACAGATTTTCGAAGCGATGGAAGCGCTCGGCGGTTCGGGTTACGTCGAAGATTCGGGTCTGCCGCGGCTGTATCGCGAGGCGCCCGTGAACTCCATCTGGGAAGGCTCGGGAAGCATCAACGCGCTCGACCTGCTGCGGGCACTCGGTCGCGAACCAGGCGCACTCGAGGCGTGGCTGACCGAAATCGCCGACGTCAAAGGCGTGGACTCTCGCGTGGATGCAGCAATCGTGTCGGTACTCGACACACTAGCCGCCGATCCGGCAATGCTGGAGCCGCAAGCGCGGTGGTTGGCAGAACAGATGGCCACACTGCTGCAAGCCTCACTGCTCGTGCGATTCGCGCCGCCCGCGGTCGGCGAAGCTTTCCTGGCGCGCCGGTTTGGGCGGATGCCCGGCACCGTCGGTGCAACGTTAGCCGTGGGCGACGATGAGGTGCTCGAGCGTGCGTTGTGGGTGGTCTAGAACCGCTCGCGCCCAGCTAGCCAGGCACGGCCACATGTAAGTCGGGCGCGTGCCGCCAGGTGCTCGACGGAACCAGAACTGCGCCCGCACCACTGCTACGGACGCACGGCCAACGCACCGAGTCGCGACAGGCAACGGTAGTACTTTTTCCGGAAGCCGCCGTCGAGCATCACCCGCGGAAAGATCTCGGTGAGCGAGTGCCCCGAAGCTGCTATCCCCACCTGCGCGTCGTACAGCCGATCCACGAGCGCAACGAATCGCAGCGCGTCCGCCTGATCGTGCAACTGCGTCACCCGCAGCAGTCCCAGCAGCGACACCCCGTGCACCAGTGCGCCGTATTTGGACGGATGCACCTCCCGCAGGTGCGCTAGCAACTCATGAAAATCATCGACTGCAGCGTCGCGCGTGGTGGCGGCAAGATCAAGCACATCGGTATCACTGAGGACAGGAGCAGACCGCACGCTGCCCCGATGGCGGTAGTCCGGCCCCTCGATCCGCACCACCTGGAAATGCGCAGCAAGCCCTTGAATCTCCCGGAGGAAATCGTCAGCCGCGAATCGGCCTTCGCCGAGCCGATCGGGCAGCGTGTTGCTCGTGGCCGCCAGTCGCACGCCGGCGTCAACCAGGCTGCCGAGGAACGTGGACATCATGACCGTGTCGCCGGGATCGTCGAGTTCGAACTCGTCGATGCACACCAACTGATAGTCCGAAAATGCCGTCACCGCAGGCGCGAACCCCAGCGCCCCGATCAAGTTCGTGTACTCCACGAATGTGCCGAACGCCCGACGCCCGGAACTGGCATGCCACAGCGCAGCGAGCAGGTGGGTTTTGCCCACACCGAAACCGCCGTCGAGATAGACACCCGGTGGCGCGGGGGCCGTGCTGGCTTGCCGTCGTCGCCACCGTCGCCCGCCAACCCGTGGCGGATGCGCGAAGCCCTGCAGCGCCGACACGGCCTCAGCTTGGCTCGGTTCATCCGGATCTGCGCTGTACGACTCGAAACTCACATGTGCGAAGTGGGGCGGTGGCACCAGCGCGGACAAAATGTCAGCCACCGAAACCTCGGGGTAGCGATCGCTCAGGCGCACAGTGCTCACCAGGTCACACTATTCCCCAGGCCCGGCGGTGGGACACAATGCCGGGATGGACCTGTTGTTTCCGGCATATCGACCGCAGTTGACCGACGAGGATCTGCTCAAGTTGTACGCCTGGCCGGAACATCCGTTCCTGCGAGCGAACATGGTCAGCACCGTTGATGGCATGGTCCGCGGGCCCGACGATCGCTCCGAATCCATTTCCAGCGGCGCCGACAAGCGGGTATTCCACATGCTGCGCGGCACCTGCGACGCAGTGATCGTCGGGGCGGGAACCGTGCGCACAGAAAACTATCGCGCTCTGCCTGCACATCGAAAGTGGCAGCAGTGGCAGTCCTACCAACGACAGGACTCTCACCGAATCACACCGATTGTGGTGGTGAGCAATCGCGGTGAATTCGCCCCGACAGCCCGACTGTTCGACAGCCCTCCCGGTGCTGTGATCGTCGCCGTACCGGATTCAGTGGCAACGCGGGTGCGCCAAGATCTCCCGGCCAACGTCGAAGTGGTTGCCTGCGGGTCCAGCACCGTGGAACTGCCCGAGCTCCTGACCCTGCTCATCGACCGGAAACACACCCGACTGCTGACCGAAGGCGGCCCGTCCTTGTTGGCGGCGCTGTGGCCGCAAGTTGCTGAGTTGTGCCTGACGACCAGCCCGCACGTTCTTGGCGCCAGCGGTGGCATCACACGACCCAGCCCCGACCTCTTTGGCGGCCAGCAACTGGGCCCCAACGCGTCGTCTGCTGTCACACTGCGGCACCTCATCCTCGCTGATGGATCGTTGCTGGCTTCCTGGCAACGCCAGCCAGATTCGTCCCTCATGGGCACCTAACCGCGCCGTATGGACGCTCTCGCCGAGCACCCTGCTCGGCAGTTAGGTCAGCACGGTTTCGGTGCTGTCGCCGGCAGCATCAGTCGTCAGCCGCACCTCCGGTAACAGCGCGGCTACCACTGCCGCGACCACAGCCGCAGGTATCAACTGCCAGCCACCGATGAGCCCTCCGAGCACGGCACCTGCAATCGCCGCCGCCGGGAGTTTCGGGTGCGCCAGATACACCAACGCAGCGATCAAACCGCACGCTGGAGCAGCCTGTGACAGAGACGGTGCAAGTGCCATCGCTATGCCGCCGATGCCGCCACCGACAAACAGCGCTGGAAAGTACGGTCCACCCCGAAAACCGCTTCCCATGCTGATGGCGTATGCCAACCATTTGACGGCCACCGTGAGCGCGATCGCGCTCGCCGTACCGAGCGCAAGCATCGGCCGGACCTGTTCCTCACCGCTGGTGAGCACCAACGACACGGGGTTGCCGGTACTGGCGGAGTAGCCGACCACGATCAACCCGATCGCAGCGCCGGCCGCCGCCATCGGCCACACAGCAGGCACATCCCCACCTCGCAACCGCACAATCCCGATCGACAGCAGGCGACCGGCCGTCAGCACACCAGCGGTGGCCGCAGCCACTGCCAATCCACCAAATAGGTCCACCCACGCGAAGGTGTAGTTGGGCGCAACGTCGAAGTTCCCCGTGAGCACCGGCCCAACAAATAGTGCGAGCACAGCGAAAATCACCCCGATCAGGACTGCCCGTTTCTCGTCCAGGTCACCTCTTCGCCGCCCGAGCACGGTGCCCACCATGGCTCCCGTACTCACAAGGGCAACCTCCGGACCGAGTACCAAACCGCCCAGCAGAGTCACGAGGATCGCCGCAATCACCGATAGGTACTGGCGGAAGGTCAATGGGTTGGACGCAAGACCGCCGAGTGGGTTGTGGCCGTCCTCACCATGTTTGCGCAACAGCGCCACGCCCACGCCAGCGAGTGTCGGCACGACCATCACCATCGCCCAGAGCGCCGGGCGGGACATGCTGTTGGCCAACTCCACCCACAACAGGTGGATTCCCTCCTGCACCATAGTGAGGATGACGAACGCGACTGGCAAGGAGATCACTGCGATCAGAAGCGCGGTCAACATACCGCGACGTTGGGAGGATTGCGCCACATGATCACTCTGGCACATCAACCCCCGCACCGTGCCGTGGAAGCTGGAAGGCGTGCGGAGTGTCAGTCGGCGTGCCGCTCCAGCCAATCATCCATGCGCCGCACCAGTTTCGGTAGCCGGGAGGAGAATTCATCGGCGAAGTAGTCGGCGATACCGTGGGTGTCGGCATAGGTGGCTCGCTCCGGAAAGCTCTCCTGCCAATAGTGATCGCAGGTGTCCACCCACGCCTCGCCCAGTGCCTGGGTGACCCGCGCCATTTGCAGCCCGGTACCCAATGTGGTGCGGCGCTGCTCCGACGCGGCACCCACGGTGGCCCCGGCCGCCGATGCGGACGGTTCCCCTGCCCCACTCGCACCGGACTGCGCCACCGGTGCGAACCATGACTGGTCAGCAGAACTTTCGGTCGCATGTGATCCCTGGACGGCGGCAGCTTTCCGCCACGGCACGTGCCACTTCCGACGCTTGCTGCGCGATCCCTGCGGCTCCCCCGAGGCATTCGCCACCGCAGAGTCGCCTGCCTTGTTTGCCCTCGTGGTGCGCAACTTCTTCGCCACTGTCACAGCGATACTCACCGCGAGATACCCCGGCACAAAGATGCGGGCATTGCGCACATAGAGCATCCGTCGGGCCCGCAAAACCGTGCCCACTTCGGCGACCACTTCCCGGGCCCGCGCTTCCGGTACGTCGTAGACCTCAGCCACCCCGGCGAGCATCTGCGCCCACACATCGTCCACCTTGTAGTGCACGATCTGGGAACTCAGTCGACGAGCAACCGCATTCACGATGTCAGAGGCCCGTTCCCGCTTGAGCCGCTGATTGACGATCTGAGCGGCCGCCAGTGCATTGCGCACCCCCTCGGGGGCGACTTCTGAAGTGGTTTCCAGCAGCGCATCGAGTCCGTGCGGCGGTACTCCCGCGAAAGTATCGCCCAGCGCACTCACGAAGTGCACGTCGCCACGCATCGGTAGGGCGAGTTCGCGGATCTGCTCGGCCAGAGTGCGCGCGTCCGCATGGATCTGTCCATCCGGGGTCACCGGCGTCTGTGTCATCACGATGATTGCAGGAATGCCCATCGCCGAGACACTACGGATGAAAGCCACCTCGGCTGGCTGAATTCGGTTGTCACCGGCGCGGATGCAGTACCAAATGACGTGGATCTGATCAGCGACCGGCCCGATCCGATTGCGGTCCACAAATCCGCGCAAGTCGTTGAGCATCGCTGCCAATTCGCTGCCCAACTCCAGACCCTTGGTGTCATAAATTCCCACCGTGCTGGATTCGTACCGATACAAGTGCGCAGTCTGTGTCACCGGCGCCCCGATACCGGTCCCAGCCAACTCCACCCCGAAGACGGCATTCAACAAGGTGCTCTTGCCCACCCCGGTCATTCCGAACAGGCCCAAATTGAACCGTCCGATCTCGCGGCGGGCCGAGGCGTACCCGGCGTCGAGCGCCGCCGGGGTGAGAATGCGGTCGGCGGGGTTATCAGCCACCGCTGCCCTCCGAGCCTCCAGTGCGCTTAATCGTGCGCAAGGCCTGTGAGAACAGCCCCTTGAATTCATCTGCGAAAACACTGCGCACTGCCCCGTTGTCCATCGATTCCAGTGGTCCGAAGCGGCCGTCCACCATCATCTCGCACACTTTCATCCAGGCCTCCCCCATCGCCAAGGTAAACGCCGAAGCCACCGAAGCTGCCACTGCCGAGCCGGCCACCGTACCCGCGCCCGGTACGAATTTCAACGCACTGGCCGCCAAGGTCTTGCCCATGTTGGTCGCCAAAGCGGTGGCCGCCAAACTCGCGGCCATCGCCGCGTCCATCGGCACTCGGTAGGTCTGGGAGATGGACGCCATCATGCCGATCTGGATCGGCACCAGCAGAGCGGCATCGCTGAAGGGAATCGGCGTGGCTCCGACTCCGGCCGCCAACCCTGTGGCGACTTTGATCCGGGCCTTGGCGGCCCGGCGTTTGAGTCCGCGATCCACCATCTGGGCGGCGGCCAGCGCGGCTCGTGCGGCTTCTGGTGCAGCCTGGTAGGTGGCTTCGACGAGTTCGACCAAGCCATGCGCGTCATATCCCAACCCGGTGTCCGGCAATGCCGCGGTGAGGAAAGGCCGACCGAGATAGATCGGCAACCCCAACGAATAAATGTGTTGCGCGATCGTGAGGTGTTCCGGGCGAATCACGTCGCCCTTCTTGTGTACCTGCGTCAGCACCAGAAAGACCGGCAGCCCCAAAGCATGGATGCCCTGGATGAACTCTTCCTCTGCGGGCTCGATGCGCTGGTCGCCGGCTCGGATGCAGTAGTACACAGCATGAATGTGTTCGCTCGCGTCGGTACTGCGCTTGGACTCAATGAACCGTGTGACATCCGCGAGTACCCGCTGACCCGACACACCAATCTCCAGCCCGCGGGTGTCGTACAGCCCCAAGGCCCCCGACTGCACCACATACAACTGGCTGCCATCAGTCACCGGTGCGCCAATTCCGGTCGGCGCCACGTCATAGCCGAAAATCGCGTTCACCAACGTGGATTTGCCCACCCCGGTCTTGCCGAAGACCGCCAAGTTGAAGCGGCCGAGCTTCTTGGCCTCTTCCTGCCACTCTTTGCGCGCCGAATAATCGTCGAACGCCACGTCGTCCTGCGAATCGTGGTAGCCGGAGCCCGAACTGGACATATCTGCCTCCCGAGACGTGCGCAGCCTGCCGGGTGCAGGTCGGTCGCGCGCTGTCTCGATTGTCGCAGGAGGGGCCGACTTAAGCTCCCAGCGAGGTCTTCAGGAACTCCAACGTGGGCGCCGTGAGTTCCTGGTTGAAACGCTGGTCCCCGTGGGTGGCACCATCCAGCAGAGTGAAAGAGGAGGTGGCCCCGACGCTCTGCAGCAAGGCGTTGAACTTCGACGACTGGGCATTGGGGATCAGGCAATCACCGGTGCCGGCGGCCAGACTGAACGGCGGGTAGGTCACGCCCGGCACCACATAAGGCCACGTGGACCCGGGTGAGGCGGCGTTGGCCAATTCCGGTACCTCCTGAATGGGTGCACCGACGTAGGCGGATTCCGGGGATACCGCCGGATCGTGCTGATCCACGCTGGAGCACGTGGCCGGGGTCGCGACGGCGAATTCGGAGTCCATAGTGAGGAAGTCGTACGGTCCGTACCAGCCCACCACCGCCTGGACGGCACTGGAAACTCCGGCATTGCCGAGGGCTGGGTCGTCCAGGAACGACTGCCGACCGCCGGCAACACCAGCCATCGCCGCGAGGTTGGCGCCGGCCGACTCCCCCCACGTGGCGAACTTGGTCGGGTCCACGTTGTACTGCGCAGCGTTCGCGCGCAGGAAGCGGACGGAAGCGAGGACGTCCTGCGGTGCCGCCGGGAACAGCGCCTCGCACGAGAGTCGGTAGTTGATGCTGGCGAGTGCAAATCCGGCATCCATCAGGGTTTGCGCGTCGGCTTCATCCATCGCCTTGTCGCCCACCTTGAATGCTCCCCCGTGAATCCGAATGATCAGCGGGAACGGACCTTCACCGGGGGGCACGAAGAGGTCGAGGGTTTCCGACGGTGAGACGTTGGCGTAGGCGACGTTCGCGTAGGTCGGCGTCGGGGCGGACCCACCACCCGGGAAGCCTCCGGGTCCCCCGCTGTTACTGCAGCCGGTGGGCTGGGTGAGCGCAACGTTGGTCGTGGGGCTGGGAATCGGCGCCGGGGTGGCCGCGGAACTGGCGGCGGTGGCACTCGCGGCCGATGAGGTGAGTGCCGAACTACCCGCTGCAGACGACGAGGTGTCCGCAGCACCTGCGGAGCAACCTGCGGCCATGACCATCACCGTGACACCGATGCCACACATGGTGGCGACTCGTCCGGTTTGTGATTGCACCATCTTGAATCCTCCTGCGCTCTCGCATGTTCGACCCGCACGACTCGCATGGCCGATGCATCCGACGCTAGGGCGGCCCGCTGAGAGCCCGCTGAGAGTTCCCACAGTCCCCGCTGAGTTCCAGGTAAATGGTGCTCCCGACCGCACCCCGACCACACTGCAGGTGCCACGATGCCAGCGTGGACTTCCCGGCGCGGGTGCTCGTGGTGGACGATGAGCCGTCCATGGTCGATGCCATTGCAACGGCGTTGGGCTATGCCGGCTTTGACGTGACCCGGGCCAGTTCGGGCACCGAGGCGCTCGCCCGTGCCACTGCCGGCCAGCCGGATGTGATTGTGCTCGACATCATGATGCCTGGCCTGGATGGGGTCAGCGTATGCCGGGAATTGCGCGCCCGCGGTGTGGATTCGCTGATCTTGTTCCTCACGGCCCGAGAGGGGGTGCACGATCGGGTGACCGCCTTGCGAGCGGGAGGTGATGACTATGTGGTGAAACCCTTTGCCCTTGCCGAGGTGATCGCCCGGGTGGAGGCAATGTGTCGACGACGCCGTGGGGTCTCCCATCCACCTGGTGAGTTGCGTTTTGCCGATGTGACCCTCAATGTGGAGCAACACGAGGCGTCCCGGGCAGGCGCGTCGTTATCGTTGACGGCCACGGAATTTCGCCTGCTCACATACTTCCTGCGCAACCCGCGGCGAACGTTGTCCAAGGAACAGATCTTGTCGGCAGTGTGGCCGATGGACTTCGACGGTCCGGTGAACATTGTGGAGACCTACGTCGGCTACCTGCGCAAGAAACTCAACGCACATGGCCCGCCGCTGATTCACACCATCCGGCTGGTGGGCTACGTGCTGCGGGATCCGGCAGCCTGATGCGACTTCAGACGCGCTTGCTGCTGGCCACGATTGCGGTGATCATCACGACGCTGGCGTTTGCCGGTGTCACCACCTATGTGACGTTTCGGTCGGCCGTGTTCGCCGACATCGACCAGTCGCTGCGCGAGGTGCCTTTGCCGCTCGGGGAGCCAAAGGCGGGTGAGGAGCGGGTACCGATGCCGGCGGTCACCCCGTTCGTGCAAGTGCGTGCTGCGAACGGCGCTGTGATCACCACGGTGCCGGCGCGCTTTCCCGACGGCCAGGAAGCCGCGCCCGAACTGCCTGTCACCATCCCGACCACCGGGGTAGCTGACTCGGCCGACGGGCCGGCCGCCTTCTTCACAGCCACCGGCGACCACACCACCTTCCGGGTGAAGGCCTCCACCGACAGTGCCGGTGAACAACTCATCATCGCGTTGCCGATCGATGCGGAACTGACCACACTTCGACAGTTGGCCGTGATCGAGTTTGCGGTGGCCGCGGTGGCATTGGTGGTGGCATCGCTGCTGGGCTGGCTGCTGGTGCGGGTCGGCCTCGCTCCCCTGACCCACCTCACTGCTCAGATCCGCAGTCTCGGACCGGCTGGCGGCACCGCCCGCGTGGGGGTACCAGCGCCACAGACGGAAGTCGGCGAACTCGGTGTGGCCATCAACGCGATGCTCGACGACACCGCTACGGCCATTGCGCAACGGGCGTCGGTGGAGGCCCGGTTGCGTCGATTTGTGGCAGATGCCTCTCACGAGTTGCGCACACCCATCTCGGCAGTCTCGGCCTATGCGGAACTGTTCGAACTAGGTGCCGCGCAACGTCCAGATGACCTGGCCCGAGCGATGGCCGGAATCACTCGCGAGTCAACTCGTTTGCGCAGCCTCACTGCGGATCTGCTGGCATTGGCGCGCCTCGATCGCCAGCACGCAACTACTCACGCGTGCGTGAACGTCGCGGCCATAGCTCGAGATGCTGTGGACGCCGCAGCCGCCATCGACCCCACGCGCCCGATTGCGCTGGACACCCCGGACGCAGCGAAAGTCGACGGCGATGCGGTGGGACTGCGGCAAGTGCTTGACAACCTTCTGAGCAATGCCCGCACCCACACCCCGCCGGGCACCCAGATTGTCGTCACCGTCCGGTGCAGTGCTACTCAGGTGGTGCTGACCGTGACAGATGACGGACCCGGTGTGGCAGACGAGCAACTTGCGCTGCTGTTCGAACGCTTCTGGCGTGCGGACACCGCCCGAGCGCGCACCATCGGCGGCAACGGTCTGGGGCTGGCGATCGTTGCGGCGATCGTCGACGCGCATGGCGGCTCAGTGTCGGCCACGCACTCCCCGAGCGGTGGTCTGCAAGTGACGGTGGGCCTGCCCGCGGCATGCTGACAGCAGGGGCAGACTCAGCCGGCGGGCACTGCCACTTTGACCCCATCGGGAGCTCGCAGCTGCGCCGCTTCGGCCTCACGTTCGGGCGTGAAGTACTCCTGATAACGACGTTCGGCATCGTCACCGAAGAGCAGCTGGCAGGCTTCCCGAATACCGGCCGCATCCCTGATGTCCTCGTAACTGAGCACAAGGGCGATCTTGGAGCGGCGGCGCAGGAAGTCATCCAGAGTGGTGATCATCTCGGTCTGCGCCGCGTAATAGAGCTCCACCCGGACATATTCGGCGCCTTCGATGATGTCTTCGGCCATCTTGGGGTCATCCCGAATGGCCTCCAACATGGCGAAGGCGCGTAGTCCGTAGCGCCGCCACAACCTGGTGGAGAGCGTTTCAAAGCTGGAACGTTGGCGCAGTTTATCCAGGTGCATCAGCCGCGCCTGCCGGAAGAATTCGTCCCGGGTGGGAGCCGACGGTTCGCCGTACCACGATTTGCGGTCCCGTTCGAGTTCGATGCCTAGTTTGGACACCGCCTTGGCCACTTCATTACCGATGTTCACACAGTCGGTGAGTTTGCCACCGAAAATGCTCACGAAGGCGTTGGTGCGGTCGTACTCCATGGCGTGTTTGCGCGACAGCGAGGTCCAGTCTTGTTCTTCGGTACCGTCCCCGGATCCCTCCACCACCAGCGGTCGGACTCCGCAACGGGCCGCGATGATGTCCGCCGGCGTGAGCGGTTCCGCCAACTCCAAGCGGGCATTGATCTGTTCCAGCAAGAAATCACGATCCGCATCTTCCACATGCGTGACCGGCACATCCACCCGTTCATCCGTGGTGCCGATCACCGACCGCGGGCCCATCGGGATGACGTAGAACAACCGTTGAGTGTCGTCGAAGAATGCCAACACCCGCTCACTACCGGCGATCCGCGGCACCAGCAGGTGAATCCCCTTGGAATACACGATCTTGTGCTTGGTGGTGATGTCGAGTTGGGAATTGATCTCGTCGACGAAGGGTCCAGCTGCGTTGATGATCACCCGGGCCGTGACTTGGAATTCGCGATCGCCGTCGGTATCGCGCAGTTTGGCTTGCCAACCGATGGGGGTGCGCTTGGCATCGACAAATTCCACATAGTTGGCACACACCGCACCCGAGTTCAGCGCTGAACGGATGAACCCGAAAACAAACCGGGAATCGTTGTCGACGATATATGCATCGGAGTATTCGATGGCACCCAGAGCGTTGCCGATATTCACCTTCTCTTCCCGCTTCGTGATGCGTTTGGTGCTCAGCAGCGCCGGCGGTCGGGTGAAGGCATTCCCGATCAGCCAGTAGGCCGTTGCTCCCATCGCGGCAAACCACGGCGGGTACGGCGAATTGCGGTCCAAGGTAGCCAAGAAACGAATCTCTTTGAGGTTGGCCGGATACGCCCGCATCAGGTGGTTGCGCGACATACAGAGATTGCGGACGAGACCGATCTCGTAGTTCTCCAGATATTTGAACCCGCCCCAAACCAAGTTGGAGGATTCCATCGAGGTGAAACTGGCGAAATCGCCCCGATCGACAACCGCCACAGAAGCCCCACGAGCCGCCAGGGCCGCCGCCGAGACTGCGCCGTTGATGCCACCGCCGATCACCAAGACATCGAATGCACCATTGTCGAGTTTGTCCAAGTTGGTGTCGCGAAGTCCCATCTCACGCCTCGATTTCTCTTCTCACGTATTCAGTTGACGCCACCGCCTGATGCGATACCTCAAGCATGGCCTAAGTACGTCCCGGAACGCCGCTCGGGTGGTTGCCGACGTCACCCGTTGGTGCGTGGGCCCCGTGTTGGAGTTGGTCCTCGGGAACGCCGAAAATGGCTTCGACATCGGCTGCGCGCAGGGCTGGGCGCCAGAGCCAGCCCTGGCCCTGGTGGCAGCCGAACTTGCGAAGCAAGGCAAGTTGCTCGGTGGTTTCCACACCTTCTGCGATCACAGTCAGCCCCAGACTCTCCCCCAGGCCGATCACACTGTGCAGAATCGCTCGATCAGTGTCATCCGTGCAGATCCGGTCCACGAAGGTTTTATCAATCTTCAGTACCGATGCCGGAAGTCGACGCAAGTACTGGAATCCTGCGTGCCCGGTACCGAAATCGTCCACTGCGATCCGTAGCCCGAGATCTGCCAGCGCATGCACACGCTCGGTCACAAGTTCGCTGGCATTGAGGACTTGGCTTTCTGTGAGTTCCAACATGATGTGCTCAGGGTCCAACCGGTAGTCGTGGAGCGCCTGGACCACATCTGTGGCGAAGTCCCCAGTCTCCAATTGTTTTGACGACACGTTCACGGCCACCGCTGGCGCCTGGACTCCGAACTGTCCCCGCCACTGCGCCGCCTGGGCACATGCTTGGCGCAGCACCCAGAGCCCCAATTCCGGCATCAGATTGCGACGTTCGGCTACTTCGATGAAATCCCCGGGCAGCATTTGCCCCAACTTCGGGTGTTCCCATCGCACCAGCGCCTCTACCTCGACCAACGCTGATCCGGGGGCCAAATCGAAAATGGGTTGATAGCGCAACTCAAAACCACCCTGGACAATGGCATGCCGCAGGTCGGACTCGATGGTCACCACGCGGGCGGCATTCCGATGCCATGACCGCACTGCAAACGACCAGCTGTTGCCACCGCGACTCTTGGCCAGGTGCATGGCGCCATCTGCCTCAGCCAGGAGCGCGGCCGGGCTGGTCCGCCGCCGACTGATCGCCACACCCAGGCTGGCTGCGGCGGTGATGAGCGTGTCACCGACCCAGACTCCCGTCGCCAATCGCGTGCGAATCTGCTCGGCCAGCGCGGCTGCCAGCGATTCATCGGTCAACTGCGGGTGGATGATGGCGAATTCGTCGCTGCCAAGATGGGCTACATAGTCGGTGTCGGTGCACACATCAGTCAAAGCCGAGGCAACCCCGCGCAGGTATTCATCCCCCCCGGTGACACCCAGACTGTTGTTGACGGAGCGAAAGTCGTCGAGGTCCAACACCATCAGCGCCGTGCGCTGGTCTGCCGCCCGATCCGCGTGCAACTGGTCGGACAATTTGCGCAGCAGTAGGGTCCGATTCGGCAGACCTGTGACCGCTTCATGTGTGGCACGGTGGGCAAGTTGGGCCTCGACCGTGTGCTGGTCGGTGACGTCACGCACATGCAGCAACCAGAGGTCGATCTCCGCCGACACCGCCTGCGTAAAACTGTCCGCCACCCCGTAGGCATCGGCGATGGTCGCATCCAGTTTGGTCAAGCCCACCTCGCCCCAGCCGAGGTCGCCGGTGCGCCGGTGGAACGAAATCGCCAGTGCGCGGTTGTCGATCTGCCAATCGTCATACTCGGGCAATTTCTGCAGATCATCAGCAAGCTGCGCCGACACGGCCCGGTTTCGCTGTCCAAATCGGGTCTCGTTGGGCCACGGAAAACCAAGCAGTTCCAGCAAGGCCCGATTCCCCTCCAGCACCACCAGATCCTCGCGACTCGCTCCGCGCCGAACCCCCACAAGCATCATCGCCACGGGCGCCTCGGCGAACGCGGAAACCGGGGCGACCGGAACTGCGGGAGTCGCCACGTCAGCTTGTGCCAGGTCTGAGCCCGGCTCAGCAGAAACTCGCGGTGGCATCGGGAGGGCCGGCGCTGCCCCCTGCTCGGTCAGAGCATGCACTGGCGGCAGGGCCGATGTGAGCGACGCCGGTGCGGGCTGTGGTGCTGAGTCGAGTGGT
>CAZVKB010000010.1:5536-43971 GCA_964627505.1 uncultured Actinomycetes bacterium | reverse complement strand
GGCTGACTACCCAGACGGGCTTGCAGCCACCCGCGGGTGTCGCCGTCGGGGATGAAACAGATGTCGTAAGAATCCGGCTTGCGGGCCACTGCCAGCCCGCGCTGTTCGGCCTCTGCCCGCACCGCAGCTTTGGTGGTGTCGCCGAGTGGCAACACCACATGCGCCAGCAGATCAGCCGCCACAACGGCCAGCACATAAGACTGGTCTTTGGCGGCATCAGCGGCTCGACGCAAGGCGAAGCCGCCGGCAGGTTCCGCGGTGATGCGTGCATAGTGGCCCGTGCAGACCGCATCGAAACCAAGGTCGAGCGCACGGTCGAGGACGGCTGCGAATTTGATCCGCTCGTTGCAGCGCACACATGGGTTGGGGGTACGTCCGGCGGCGTATTCGGCGAGAAAGTCGTCAATGACCTCCTGCTGAAACTGTTCAGCGAGATCCCAGACATAAAAAGGGATACCGATGGTGTCCGCGGCGCGGCGGGCGTCTCGAGCGTCGGAGAGCGTGCAACAACCCCGCGAGCCATTGCGCTGGGCAGCCGGATCCGTTGAGAGCGCAAAGTGCACACCTGTGACGTCATGGCCGGCTGCCGCCGCCCGGGCAGCGGCCACAGCCGAGTCCACTCCCCCGGACATCGCCGCCAGCACCTTCATGAGCGACTGCCCACCGGAGTGGGGGCGGGCTGCTGGCCGACGTTGCGCCCCCGTCGCACCCGAGTACCGGCGAGCCGGGCTCGGTTCACGACTCCCGGTAATGCCGCGAGCAGCGCCTCGACGTCAGCTCGAGTCGTCGTCCATCCCAAGGAGAACCGCAGCATCGACCGAGCGGCTATCGCGTCGTATCCCATCGCTAGCAAAACTTTGCTGGGCTGCGGAACACCGGCGCTGCAGGCACTGCCGGCGGAGCATTCCACCCCCAGCGCATCGAGCAACATCAGCAAAGCATCTGCTTCGCAGCCGGGGAACATCACGCTCACGATGTTCGGCAGGCAGTGGTCTGCAGGTGTGACAACCGACGCATCCGTGGACGCGGGAAACGCCTGCACGAGCCCAGCAAGCAGCTGCGCGCGCAACGCGGGAATCGTCGCACCAGGGGTGCCTGCGGCCAGCCCAGACGTGCGAGATGCGTGCAACGCCGCCGCCATGGCCGCAGCCCCCGGGGTGTTGAGTGTCCCGGAATGCAGCCGTCGCTCTTGACCACCGCCGTGCTGCACCGGCACACACGGGATGCCGGTCGGCAGCACGAGTGCGCCGATCCCCACGGGGGCACCGAACTTGTGGCCGCTGATGCTCGCAGCCACAGCTACTCCCGGCAGTTGTGGCACACCATCCCAACCGGCGGACTGCACGGCGTCCGTGTGTAGCGGGATGTCCGAATCCGCCAGCACCGCGGCCACCTCGGCCAGCGGTTGCGTGGCACCGGTTTCGTTGTTCGCTGTCATCACCGACACCAGGGCGATGCGCGCGCGCTGATCGCTGACTATGTGGGCAAAAGTGTCCAAATCCACGCGGCCATCGCGACCGACGGGCGCTGTGACCACCTCGAAACCCGCAGTCGTCAGCGCATGTGCGGCATCTCGCACGGCCGGGTGCTCGACCGCTGAGATCACCACCACTCGCCGTTCGGGGTCCTGTTGGCGACGCGCATGCGAAATCCCAAGCACAGCCAAGTTGTCCGCCGATGTCCCACCGGCGGTGAAGATCAGGTCCCCGGCGGCTACGCCCAGGTCGGCTGCGAGGCTTTCCCGGGACTCCTCCACGCAGCGCCGCGCCGCTCGACCCGTGGCATGCAAACTGGCTGCATTTCCCGCTGGCGCAGCCGACCACGCCGCCGCGGCCTCTGGTCGAATGGGCGTTGTCGCCGCATGATCGAGGTACACCACGCGGGGTAGTCTACGCGGTCACCTGACCGCCGATAGGTTCGCTGGTGCGTCCGCGAGCGGTGGCCAAAGCGCTCGAGGTGAAAATTTTCAGACCCCGTTCCGGGTCGTACCCGTGAATCTCGGAGACATCCAAGGCGCGCATGAACGCCACAATCTCTGGCGTGACCACTTGACCCGGGACGATCACCGGAAAGCCGGGCGGGTAGGGAATGACGAAATTCGCCCCCACCACTTCGGGGCCTTCATGCAACCGCCGATCGAGCTCGGCACTGTCAAGCCGAATGTGTTCACAGTTGGTGGATTCGTAGGCCAGGAAAAATGCCTCCCGCATGTGACCATGTCGTGCTGGACTACCTGGATCGTCCCGGAAAGCATCGTGGAAGCGGCTGAAGTTGGGCAAGTCGGGCGGTTCGCTGACCAGCGAGGTGACCGTGTCGGCAAAGACTGCACGCTCTTCTTCCGAGGCTTCGCGCAGGTACCGGTCGAGCCCCCGCGAGATGTCGGCGAGCACTTTGATCACATGGGCGACGTCGCCACGCGTGTTGTTGATGTTGATCTGGAAGAGCACGCTGTTTCGGGACGTTTTGTTGATCTGAATCTCGTATCGGGAAGCCAGCAGTTCCTTGAATTCCGCTCCATTCATGGCCGCGTTGCCGCACATCACAGTCACGCGGGTGAGGTCGAGAAAAAATTCGTCTTGCTCCACCGCCGAGATCGTTTCGAACCAGGTGGGGGCGTTGCTGTCCGCCATCCGCTCGGCTTGCCGGAACCGTTCCGGGATGAGTTCGGCTGGCGAGAGAGCGCGGAAGTATTTGGAAATCACCGGGCTCGAGTTGATCAGATGCCGCATTTCGATGGACAGTTGCAGGGCCCACGACACCAACTCGAAACCTTCGAGCTCCATCTGCCGGCGGGCAACGTCCAAGGTGGCGATGATCTGCTGGTTGGGCGAAGTCGAGGTGTGGGTGAAGTAGGCCTCCCGGAAGGTCTCGGCGACGTCGGAGAACAACTGGTCAGCCACCAGAATGATGGACGCTTGCCGTAGCGCCGACATCGATTTGTGCACCGACGTCGTTTGGTACACCCGCACCCGATAAGCATCGGGATCGGGCACGAGCCGTTCGGTGATGGCCCGCGGGTCGTGGCCGTCCAATCCGATGCCGCGTTCGACAAACTCCTGGTACTCCTGGCGGGCGATGTCACTTGCCTGACGTTCGCGTAGTGCTTCCGCCGCACCCATTGCGGTGCGCGGCCGCAAGTAGGGCGAGAATCGCGCCGACGCCGACCACGCCTCATCCCACAGGAACACCAGATCCGGCTTGATGGCCAAGCATTCGCTCATCACCCGCCTGGTGTGGGATAAATGCCCGTCGAATGTGGCGTTGGTCAAGATCAACATGCGGACTCGATCGAGCAGACCCGCCGCCCGCAACTCCAACAGCGCCGATTTGATGCTGGCGATCGGCACACCGCCGTACATCGAATATTCGGTGAGCGGGAAGGCGTCGATGTAGTAGGGCTGAGCGCCGCTGAGGACGCAGGCGTAGTGGTGCGACTTGTGACAGTCGCGGTCGATCAGCACAATGTCCCCGGGCTGGCAGAGTGCCTGAACCACAATCTTGTTGGACGTGGATGTGCCGTTGGTGGCGTAAAACGCTCGGTCGGCCCCAAAAGCGCGGGCCGCCAACTCTTGGGCTCGTTTGATGTTGCCCTGCGGATCCAGCAAACTGTCCAACCCGCCGGTCGTAGCCGATGATTCGGCGAGGAAGAGGTTTTCGCCGTAGAACTCCCCCATATCGCGAATCCAGTTGGACTTCAGGATCGACTTGCCGCGCGCCAGTGGCAGTGCGTGGTAGGTGCCGATCGGCCGCTTGGCGTAGGTGGTGAGATTGTCGAAAAATGGGGTCTCATAGCGTTCCCGGACGCCTTCCAGGACGCTGAGGTGAATCTCGCGGATTTCTTCGATGCCGAAGAAGATCCGGCGCACCGAACCGGCATCCTCAGTGCCCGCCACCCGTTCCCAGACCCGATCGATCAGCAGATAACGATCCACTTCCGGCCGGAAGTGGCGCACCAGGTTCAGCAAGGGCAAGGCCAGATCACCGTCCCGGGGCACCCCCACGCTGGTGAAGTACTGCTCGAGTTTCGGCAACCCCAATTCACCGTGGTAGGGAAATCCGTCGTGGGCGATGACTGCCTGAATTTCGGAGTTGAGGGCCAGCGCCACCATGGCGTCCTGAAAATTGTTGACAGTGACAGGCTCATAGACGAAGTCGTCCGACGCCGATCGCATACTGCGGATCCACGGGGCCAGGCTGCTCTCACCCTCCGGCTCGGAACCGCGCACGATCAGCACTTCGAAGTACGGCCGCGACGCACTCGTTGCCTCCCAGTTCATCTGGGCTTCGGTGAGAGCGTGGCGCACGTCAAAAACTTCCCGGGCGCTGAGGTCACGCCGATAGGACTTCGTATGGATGGCGACGCTGATGTTGCGCACCGCGGTGTCGAATGAGTTCAGATCGTCGGCACGGAGCCGCTCCACAAGCTGATCGATAATCTCCAAACCGGGGTAACCCCAACACGACTCCGCCGGCCGCATGGCCGTCAGTTCGCGCATCAGCATTGTGGCTGACTCGGGACCGGGATGGCGGACCGCGGTGTCAGCGGATCTCTGCAGGGAACGCCAACGATCTTCGCGTTGGGCGAGATAGGTGAACAGGTGGCTCAGTGCGTCGAGTTTTTCCTGCGGCTCGGACTGGGCGGCGCCGGCAGACTGCGGGTCCGTGGACATGAGGATCTCCCATCGTGGCGGCATTCGGTACTGCCACCAAGTGTTCGATACCTTAGCGTCGGCGCAGAATCGTCGCTGTTTCTAAAGCCGCCGTCGTGGCTTCCACACCCTTGTTTTCCGCCGAGTCGGGCAAACCGGCGCGGTCGTAGGCTTGGGCGTAGTCATCACAGGTGAGAATCCCGAAACCTACCGGCACGCCGGAATCGAGACTGACCCGTACCAATCCAGCCGTGACGGCATCACAGACGTACTCGAAGTGGGGGGTGCCACCGCGCACCACAGTGCCGAAAGCCACCACGGCGTCATGGGTGCTCGCCAACCGGGCGGCGACCACGGGGATTTCGAAGGTGCCGGGCACCCACTGCAGCAGCACCTCGGCTTCGTAGCGTTCGCACGTGGCTAAGGCGTTGGCTACGAGCGCGTCCTGAATCTCGGCATGCCACCGCGCGGCCACGATTGCCACGCGTAGACCCGGGTCGATGTCTGCAGTTGCCAGATCCGGTTGCCCACTGCCGCTCATGCATGTCCCCCTTCATCGGTGGTCGGCGCCACAGACTGCTCCTCATCGCCGGTCTCCACCAAGTCCAACACATGACCCATGCGTGCGCGCTTGGTCTGCAGATAGAACTCGTTGTACGGGTTGGGTGGGACTTCCAGCGGTACTCGCTCCAGGATCTGCAGCCCGAACCCACTCAACCCGGCATGTTTGTCCGGGTTGTTGGTAAGCAGGCGCATCGAACGCACGCCCAGGTCAACCAAGATTTGGGCGCCGGTGCCGTATTCCCGGGCGTCGGCGGGCAGCCCGAGTTCGAGGTTGGCATCCACCGTGTCGGCCCCGGCATCTTGCAGGCTGTAGGCCTGGAGTTTGTGCATGAGGCCAATCCCGCGGCCCTCATGCCCGCGGACATAGAGCACCACCCCACGTCCCTCCGCCGCGATCCGCTGCAACGCGGCATGCAGTTGGGGACCGCAATCGCAGCGCAGCGAGCCGAAGACATCACCTGTGAGACATTCCGAGTGCACCCGCACCAGTACGTCTTCGCCGTCACCAAGATCGCCGGTTACCAGAGCGATGCTGTCGTGACCCGTGACTGTGCTCTCATAACCCACTGCCCGAAAATCCCCCATCGGCAGCGGCAGAGTGGCTTCGGTCACCCGGCGCACGTGGACCTCGGTGCGCCGAAGGTAATCAATCAGGTCAGCAATCGAAATCATCAGTAGGCCGTGCTCATCGGCAAACTCACGACAAGCCGGGGCGCGCATCATGCCGCCGTCATCGGTGACGAGTTCCGCGATCACGCCGGCCGGATTCAACCCAGCCAGGCGGGCGAGATCGACTGCCGCCTCGGTGTGGCCAGCGCGTTCCAGCACCCCACCGCGCACTGCGCGGAGCGGGAAAATGTGTCCCGGCCGCGTGATCTCCCACGGCTCGGTGGCCGAATCTGCCAACACCCGCACCGTCCGCGCGCGGTCCGCTGCGCTGATTCCCGTGGACACGCCATCGCGCGCGTCCACGCTCACGGAATAGGCCGTGCCCTTGCGGTCTTCGTTCACGGCGGTCATCGGTGGCAGTGCCAGCCGGTCGAGGTCGTGGCCCGTCATCGGAACACAGATCACACCCGAGGTGTGGCGGATCATGAATGCCAATAGTTCCGGTGTCGCGCTTTGGGCAGCGGCGATCAGGTCGCCTTCGTTCTCCCGATCCTCATCGTCGACCACCACCACCGCCGCCCCGGCCGCGATCGCCGCGATCGCCGCCGGCACCGAGTCCAATGCGACGCCACTGGCTGTGGTAGCCCGACGTCGGGGTGGGACCGGCACGTGGGGGGTGGCCCGCTCGCGCGCGTCGTCTCCGTAGAGATCTTCGTATGGGATCACCGTGACTCCAGCATCCGTTCAACGTAGCGGGCCAACATGTCGACCTCCACGTTGACGTCTGCGCCGGTCCGCAATGTTCCCAAAGTAGTCTCCGCCAACGTGGTGGGGATCAGCGAAACCGTGAAGGTGTCTGCACCCACACTGGCGACCGTCAACGAGACTCCATCCAACGTGATCGAACCCTTTTCCACGATCAGTCGGTTGAGACCTTCGGGGATGCTCAAGGTCAATATCCGCCAATGCTCGGCATCGACACGGTCCATCACTGTTGCCATGCCATCCACGTGGCCGGACACGATGTGGCCACCGAAGCGATCACCCGCAGCCATCGCCCGCTCCAAGTTCACCTGCGAACCGACCTGCACTGCGCCGAGCGAACTGCGTCGCAGTGTTTCGCTCATCACGTCTGCGGAAAACTCCCCCGATCCGGGTTCCACCACGGTTAGGCATACCCCGTTGACGCAGATCGAGTCCCCGGGTGCCGCGTCGGACACGACGAGCGGGCCCTGGATCCGCAGTCGCCGGGCATGCTCGGGCAGATCGGTCACTGCCACGACTGCGCCCACTTCTTCCACAATTCCCGTGAACATCTACCCTCGCTCCCGTTCGGCATCTATGCGCACGTCTGGCGCCACGGTACGGGTAGCCGTGATCCGCCAGCCACGGGCATCCGCCAACGTCGCCGGGCCCTCCACGCAGACTGGGGTACCCGCCGCCCCGAGGATGATCGGAGCGGTGAACCAGACCAGATAATCGACCAGGTCATGGGCCAGAAAGGCACCGGCCAACCGGGGCCCAGACTCCAGTAGCACGTGGCGGACGTCCGCCCGCCAGAGTGTCGACAGGGCAACGTGGGGATCATGTGTGGCCAGCCAGAGTACCCCCGGGGCACCCGCCGCCAACCAATATTCCGCAGGGAGGTGGGTGTAGCCCATCACCGCCCGCAGCGGCTGCTCCGTGATCGGCTGTCCACCGGGGCGCGCCGTCAGTGCGGGATTGTCGGCCAAAGCGGTGCCGGTGCCGGTGAGGACGGCATCCACGCTGGCCCGCAGGGCGTGCACCTGCTCCCGCGCTGCCGCACCGGTGATCCACTTCGAGGTGCCATCGGCGGCTGCAATCCGACCGTCCAGACTGGCGGCTACCTTCCACGTCACCACGGGTCGGCCAAGTCGCGCTGCCTGACTCCAGACCGGATTGAGGGCTGCGGCTCGCGTCGCCTCGATGCCACCGAGGACCGCCACCCCCGCCGCCCGTAGCCGGTCGGCACCACCGGCAGCTTCCGGGTTGGGATCGGTCTGCCCAAAGACCACCCGCGTCACACCCGCTGCGATCAGCGCATCTGCGCACGGCGGGGTGCGTCCGTGATGTGCACACGGCTCGAGGGTCACTACGGCAGTCGCGCCCCGCGCTCGCGCACCAGCGGTGGCCAGTGCAGTTGCCTCAGCATGCGGCGTCCCCGGGCCACGGTGGTACCCAGTCGCCAGCACCTGCCCAGCATCGTTGAGGATCACACAACCGACTGCCGGGTTGGGACCGCGGCGCACGCCGGAGTTCTGGGCCAACTCGAGCGCCATGGTCATGGCCGAGAGTTCCGTGGCAGTGGCCTCGGTTGCGGCGGCATCACGCCCAGGTGAATCCACCTCAGGGACTCCGCAGGGCTGATTCCGCTCCAGCTGCCCGCATGGCTGCCGCCCGTAAGGCATCGATCGCGGCCGCGGGATCACCGGTTCCGTACACACTTGAGCCGGCGACAAAAACGTTGGCACCGGCATCCGCGCACACCTCAATGGTGTGCAGATCCACCCCACCATCCACCTGCAACCAGATATCCACTTCCCGGGCGGCGATCAGCGTGCGTGCCCGTTTGATCTTCGGCACCACGAAATCGAGGAAGGACTGGCCACCGAAGCCAGGTTCGACGGTCATGAGCAGCAGCATGTCGAGTTCGCCGAGCAGATCGGCGTATGGTTCCACCGGGGTCGCGGGTTTCAAGGCCATCCCAGCCCGGGCCCCCTGGGCCCGCAATTCTCGGGCGAGCCGGACGGGTGCGTGTGCGGCCTCCACATGGAACGTCACACTGCCCGCACCGGCCTCGGCGTAGGCGGGAGCCCAGCGGTCGGGGTCGGCGATCATGAGATGGCAGTCAATCGGGGTATCCACAGCTTTCAACAGCGATTCCACCACTGGCAGCCCGAGAGTCAGATTCGGCACGAAATGGTTGTCCATCACGTCCACGTGCAACCAGTCCGCATGGCCCGACACAGCTGCACAGTCATTGGCCAAATGGGCAAAGTCCGCACTCAGAATGCTCGGGGAGATTTGCAAACCCATGTAGCCAACCCTAACGGTTACGCCGGGCATCGGTCGATCGGATGAACACAGCCGGTATGTTTGGTGACAATTAATGGAGGGTCGTGTCATGCGTGGTGGGTCCGATGATGACGATGGCGGACCAGACCGCTTGCAGTCGGTCTTGGATTCCTTCATGGATCCACAGGTGATTCTCGAGAGCATGCGAGACGACCACGGGAAGATCATCGACTTCCTGTGCACCGAAACCAACCAGGCGGCTGCGGAGTATTTTCGAACCACGCACTCGGGATTGGTGCAGCATCGGCTCCGTGACTTGGTGCCGGCGCAATTTCAATTGGGCCTGTTTGACCAATATGTCGCGGTAGTGGAGACCGGGACTCCGCTGGTGCTGGATGACTTTGAGTACGTCGCAACGCCTGGCGACGGTAGTCGGCACTGGTTGGATATTCGCGCCACCAGCCTCGGGGACGGACTCAGTGTGACGTGGCGCGACACCACTGCACGCGTGCAGGCTCGCGCCGATCGCCATGAGCAGGATCTGCTTTTTCGACTGATGGCGGAAAACGCCTCCGATGTGATCTTCTTGGGAGACTTGGACTTCAACTTCGTGTGGTTCTCCCCGTCGGTCACGCCAACCTTCGGCTGGGATCCGGCGGAACTAGTGGGGCGGTCGGCCGTGGAATTCATCCACCCCGACGACCTGCCCGGGATGGCCGAACAGATTGCGAAGTCGGATGTCGACTCCCGGGTCACGTTTCGTTTTCGATTTAAGGACAAGGCTGGCAATTGGCACTGGACTTCCACCGCCGACCGCGGCTTTGTCATGCCAGATGGTCGCGAAGTGCGCGCGGTCTGGATGCGCGACGTCGATGAGCAAGTGCAGGCCGAATTGGACCTCGCCGAGCGGGAGGCGCAGTTCCGGCTAATCGCGGAAAATGCCAAAGATGTGGTGTTTCGGGCCGATGCCGACGGCACCATCACATGGGTTTCGCCGTCCGTCACGACCGTGCTGGGTTGGCGGCGAGAGGATTTCCTCGCCCAAAACGTCGTAGATCTGATCCACCCCGAGGATCGCCAAGCGGTACGTGCCCTTCACAAGGAAGTGATCAAGTCCGGTGCCGAGGGTATGTCAACTGAAGTGCGCTATCGCACGGTCGACCACCAATGGCGTTGGATGGCTGTGACAGGCAAGGAGATCCGGAACGCGGCCGGCGCGGTCGTTGCCGGCGTCAACACACTGCGTGACATTCAATCCGAAGTGGACACTCGAGCCCGGCTGGAGTTTGTGGTCGATCACGATCCGCTGACCGCCTTGCCCAATCGTGATCGCCTGGCCCACATGCTGGCAGACCTATGCACCTCAACATCAGATCTCGCTGTGCTGTGTATCGGCGCGGACGGTCTGCACGAAGTCAACGATGCACTCACACACACTGCGGGCGATCGGGTGATCGCCACTATCGCCCGGCGACTGACCAGAGCAGCGGAAGCCGACTACGTGGTGGCACGCTCCGCCGGCAACGAATTTGTCGTGCTCGTGCCGAACATTTCCTCGGCGACGGCCGCCACCGATGCTGCCGTCAGTTTGCAGGATGCCGCGCGCGGCCAAGTCCGAGTTGGTCCCCATGTGATCGATGTGAGCGTCAGTGTCGGAATCGCACTGGCGGATGGCAGTTCGTCTGAGGAACTCCTGCGCAACGCCGCCGCCGCTTTGCACCAAGCCAAAAACAAGGGTCGCAACCAGGTGGCGTTCCTCAACCCCGAGCAAGCCGCAGAAGCTCTGAATCGGCTGGTGCTGCACACCACGTTGCAGCAGGCGTTGACGGTCGGGGAGGTGCACCCGTGGTTCCAGCCCATCGTGTCACTGGAGAACCGGAAGATTAAGGGTTATGAAGCCTTGGCCCGATGGCGCCGCGGTGACGACACATTTGTCTACCCGGACGACTTCATCCCCATCGCCGAACACACCGGTCTGATCGTGGAACTCGACCAGACCATCTTGTGGCAAGCCTTGACAAGCGCCGCGGATCTGCCGGCGGACACGCACATGGCTGTCAACGTGTCGGCCGCGACCCTGCTTCATCACTCGTTGCTGTCACAGGTGACATCGGCGCTCGCCCACACCCGGGTCAAACCGACTCGGCTCCATCTGGAAGTCACCGAGACTTCACTGTTTCAACTCACCGATGAGGTGCTGTCAGCGATGTTGGAACTGCGTGAGATCGGTGTGACCTGGTGGGTGGATGACTTTGGCACCGGATACTCCTCAGTCGCGCACCTGCGCGACTTGCCGGTGCAGGGACTCAAACTCGACCGCTCCTTTACCGCGGCGATTGACGGTCGTGGCGAAGGAGAGCAACTCCCCCGGGGCTTGATCGGTTTGGCGCACGGGCTGGGTCTGGACACCGTCGCCGAAGGTGTGGAGACAGCCGAGCAGGCCGCAGTACTGTGGCGTCAGCGCTGGGACTGTGGTCAGGGATATTTCTTCGGACGCCCGCAAGCCACGCCGGTGTTGACCATTTAAGTCCGGCGCAAAAGTGCCAGGAACATGCCATCCGTGCCGTGTAGATGCGGCCACAGGCGCACGCGGGGACCCGGTCCGAGAGTTTCCGTCAGGGCGTCGGGGAGCGCCGTGCGAGCATCCACCGGCTCTACGTCCGCTCGTTCCGCCAAGATGTCATCGACTACGAGGTCGGTCTCGGCGATGTGCGGCGAGCATGTAACGTAGGCGATTACCCCGCCTGGTCGCGCGGCTGTGATTGCTGATCGGAGCAGCTCGCGCTGCAGGGCCGCCAGCGTCGACACATCGGTCGGGGTGCGTCGCCAACGCGACTCCGGACGCCGGCGCAGTACCCCCAAACCAGTGCAGGGTGCATCCAGCAGAATGCGATCAAACGTTGCTGCTGACCAAGGTCCCGCTCGACCATCTGCCTGCACGGTCACATGGACGCCCGGTGACCCGGCGAGAGCGCGAAGCACCAATCGGGCTCTCGCCGCACGCGGCTCCACCGCCACAAGTTGGGCACCGCGCTGGGCACCGATCGCGGCCACGAGTGCGGCCTTTCCACCAGGCCCGGCACACATGTCCAGCCAGTACCGGTCGCGCCCAGATACCGTGGTATCGGCACAGGCCATAGCCATCAGTTGGCTGCCTTCATCTTGGACACCTGCCTGCTGGCTTCGCACGGCGGCCACATCGCCGGGCTTTCCAGAGGTCAATCCGACTGCATAGGGTGACCACCGCCCAGGTGTGCTGTGGGGCGCGGACGATAAAAGTTGTGCCACCTCGATTCGCCCGGGTCGTGCCACCAACGTCACCCCAGGTGGTTCATTGTTGATGGCCAGCAGGGCCGTCAGGTGCGCATCTACATCGGCCCGCGGCACCGCCGGATCTGCGGCCAATGCGTCGCGCAAGGCCGCGATCACCCACCGCGGATGCGAGTACGCGGCCGCCAAAACCTCGATGGGATCGGCAAGACCATCGGTAATCGTCGCAAGCCACTGCGCGCGATCCCGGCGAGCCACCTTGCGCATCACAGCATTGGTGAGCCCGGTCGGCCCGCGTCCGCACACCGCTGCCGTCAGATCGACCGAGGTGTTCACAGCGGCGTGCGTTGGAGTGCCGAGAAACAGCAGTTGATAAGCGCCCAGTCGCAGCACGTCGAGCAGTCGCGGGTCGAGTTTGGCCAACGGACGATCCACGCACGCCGCCAGCACCGCATCCAGGGTGCCACGTAGCCGCAGCACACCCATCACCAACTCGGTCGCGAAGGCGGCGTCTCGGGTATCCAAACGATATTGGTCAAAGACTTGCCGGGCGACCAGATTGGCGTACCCCGCCCCGGCCCCGACTTCGTGCAATACGTCATATGCAGCCCGACGGGCCGGATCGACTGGGGTTGCTGAGCGGTTGCGCGTGCTGGCAGGTGAGCGGCGGGGCTGGTTGGTCACGTGAACTGCTCGTCTGCCGCAGCCCGGACGCCGCGCGCCCAATCCGCTGCCGACATCGGGCGTTTGCCCACCGCTTGCACGGTACCGAGCCGCACCGGAGTTGAGCCGGTGCCCACAAGCACTTCCTGCTTACTCACACGCAGCACCCCGGACGGGAGTGCGTCGGTTTCCGCGGGGGTCAACGGTGTGATCGGGCCCAGTTTCAGCCGTTCACCGCGAAACGTCGTCCATGGTCCTGGAGCGGGCGTGCACGCTCGTACCAGACGGTCGATCCGGGCAGCTGGTGCTGACCAATCGACGTGGGCATCGTCTACTGTCAACTTGGGCGCCAGGCTCACCCCCTCATCCGGCTGGGCGACTGCCCGGATGGTTCCCGACTCGATACCTGCCAATGTGGCCTGCAGTAGTCCTGCCCCGGATTGACTCAACCGCGCCAGCAGCTCTCCGGAGGTGTCGGTGCGGCGTATCTCTTCGGTGACCACGCCAAATACCGGGCCGGTATCCATGCCCGCATCCAACCGAAAAGCGGTGGCTCCGGTGATGTCGTCGCCGGCCAAGATCGCACGTTGCACGGGGGCGGCCCCGCGCCAGGCGGGCAGCAACGAGAAGTGCAAGTTGATCCAGCCGAAGCGCGGGATATTCAGCACCTGCTGGGGCACGAGCGCGCCATAGGCCACGATCGGCACGGCGTCCGGAGCCAAGTCGGCCAGTGCGGCGACGAAATCCGGGTCGCGCGGGTGTGCAGGGGTCAGCACCGGGACTCCGGCGCTGTCGGCGAGCTGGCCCACCTCGGAGCGGGCCACCGCACGCCCTCTGCCCCGTCGGGCATCCGGACGCGTCACCACCGCTAGGACATCGTGGTCGGAATCGAGTAGCACCTGCAAGGCTGGCACAGCCGCCGTGGGAGTACCGGCGAACACAAGTCTCACCGCCGGCTCACATTCCCCTGCTACCGTGCGGGCTGAACTTCACCGTGGGCGGGGCTCCGAACCAGTCGGATTGGCGAATCAAGCGCATCGCTTCTTTGCGGGCCTCGCGGTCCAGACGATCGATGAACAGCACCCCGTCGAGATGATCGGTTTCGTGCTGCACGATCCGTGCCAGCAGATCGCTGCCTTCCAAAGTGAGCGGTTCGCCGTGCATGTTCCATCCCTTGGCGACTACGCGCCGGGCCCGCTTGGTGTCGAACGTGAGATCAGGCAGCGAGAGGCAGCCTTCCGGTCCGTCTTGTTGTTCCTCGGAGAGGTCCAGCGACGGGTTGATTAGATGCCCGACGTCGCCGTCGGCGTTGTAGGTGAACACCCGCAGGCTCACTCCGATCTGCGGCGCTGCCAGACCGGCGCCGGGCGCCGCCTCCATGGTCTCGATCAAGTCGTGCACCAGTACCCGCAACTCTTTGTCGAAGGTGTCGACCTCGACAGCTGGCATGCGTAACACCGGATCGCCGAAAAGTCGGATCGGCTGGACAGTCACGGCACCTCCTGAGATGAGTGGGCTTAGTCTACGTGCCCGCTCGGAATCTGAAACCGAAGCCAGCGCGGGTAGTGGTATTCAGTCGATGGCGCTTGGGTCTACCCGAATGATGACCACCGGAGCTCGGCGCATCCCCCGTTCCCGCTGGATTGCTGCCAGAGCGGCCACCACTTCGCTGCTGCGCTGATAACTCAGGCGCAACAAGAGTCGTTCCCGGTCGCCGAGATCCACCGGCCCCCAAGGTTCCGGAAGTCCAGTGCAGCGGCCCAGCACGCCCTGCGCGACCTCAGCCACAGCCGCCGCCGGGCCCTCCAGCGCAATGAACCGGACTGCCGGCGGCAAACCCGCCGCCTCACGCTGGGCCAATTCCGCAACCGCCCATCCGGTGGGATCGGCCCGCACCAGGGCTTGCACAGCGGATGCGTGCGGGTCGGCCACCACAATTACCGCACCGTCGGGCCGCACCAGAGAGACCACCCGGCACCAGCGATACAACGCCTCCTCCGGCGCCCGCAGACGCGGTGCAGCCAATTGCACATCGCCGTCGAGCAGCAGCGCTGCCGGGAATCGCCCGAGCACGCTGGGTTCGGCACCTGGGGTGGCGACCACAACTGCTGGTGTCGCGGGCACATCGTGCAGTACTCCGACTTCCGCGTCACTGCGCAGCACCGGCACCTGCGGAAAGGCTCGGGCCAACTCTTCGGCGGTGCGTCCCGAACCGAAGCGCACCGCCCGGACATCCGCGCTTCCGCATTCCGAGCACGTCCATGCATCGTGCCAACCGCAGCGTGGGCAGGCAGGCCGGCGGGACGATCCGGTCAGAGCCAGTGCCGCACCGCACACCTCACAGGCGGCACGCTGTCGGCATCGCGCGCAGGCCACGACCGGGACGTACCCTCGTCGGGGCACCGACACCAGCAGCGGGCCGTCGGACAGTGCGCTGCGGGCGGTCTCCAAAGCTAATGAGGGCAACCGCGCGCTGAGCGCCGCAGGGTCACGGCCCAAATCCCACTCGCTAGGTGCCCGCACCAGTGGAGCGGCCGCTCGCCACCGGGCACGTGGTGGGTCGAGTTCCTTGGCCCAGCCGATGTTGACCAGCCGCTGCACCTCCGGGGTGCGGGCACGACCAGCCAACAGCAGCGGAATCCGCTCGGCAGCACTGCGCAGCCCGAGCACCTCCCGAGCATGCCAGTACGGGGCTTGCGGGTCGCTGAAGGCGGGATCACCGTCGCTGGCCAACCACATCAAGCCGAGTTCAGGCAGCTGCGCGAAGGCGGCTCCACGGGTGCCCACCACCACAGAGACCTGGCCGGACAGCGCCCGCAGATATGAGCGGTAGCGCGCTTCGGGGCCCTGGTCGGCCGTGAGCCGTCCCACCGCTGTGCTCGGCACTATCGACTGAAGTGCCGTGATCGCGGTCTGCGCCATGCGGGCTTCCGGCACGATCACCAAAGCGCGCCGCCCTTGCCGTAAACAGACTCCCACTGCGTCCAACAGCAGCGGCTCCCACGACCAGCCCCAGGGCACAGACAGGGCTGCCCGCGCCGATTGCGGGGCCTCGGCTGCCACCCGTGCCAGAAACGCCTCCCACGCTGGCCAGGTTTCAGAACTCGCGGCAGCTACATGGTCTCTGGGCACGGCGACCGGGATTTGATCCGGCAAGTGACCGGCCGACAACAGGGTCTGCTCCACCCGAGCGTGGCGGGGTGGAATGGCAGCCCGCAACACGTCATTCCAGATGCCCACTTGCCGCACCGCAACATCCCTGGTCAGCGCCAGCAATGCCGGGGGCGCCACGGGTGGGCCTTTGACATCGAGGATCGGGGCGGTGGCGGCGTGCTGCTCAGTCTCGATGGGTACCGCAATGCCCGTGAGCAATCGACCGTGGAAGCGCACACGCACGCGCGCCCCGATGACCGCCCGATGCTGGAACTTCGCCGGCACCAGGTAGTCGAAAACCCGGTTGAGCTGCGGCAGGGGGGAGGGAATCACAACTCCCACTGCCGGCTCAGCCGGGTTTTCGATGGTCAGAACGTCAGCCCTTTACAGCTGCATTCAAGGCATCGATCCGGTCGGTGCGCTCCCAGGTGAACTCGGGGAGTTCGCGGCCGAAGTGGCCGTAGGCGGCCGTGCGGGCGTAGATCGGCCGCAGCAGGTCGAGATCGGCCACGATGGCAGCCGGACGCAGGTCGAAGACGGTCTTGACCGCCTCGGCAATCTGCTCGTCGGGCACCACGCCCGTGCCGTAGGTTTCGACGAATAGCCCCACCGGGTGGGCTACACCGATGGCGTAGGCCACTTGGACTTCGCACCGGGTCGCAAGACCTGCTGCCACCACGTTCTTGGCAACCCAGCGCATGGCGTAGGTAGCCGAACGGTCCACCTTGGATGGGTCCTTGCCGGAGAAGGCTCCCCCGCCATGACGTGCCATGCCACCGTAGGTGTCCACAATGATTTTGCGGCCGGTGACGCCAGCGTCGCCTTGCGGCCCGCCCACCACGAACTTACCGGTGGGGTTGCAGAAGAACCGCACATCGGAGGTGTCGATGGCCAGCTCGGCAAGTTCCGGTGCCACGACGTTTTCCCAGATGTCGGGCGTGAGGTGGTTGACCAAGTCGATGTCGTGACGGTGTTGGGTGGATACCACAACTGTGTCGAGGCGGACTGGCCGGTCGCCGTCGTATTCGATGGTGACCTGAGTTTTGCCGTCCGGCCGCAAATACCCCAGCGTGCCGTCCTTACGGACCACAGACATTCGGTGCGCCATTTTGTGGGCCAGCGCGATCGGCAGCGGCATGAGTTCCGCAGTGTCGCTGCAGGCGTAGCCGAACATCAGCCCCTGGTCGCCGGCGCCTTGCCGATCCAACGGGTCCACGGATTGATCCACCCGATCTTCGAAGGCGTCATCAACACCTTGGGCGATATCGGGTGACTGCTTGCCGATGGCAACGGTCACACCACAACTGGCTCCATCGAATCCCTTGTCCGAGGAGTCGTAGCCGATGTCGAGCACCTTGGCTCGAACGAGCTCCGGGATGTCCACATAGGTCGAGGTGGTCACTTCGCCAGCCACCACGACCATGCCCGTGGTGAGCAGCGTCTCAACAGCCACCCGGGAACGCGGGTCATCGCCAATCATGGCGTCGAGCACAGTGTCGCTGATTTGGTCGGCGATCTTGTCGGGGTGTCCCTCGGTGACGGATTCGGACGTGAAGAGGCGGCCTGCCATGAATGAGTCCTTGCGGTGAGAGGTCAGTGTCGGTCGCCGACGAGAGGCGACGCCGGGGAAAGTTTACGCCCTCGGGTAGCGCGCACTCAGGAGGTCCCATAGCGTTTCGGCAAGTTGCCGCTTGGTCACATCAGTGAGCGCGGTGTCGGAGTCCGAGGTCAGGATGGCCGCGCTCGTGCGTTCCTGGCCGAAGACCAAGCCAGTGCCCACCTGGTTGACCACCATCACATCGCAGCCCTTCGCCGCAAACTTGCGTCGCCCATGAGCCAGAGCGTCGGCAGTGGCATCACCGGTTTCGGCGGCGAAACCTACGAGCACCGGCCTGTGATGTGCCCCACGATTGGCCACCAGACCCGCCAGAATGTCCGGGTTTTCCACCAACTGGATTGCCTTCAGTCCGCCGCCCTGCTTCTTCAGCTTGGCGAGTGCTACCTCGGCCGGTCGATAGTCGGCGATCGCGGCGGCCATCACCACGAAGTCGGCGCCGGACGCCTCGGCAGCCATCGCCTGTTCGACGTCGCGCGCAGTGTCAGCGCGGAGCACCCGCACACCCGCCGGGTCGGCCACGTCGGTGTGGGCGGCGACCAACACCACGTCAGCCCCGCGGTCGCGGGCGCTGATGGCGATGGCATAGCCCTGTTTGCCGCTGGAACGATTCCCCAGGTACCGCACCGGGTCCAAAGCCTCATGGGTACCACCGGCGCTCACGACCACCCGCCGACCCTCGAGATCCCGCGGTGGAATCCCGCTGTCGAGCACGGAGGTGAGGGTGGCGGCGAGTTCGGCCGGTTCGGGCAGCCGGCCGGGACCCGAATCCACCCCGGTCAGCTGGCCCACCGCCGGGTCAATCACCATGGCACCGCGCGCCCGCAGCAGCGCCACATTCGCCTGCGTGGCCGGGTGGTGCCACATCTCGGTGTGCATGGCCGGGGCGAATACCACCGGTGCGGTAGTGGTCAGGAGCACATTGCCCAAAAGGTCCGCCGCAAGACCGTGGGCGGCGCGGGCTAGCAGATCGGCTGTGGCGGGCGCCACCATGACAACATCCGCGGTCTGCCCGATCCGAACGTGGTCCACGTCCGGCACGTTGTGGAAGGTCTCGGCGCTCACCGGTTCGCCGCTCAGGGCCTCCCAGGTGGGTACACCCACAAATTCCAACGCGGCATGGGTGGGGACAACCCGGACGCTGTGCCCCATTCCGCGCAAGCGCCGCAGCAGTTCGCACGACTTGTAGGCTGCGATGCCCCCACCGACCCCGAGTACTACCCGGGCCATTGCCTCAGACCTCGACAACCTCGTCGTCGGCCACGGGCACCTCGGCGGTGATCGTGAGCTTGTCTGCGTCGATCTCCCGCAGGGCGATGGACAACGGCTTCTCCTGCAGGTGGGTCTCCACCAGCGGTCCGACGTTGTCGAGCAAGCCAGCTTCTAGTTGCGAGTAGTAGGCGTTGATCTGACGGGCCCGCTTGGCCCCGTAGATCACGAGCGCAAACTTGGACCCCGCCTTGTCCAGGAGGTCGTCGATTGGGGGGGAGGTGATGCCCTCGGGTCGCACAACGATTCCCGACATATGGTGTCCTTCCAGCGGCTGGTCAAGATTTGACAACCGCTTAGGGCGCGGTCGTATCGATCAACTCTAGCAAGGCAACCGCGGTCTCGTGGACGTCGGTGTTGACCAGTCGGGCGTCGAATTCGTCGGCGGCGGCTAATTCTCGCTCAGCCACCTGCAAGCGCTGATCGACTTCGTCGGCATCTTCCGTGCCGCGGGAACGCAGCCGACTGGCCAGTTCAAACATCGAAGGCGGGCACACCATGACGCTCAGCGCCTGCGGGAACGAGCGTTTCACCTGCCGAGCGCCCTCCAATTCAATCTCCAGCATGACGGTCGCTCCGCGCCGCAGTGCAGCGAGCACATCGGCGCGTGGGGTGCCGTACATATTCCCGGAGAACTCGGCGTACTCGAGCATCTCCCCCGCGTCCACCTTCTCCTTGAACGTGCGCCGACTGACGAAGTGATAGTTCACACCGTCAACTTCGCCCGGTCGGGCTGGTCTTGTCGTCATGGAGACGCTCAACTCAATGTCCGGTCGGATTGCTCGGGATTCGGCAATCACCGTCCCCTTGCCGACCCCACTTGGGCCACTCACCACCACCAACATCTCGGGCGTGGTCACATCCCCTCGAAATAGTTCAATAGTGCCACTTTCTGGTGTGCCCCCAGTCCCCGCAAACGACGATTGGGGGCGATCCCCAGTTCAGTCATGATGGCGTGTGCGCGCACCGGTCCGACGCGCGGGATCGCCTCCAACAACTCCACCACCCGCAGCCGATCTGCGGCAGGATCAACCCCGGCCAAGTCTAAGACGTCGACCAGGCCGAGCCGGCCGGCGTGAAAGTCCGATTTGATCTCCGCCCGCCGCCGCCGTGCCTGAATCGCCGTCTGGGCGGCCTGAGATCGCTGTTCAGCGGTAAGCGGGGGCGGAGTCACGCACCCGAATTTAGCGGAGGAATTCCGCGATTCCCACTCAGAACGGCATTCAGTGCTTGGGCTGCGGCGCCCACATCCGCAGCGCCGGTGATGGGTCGCCCGATCACCAACAGATCGGCTCCGGCGGCCAGGGCGGATTCCGGGGTGGCCACCCGGCGCTGATCGGCCACCTCGGCACCCGCCGGGCGCACGCCGGGGGTGATCAGCAGCACATCATCGGGCACGGCCGCGCGCACCTGGGCCACTTCGAGCGGCGAGCACACCAAGGCCCGCGCCCCCGCGGCCACGGCCATCACTGCCAAGCGGACCACTGCCGCCTGCGATGGTCCCACCACCCCGACCTCTGCCAAAGCCTTCTCGTCCATCGAGGTGAGGATGGTCACCGCCGCAATCCGAGTTGCCGGCAATTCGGCGGCGGCGGCGGCGATCATCGCCGCACCGCCGAGTGCGTGCACGGTGAGGATGTCCGGGTTCAGCGCAGCCACCGAACGGGCCGCTCCGGCCACCGTGTTGGGGATGTCGTGCAGTTTGAGGTCCAGAAACAGCGCCGGTTCCGGGCGCTCCGGTACGCTTCCCGCCAGCGCGGCGGCCCGCATCTGGGCCACCCCGGGAGCACCGTCGCGAAGATAAGTTTCCAAACCCACCTTCAAGGCCGAAACATACGGTGCGCAGGCTTGGGCCCAGTCCACAGCGGTGGGCAGATCAGGGGCGTCCAGCGCCACCGCGATGGGCGCCTGACCAGGCCGGATTGGGGTTCGCATCAGGTTCTCCGCTCAGTCGTAGGCAGACGGTGGGGCATTCCCCGATGCGCGTATCCGATGGCATCGCTGACCCCGGCGAACCCGCGCTCGGCCAGGGCGGCGGCCAGTTCGGTTTGCACCCGCGCAGGTGCGCTCGGATCGTGGAACACCACCGTTCCCACACTTACTGCCGAGGCACCGGCAAGCACGAATTGCAGGGCATCCAGACCGGTGCGGATTCCGCCCATTCCGAGGATCGGCACCTCCGGCAGCAGCGCGTGCACTTGCCATACCGCCCGCACCGCCATCGGGCGGATGGCCGGGCCCGACAGTCCACCGGTGATGCCGGCCAGCGCGGGACGCATCGTATCGGTGTCGATCACCACCCCCAGGGTGGTGTTGATCATCGACAGCCCATCGGCCCCCGCGCGCACTACCGAACGGGCGACGTCCGCGATGTCGGTCACATCCGGGCTGAGTTTGGCCAGTACCGGCACATTGCTGTTGGTATTGCGCCGCACCGCCCGTACCGCCGAACCAGCAGCCACCGGATCGCAGGCGAAGACAAGCCCGCGGCTTTCCACATTCGGGCACGAGATATTGACCTCGATGGCATCGATGCCGGGTTCGCGGCGCAAGCGACTGGCCAGCGCGCCGTATTCCTCGACTGTGCCGCCGGCAACCGAGACAATCACGCGGGCACCGCGTTCGCGCAGCCATGCCAGATCGTGGGCGATGAAGGACTCGATCCCCGGGCCCTGGAGTCCGATGGAATTGAGCATCCCGGAGGGGGTTTCGGCCATGCGGGGCGTCGCCCGGCCGGAGCGCGGGGCCATCATGATGCTCTTGGTGACGATCCCACCGATCGTGGTGATGTCGAAGAACGCGTCGAGTTCGCGACCGGCAGCCGCACAGCCGCTGGCGGTGAACACCGGTGCATCGAAGACGGCAGTTCCCAGCGTCGTCGTGAGATCAACCATCAGTGCCCCCTGCCCGTCGGCGCGCCCAGGGTGTCCGGCGGCACTGTGCCGACGTCGGCCCACCGCACGCGGTCACCGAAGAACACCGGACCGTCCGTGCATGAGCGCACCATGCGCGTGACACCGTCGTCACCCACCACCGGCAGCACGCACGTCATGCACACTCCGATCCCGCAGGCCATGGTCTCCTCCACCGCACATTGGCTGTGGGCGCCGGCGGCGGTGGCCATCGCGGCCACGGCTGCCAGCATCCCCATCGGGCCGCAGGCATAGACCACCGCCGACTGTTGCTCGCGCAGGATGTCGGCCAGCGGTTCGGTGACCTGCCCGGTGAGACCAGCCGATCCGTCATCCGTCGTAATCGTGAGCGTGTCTCCAGCGCGGCGACCCTGTAATACTCCGAACAGGCGCGATTCGGTGGCCGCACCGAGCACCAGGTCCACCCGACAGCCCCGTCGTCGCAGGCTGCGTGCCAGGGCGAACATGGGCGCGGCGCCATAGCCGCCGGCGACCACCGCGCAGGGCACTGGTGCCGTGGGCAGCACAAAAGGTTTCCCCAACGGGGCGATGATGTTTAGCGCTTCCCCCCGGTGCCGACGCGCAAGCCATTCGGTGCCCTTGCCCGCGACGGCGAACACGATCTCCAGGGTGCCTGCACGTTCATCCGCGCGGTAGATGGAAAACGCCCGCCGCAGCAGCATGGAAGTTTCGGCCCCGCCGACTGCGATCGCCACGAAGTGCCCCGGTCGCACACCGGCGGCGACATCCGGGGGTGCGGCCATGGTGAGCTGAAAATAGTCGCCGACGCGTTCGATGCTGATCACCTCAGCATCCACCTGCCGGGAGGTCACAAGTCACCACCGCCCATGTGAGCACCGGCGCGGGCTTCATGCATGCGCGCGGCATACTCCTGCAGCGAGGTCACCGTAAACGGCCCGGAACGAGTCGCCTCGATACCTTGCACAGCCGCTGCCAATCCCTGCACCGTCGTGATACTCGGGATTCCCATGGCGACGGCGGCGGTGCGAATCTCGTACCCGTCGAGCCGTGCCCCCACTCCGAACGGGGTATTGACGATGATGTCGATGTCGCCGCTGCGGATCGCTGCGATCGTGTCGCTACCCGCAGCGTTTTCGTAATGCTTGCGGATCAACGTCACGGGAATCCCGTGGCGACGCAAGACGTCAGCCGTGCCGGCCGTGGCCACGATCTCGAAACCGAGGTCGACCAGACGTTTCACGGGGAAAATCACACTGCGCTTATCCCGGTTGGCCACCGAAACCAGCACGCGTCCCGACGTCGGCAGACCGGTGGTGTACACCGCGATCTGAGATTTGGCGAAAGCCGCCCCGAAATCGGCGTCGATACCCATCACTTCACCGGTGGAGCGCATTTCCGGGCCGAGCACCGTGTCGACTCCTTGAAAGCGCCCGAACGGCAAGACTGCTTCTTTGACCGCGATCGGGGCCGAAGCCGGCAACTCTCCGCCGTCGCGCACCGGCAACAGGCCCTCGGCTCGCAGCACCGCAATGGTCTCACCCACCGCGATTCGCGCTGCGGCCTTGGCCAGCGGCACGGCGGTGGCTTTGGAGACGAAAGGCACAGTGCGCGAGGCCCGCGGGTTGGCCTCCAACACATACAGGGTGTCGCCGGAGAGCGCGTACTGCACATTGAGCAAACCGCGCACTCCAACCCCGCGCGCGATCGCCTCAGTGGACGTCCGAATCCGTTTGATATCGAATCGCCCCAAGGTGACCGGCGGCAGGGAACATGCGGAATCACCCGAGTGAATGCCAGCCTCTTCGATGTGCTCCATCACCCCGCCGAGATACAACTCAGTACCGTCGAATAGCGCGTCGACATCGATTTCGATGGTGTCGTCCAGGAAACGGTCCACCAGCACCGGATGCTCCGGATTGACCTCAGTCGCCCGCTCCAGATAGCCGGCCAGCATGGACTCGTCATAGACGATCTCCATGCCCCGACCTCCGAGCACATACGACGGGCGCACGAGTACGGGGTAGCCGATCTCATCGGCGATCGCCCGGGCTTCGTCGAACGACAGGGCCATCCCGTGTTTGGGGGCCGGCAACCCGGCAGCGGCGAGCACCCGTCCAAACGCGCCCCGCTCCTCGGCCAAGTCGATGGCTTCCGGGGAGGTACCCAGCAAGGGCACGCCGGCGGCCTTGAGTTCGGCGGCGAGTTTCAGCGGCGTTTGGCCGCCTAGTTGACAGATCACACCGAGCAACGGCCCGGCCGCGCGCTCGGCGTGCACGACTTCGAGGACATCCTCCACGGTGAGCGGTTCGAAGTAGAGCCGGTCGGAGGTGTCGTAGTCGGTGGAGACCGTCTCCGGATTGCAGTTGACCATGACTGTTTCGTACCCAGCCTCGCTGAGCGTCAAGGCCGCATGTACGCAGGAGTAGTCAAACTCGATTCCTTGACCGATGCGGTTGGGGCCGGAACCGAGGATCACCACGGCCGGCTTGTCCCGTGGCATCACTTCGGTTTCCTCGTCATAGGAGGAGTAGTGATACGGGGTCCGGGCGGCAAACTCAGCGGCGCACGTGTCGACGGTTTTGAACACTGGCCGGATCCCGAGGGCGTGTCGGACACCGCGTACTACTGCCTCGGGAGTACTGCGCATGGCCGCGATCTGGGCATCGGAAAAACCGAATCGTTTGGTCTTGCGCAACAATTCCGGCGTGAGGTCGGGTGCAGCGCGGACCTCGTCGGCGAGTTCGTTGAGAGCTTCGATGTGGGCTAAGAACCATGGGTCTATGGCCGTGGCCGCATGCACCTCGTCCATGCTGGCGCCGGCCCACAGTGCCTGTTGCACAAGCCGCAGTCGACCGTCGTGGGGCCGACGCATCTCCGCCAATGCCGCCGGGACGTCAATTTCGGCCGGGGCGCCACTCCAGTCGAATGGTGCCGTCGGATTTTCCAGGCTGCGCAACGCTTTTTGCAGCGCCTCGGGAAAGCTCCGGCCCAACGCCATCGCCTCACCGACGCTTTTCATCGTGGTGGTCAGTGTGGTGTCGGCACCCGGAAACTTCTCGAACGCAAACCGCGGCACTTTCACCACGATGTAGTCCAGTGTGGGTTCAAAGGAAGCCGGGGTTTCTCGGGTGATGTCGTTGGTGATCTCATCGAGGGCGTAGCCGATCGCCAGTTTCGCGGCGATCTTGGCAATCGGGAACCCGGTGGCTTTACTGGCTAGCGCCGAGGAGCGCGAGACCCGCGGATTCATCTCGATCACGATGATCCGGCCATCCATCGGGTTCACTGCAAACTGGATGTTGCACCCGCCGGTGTCCACCCCAACCGCGCGGATGATGTCGATGCCGATGTCGCGCAGGCGTTGATACTCCCGGTCGGTGAGGGTCAGCGCCGGCGCCACAGTGATCGAATCGCCCGTATGTACACCCATCGGGTCGAGGTTTTCGATCGAACACACCACAACCACGTTGTCGTGACGGTCCCGCATCAACTCGAGTTCGTACTCTTTCCATCCGATGATCGACTCTTCGAGCAGGACTTCGGTGGTGGGACTGGCGGCCAGCCCCGCGCCCGCGATTCGCGCGAGGTCGTCGGGGTCATAGGCGATTCCGGACCCGGCACCGCCCATTGTGAAACTCGGGCGCACCACCATCGGGTAGCCCAAGTCATCAGCAGCGGCGAAACAGTCGGCCAGGGTATGGCACACCGCGGAGCGGGCACTCTCAGCCCCGATGTCCGCCACGATGTCGCGGAACATCTCCCGGTTTTCGCCGCGCCGGATCGCTGCGACATCGGCACCGATGAGTTCCACGCCATATTCCTCGAGCACCCCGGCGTCGTACAGAGCGATCGCGGTGTTCAGCGCAGTTTGTCCGCCCAGCGTGGGAAGCAGCGCATCGGGACGTTCCTTGGCGATAACCGAGGTCACGAACTCCGGGGTAATCGGCTCGACGTAGGTGGCGTCGGCGAACTCCGGATCGGTCATGATGGTCGCGGGGTTGCTGTTGACCAACACCACCCGGAGACCTTCGGCGCGCAACACACGACAGGCTTGGGTGCCCGAGTAGTCAAACTCGCAAGCTTGTCCGATCACGATCGGTCCGGAGCCAATCACCAACACACTGGAAATATCGTCCCGGCGGGGCATCAGCGGCCTCCTGCAGAAGTGGCCATCAGATCAACGAACTGGTCGAACAAACCGGCGGCGTCGTGCGGCCCGGCCGCCGCCTCCGGGTGGTACTGAACGCTGAAGGCCGGGGCGCGCAATAATCGCAACCCCTCCACGACCCCATCGTTGAGACACACGTGGCTGACCTCGGCCGGCCCCCAGGGGGTATCGAACGGGGTCCCGACCGGAGCAGCGACCGCGAAGCCGTGGTTGTGCGCGGTAATGTCCACTTTGCCGGTGCGCAGGTCCGCCACCGGCTGGTTGATCCCGCGGTGGCCGAACGTGAGCTTGTAGGTGTCCAGCCCGAGCGCGCGCCCCAACATCTGATTGCCGAAGCAGATCCCGAACAACGGGATCCCCGCGTCCAGCACCGCTCGCACCAAGGCGACAGCGTCGGCTGCCGTGGCCGGGTCGCCCGGGCCGTTGGACAAGAACACGCCATCGGGCGCGAGAGCCAAAATCTCTGCCACCGGGGTGGTCGCGGGTACCACCACTGTCCGCACGCCTCGTTCGGCCAGCCGATGCGGGGTCATCGACTTGATGCCCAAATCCACGGCGACCACCGTGAAGCGCTGAGTGCCGATGGCCGGAACTTCGTAGGTCTGGCTGGTGGTGACGTCGCAGGTGAGGTCCGCGCCGATCATAGTCGGGCGATCCGCGACGGCCGCCTGCAGATCCGACAGCTGGCCGTCTGCTGCTGCGCCCGTAAACACACCGGCACGCATCGCTCCGGCCGAACGCAGATGGCGGGTGATCGCCCTGGTATCGACGCCGCTGATCCCCACCACGCCCGCTTGTGCCAGAGCCTGCTCCAGCGTCTGCTCGGCCCGCCAAGAGGAAGCCACGAGGGCGAGGTCCCGGATCACAAACCCAGCCACCCAGATCCGAGCTGACTCTGGATCTTCGCTGTTCATGCCGGTGTTGCCCACGTGCGGGGCGGTCATGGTGACGATTTGTCGATGGTATGAGGGGTCGGTCAGCGTCTCCTGATATCCCGTCATGCCGGTGGCAAAAACCGCCTCACCGAAAGCCGTGCCGGTGGCGCCGAAGCCGGTTCCGCGAAACACTCGGCCGTCATCGAGTACCAACACCCCTGGGGTTTCGCCCCTGCTGCTGGTGCGCAGATACGGCGTGCGGATCGGGGGTTGCGTCATCAATGACCTCCAGTGGGAACCAGCGCGGTGAGTGCGTCCGCCAGGGCGGCTTGTTCGGCGGTGACGTCGGCCCGGAACGCTGTGGCGAGCAGCGAGTCCCCGAGCTGCCATGTGACCACGAGCAGCCCATCCTTCTCGGCGACATGGGCGGCCAAGCCGCGCCCGGAGGTCACCGACGCAATCGCCGCCAGTGGGATGAACACCGCAACTTCGCCGTCGCGGTCGAGTTGGAGGCCCTGGGGAAAGACCGTGGCGCCAGCGCGCCCGGGGGCACCTAGACCATGTGCCACCACCCGGTTGAGCCATTCGGGGGCGAAGACGGTGCCCACGTATCTGCCTTCGCACGACGCAATGGCAGTACCGGGTTCCGTTGGTAGTGGCGGCAATGGTGGGAGAAAAGCTTGGCGGCGACTGCGGGCACGCCAGCCGTGCCACATCCCGTACACGGTCAGCGCCACCACTGCCAGCACTAGGAACGTCAACGCCAGCCGCTGTGGCCAATCGGTCACCGCGGGCGTGGTCTCCATCGCCAGTGCTGCCAGCGCCGAGGTGGCCATGTTCACCAGCGATCCTCAACGAGTGCCCCATCAAGCACGGTCGGTTGGCCGCGCAGGAAGGTCGCCCGCACGCGCCCAGGGAGGGTCAATCCGGCATAGGGCGTGTTGTGGCTGCGGCTGGCCAACCGCTGTGGCACCACTTGCCACTCCGCGTCGGGATCCAGGAGGGTGAGGTTGGCCGGTTCACCTACGGCGACCGGTCGGCCTTGCCCGGGTATCCCGGAGATCCGGGCAGGGGTCCACGACATCCGTTCGGCAAGGCCGCGCCAATCCAACAAACCTGGCCGGACCATGGTGGCGATCACGATGGACAGCGCCGTCTCTAGGCCGAGCATCCCCATGGCCGCCGCCGACCATTCACAGTCCTTGGCCTCGCTTGGGTGCGGAGCATGATCGGTGCCCACGATGTCGATCGTGCCGTCTGCGAGGCCAGCCCGCAGAGCCAGCACATCCGCCTCGCGGCGCAGCGGTGGATTCACTTTATAGACGGGATCGTAGGAAGCCACCAGATCCTCGGTGAGGAAGAGATGGTGCGGAGTGGCTTCGGCGGTGACCTGCACGCCGCGGGCTTTACCTTCCCGCACCAGTTGCACCGATCCCGCCGTCGAGACGTGGCAGATGTGGACGCGCGACCCCACGTGCTCTGCCAGCAAAATGTCGCGGGCGACGATCGCCTCTTCGGCCACCGCGGGCCAGCCGGCGAGCCCGAGGCGCCCCGAGAGGTCACCCTCGTTCATTTGCGCGCCTTCGGTCAGACGCGGCTCTTGGGCGTGCTGGGCGATGACACCATCGAAAGCTTTGACGTACTCCAATGCCCGTCGCATCAGCAACGGGTCCGAGACACAGATCCCATCATCGGAGAACACCCGCACGCGGGCAGCGGACTCGGCCATGGCCCCCAACTCGGCCAGCCGTTCCCCCGCCAGCCCGACCGTGACGGCGCCCACTGGTTGCACATCACACCAGCCGGCTTCCTGCCCCAGACGCCAGACCTGCTCTACCACGCCCGCGGTGTCGGCAACAGGGTCCGTATTGGCCATCGCGTGCACCGCGGTGTAGCCACCGAGCGCAGCGGCGCGAGAGCCGCTGGCCACTGTTTCGGCATCTTCGCGTCCGGGCTCCCGTAGGTGCGTGTGCAGGTCCACGAGCCCGGGCAGCGCGATCAGGCCACGACCGTCGAGTTCGGTTGCGTCACCGCTGTATCGGCCCGGCTCGGCGATCTCCGCGATCACGCCATCGCCGGTGATGATGTCAACCGGGGGGTCGCCAAGGAGCGAAACCCCGCGGATAGCGAAGCGTTCCTGGGTCATTTCGAAGCCTCCAGTCCACAAATGCTGCCGGTGTTCATGCAGCCACCGCGCCGCCGAGCATGGTGTAGAGCACTGCCATGCGCACACTGACGCCATTGGTCACTTGTTGCACAATGACTGAGCGCGGTGAATCGGCCACCTCCGCAGCGATCTCCACCCCGCGGTTCATGGGACCGGGGTGCATCACGATGGCGTGTTCGGGCAGTGTCTCCAGGCGTCGCCCATCGAGTCCGTAGCGGCGCGAGTACTCCCGCTCGGATGGGAAAAAAGTGCCCTTCATTCGCTCGCGCTGCACCCGGAGCATCATCACCGCGTCGGTATCGCGCAGCGCCTCGTCAATGTCATACGACACCCGGCACGGCCAATTCGACACCCCCACGGGCACGAGTGTGGGGGGTGCGATCAAGGTCACCTCGGCGCCCAGGGTGTCGAGCAGCAATACGTTGGAGCGGGCCACCCGGGAGTGCAACACATCGCCGACGATGGTGACCCGGAGCCCGGCGAGGTCACCCTTGTCACCGCCGAGTGAGCGGCGAATAGTGAAGGCGTCGAGCAAGGCCTGCGTGGGGTGCTCGTGGGTGCCGTCACCGGCGTTGACCACCTGACCCTGGATCCAGCCGGAGTGTGCCAACCGGTGCGGCGCTCCGGAGGAGGAGTGCCGGATCACCACCGCATCGGCACCCATGGCCTCCAACGTCAACGCAGTGTCTTTCAGGCTTTCGCCTTTGGACACGCTCGAACCCTTGGCGGAGAAGTTGATGACGTCCGCCGACAGGCGCTTGGCGGCAGCTTCAAATGAGATGCGGGTACGGGTGCTGTCTTCAAAAAATAGGTTCACTACCGTGCGGCCGCGCAGGGTGGGCAGCTTCTTCACGGGCCGATCGGCGACTGCGGCAAGTTCTACGGCCGTGTCCAGCAGTGCGACAGCCTCATCTCTCGTGAGGTCTGCGGCACTGAGCAGGTGTTTCACCGAACACCGTCCTCGGCATTGGCGCTACCCACCATCACAGTGTCCACGCCGTCGAGTTCGGCCACCCGCACCGCCACCCGTTCGAATGTGGATGTCGGGAGATTCTTTCCGACGTAGTCGGGCCTAATAGGCAACTCCCGATGCCCCCGATCCACGAGTACCGCGAGGCGCACAGCACGGGGGCGGCCGATGCCCACCAGCGCATCGAGTGCGGCCCGCACGGTGCGGCCGGAAAAGAGCACGTCGTCGACCAGAATCACCACCAGGTCGTCGATTCCCCCGGTGGGAATGGTGGTGGGCCCGAGCGGGCGGACTGGGTGCCGGGCGAGATCGTCGCGGTACAAGGTGATGTCCAAGGAGCCGTACGGCACGGACACCCCCTCGATGTCGCCGATCTTGGCGGCGATGCGTCGAGCCAACAATTCCCCGCGAGCCGGGATACCGAGAATCACCAAATGGTCAGGGCCCCGATTGGCCTCGAGAATCTCATGAGCAATTCGGGTAAGAGCCCGATCCACATCGGTGGCGTCTAAGACTTGTCGCACTTTTGCCACTCCTTCCCCGCCTCACTGGACGGGCCGTTAAAGGAACGTTCCCACCGTACTCACCTGCCGTGGGCGGATGTACTCCGGGTGGAAACCGGTATGTCGGGCGCATCGCAGTAACTCAGAGTTGCTATCGTCAGTTAACTATTTCGGCTCATCGCTTGCGAGGCACCTCATGGCCACAAACGAGTACGCGAAGAATTTGGGACTGCGCTTACGGTCATTGCGCCAACAGCAGGGATTGAGCCTGCAAGGGGTGGAGGAAAAGTCCCACGGCAGGTGGAAGGCCGTCGTGGTGGGCTCCTATGAGCGTGGAGATCGCGCGGTGACCGTGGCCAAACTGGCCGAACTGGCCGAGTTCTACGGTGTACCAGTGGCCGAAGTGCTACCCGATGCCAGAACGCGCACACGCTCGCTCGCCACCCCCAAATTGGTACTCAATCTGGAAGCGCTGAGCGCAATTCCCGATGACCGGGTCGGCCCGCTACACCGTTATGTCGCCTCTATCCAGGCGCAGCGGGGCGACTACAACGGACGGGTCCTCTCGATTCGCCAGGAGGACCTACGGGCGCTCGCTGCGATCTATGACGAACCGCCGGCTGCGCTGGCCGAACTTTTCATCGAGTGGGGTGTGCTCAACCCGGAGGCGCGCGCCGCTTTTGCGCAATAGGGGGCGCAGCAGGCCCGACTCGGGCTAGTACGGTCCGGCCATGCCCATCAAATGGACCCGCAGGCCGTTGGTCGTGCCTGGTACCCCGGGCGGCACCCCCGCCACCATCACCACCCGATCGCCGAGTTCGGCCCGTTCGTGGTCGAGCAGTTCGGCTTCCACCTGACGCACCATGTCGTCGGTGTGATTGACCTGGCGTACCAGGTAGGTTTCCACACCCCACACCAGCGAAAGTTGCGCCCGAGTTTGTTCGTGCGGGGAGAAGGCCAAAATGGGCATGTCAGGTCGGTGCCGGGACACCAGTCTGGCGGACAAGCCGGTTTCGGTGAAGGTGCACAGGTATCGGGCCCCGATCTGCTTGGCCACAACTGCGGCTGCTCGGGTCAGCGCGCGAGCGGTACCAGTGGCTTCCACAAATCCCGGGTCACCAGCGCGCTGTACTCCGTCACGCTCGGACTTTTCAATGATTCGAGCCATGGTCTCCACGACCAGAGTCGGGTGGGCTCCGATGCTGGTTTCACCCGACAGCATCACCGCGTCGGTGCCGTCGAGTACGGCGTTGGCCACATCGGAAACTTCCGCCCGCGTCGGGCGCGAAGCGGTGATCATGGAATCGAGCATCTGGGTGGCAACGATTACGGGTTTGCCTGCGCGTCGGCAATCATCGATGGCCTGCTTCTGCACCAGCGGGACGTCTTCCAACGGCAGTTCCACTCCCAGGTCGCCGCGGGCCACCATGATGCCGTCGAACGCCGCGATAATGCCGTCGAGGTTGGCCACGGCCTGCGGCTTCTCGATCTTGGCCAGGACCGGCAATCGCACGCCGATCTCCGACATGATTTCCAATACCCCGGAGATGTCTTCGGCCGAACGCACAAAACTCAGGGCCACGATGTCGAATCCGGTTACCAGGGCCCAGCGCAGGTCGGCGATGTCTTTGTCCGACAGGGCGGGCACACTCACCGCCACCCCCGGCAAGTTGATGCCCTTGTGGTCGGAAATCGGACCGCCTTCGACTACCTCGGTGATGACATCGTCACCGTCCACCGCCACTACGCGCAGTGCCACCCGGCCGTCGTCGATCAGGATGCGATCGCCCGGCTGCACGTCACCGGTGAGACCTGCGTAGGTGGTGGAACAGCGATGTTGATCGCCGACACAATCGGCAACCGTGATGGTGAACCGCTCGCCGTTGACCAGGGTCACCGGCCCGTCGGCGAAGGTGCCCAGTCTGATTTTGGGCCCTTGCAGGTCCACCAGAATGCCAACCGCTTTGCCGCACGCCAATGAGGCTTCGCGCACAGCCGCGTACACCTGCTCGTGTTCAGCATGGGTGCCGTGACTGAGATTGAATCGGGCCACATCCATGCCCGCCTCCACCAACTGGCGGATCGATTCTGGACTCGATGTGGCGGGACCTAGGGTGCAGACAATTTTCGCGCGGCGCACGGTGTCCAAACTAGCGGATTAGCATCTGATACGCGCGATTCGCACCGGCACGCGCTCCGGCAGCCGCCAGGATCTCACCCACCGCTCCTACGTACGCAGCAGAAAGCGGGCCCGCGGTGGGGAATCACTTCCCGACCGACCACGAGCCCGCCTTCTGCAACCACTAGTGCAGCAATGCAATCCACCTGTACCGCTGCGAAACGCAGCCCGCGCTAGTTAGCGCACGGGGGTTGGAGATCTAACCCTTGCGGGTCGCGATTTCGTCGGTCAACTGGGGCACCACAGTGAACAAGTCACCGACGACACCGAAGTCAGCCAATTCGAAAATCGGCGCTTCTGGATCTTTGTTCACCACCACGATGGTCTTCGACGTTTGCATGCCAGCGCGGTGCTGAATCGCACCCGAGATGCCGTTGGCGATGTACAACTGCGGGGAAACCGTCTTGCCAGTCTGCCCCACCTGGAATTGGTGGGGGTACCAACCGGCATCCGTCGCAGCCCGAGACGCACCGACTGCAGCACCGAGCGAGTCGGCGAGCGCTTCGATGATCGCGAAGTTCTCCGCGCCACCCACACCGCGTCCTCCCGAAACCACAACTGCCGCCTCGGCGAGGTCCGGACGCGAGTCCTTGGCCTCCACCACGCTGCCGGTGATCTTCGCAGCCTTATCCGCAGCACTGAGATCGGGTGAAACCACCACGCGCTCCCCAGCTGCAGCAGCCGCCACGACTGGCGAACTGTTCGGACGAACCGTGATCACCGGTACACCCGCGTCCACCTTCGATGTGACGATGACGCCACCGCCGAACACCGACTGCGTGGCCGACAGGTCCGCTGCCAACCCGACCGCGTCGGTGATGATGCCCGAATCCAACTTGACGGCCAGCCGAGCACCGATCTCTTTGCCTTCGGCGGACGACGGAATGAGCACTGCCGCAGGCGAAACGTCGGCCACAACGGCCGCCAACACCGACGCTTTGGGAGCCACAACGTGGTCGGTGTAGTCATCGCCTTCGGCCACATATACCTTCACCGCGCCGTGCTCAGCGAGCACCGGCACTGCCGTGTCGGCACCCTTGCCGATGAACACCGCTGACGGCTCACCGACCGTCGCCGCCAACGTCAACAACTCAAGCGTTACTTTTTTGACCGCACCATCGGCGTGGTCTACCAGAACGAGGATCTCTGCCATTTCTACGCTGCTCCTAGATGAACTTCTGGGCGGACAGGAATTCGGCGATCTTCACGCCACCATCACCGGCATCGGTAACGACCACACCTGCTGCGCGTGGGGGCGCATCGGCGAACTCGACCACCGAAGTGGTGGCGCCAGCAGCGCCGACCTCAGCTCCGGCGAGACCGAGGTCCGCGACGGACATGGTGTCGATCTTCTTCTTTTTGGCGGCCATGATGCCCTTGAAGTTGGGGTAGCGCGGCTCGTTGATCTTCTCGACCACGGAAACCACCGCCGGGGTGGCGCCCTCCACGATGTCGTACCCGGCTTCGGTCTGCCGGTGAATTTTGACATTCCCAGCTGACACTTCCACCTTGTTGGCGAAGGTCAGTTGCGGGTAGCCCAAGCGCTCCGCGACCATCGCTGGCACAACACTCATGCGGGCGTCGGTGGATTCGGAACCGAAAACCACGAGGTCCGGGGCTTCCGCCGCGATGGCCTTCGCCAGCGCTTTGGACGTGCCCACGGCACACGAGCCGTGCAACGCATCGTCGGTGACCAGCACACCGCGGGCGGCACCCATGCTCAGCGCCTTGCGGATCGACTCGGTCGTACGGTCGGGACCCATCGAGAGCACCACGACCTCGCCATCGTTGGCCTCTGCGATTTGCAGTGCCTCTTCGATGGCATATTCGTCGAGCTCATTCACCACGGCATCGACGGAAGCCCGGTCGAGCGTGCTGTCGGTGGGGTTGAGTTTCTTCTCGGCCCAGGTGTCGGGCACCTGCTTGACGCAGACCACGATCTTCATGTCGTGCCACTACCTCCACGTGTATGCGGCCGGACGTCCCGGCCTGTGATCGGCACCAGAATGGGCACCGCGTGGGGCTATGTTACCCGCCAGTAGCCAAACCGCCATTCATCCCCCCTCCCTTTCCCGACTACCCGCGCAGCCAAGGCCGATCACCCGCTCCTCACCTGCGACAACACGCATGTGCGAACAGTCACCAGATCGTCCGGGCGTCCAAGTGCGCAAACAGTCCGTCCCGGACGCGGGATTCGGAAAGCATTGCCTCGCAGGCACTCTCGTCGCCGGCGAGCCGGGCGTCCGCGAGTCTGGCGAACGCCCGGTGATGCGTGTCATGTCGGGCACGGGCGTACTGCGCGGCTGAGTCTTTGGTGACCATGAACGCCCAGTCGCTGGAAAGAGCCAGGAGCGCCTCCCGGGCGATTTGGTCGGCCACCGGATCACGCTGGTCCCAGCGGGACGCCGGCAACTTCTGCCATGTGCGCACGAGTCGATCGTTGTCGGCCACCATGTCCGCCACCGGGGCGCCCGTCCACACTCGCCAGTCCTTTCCTGAACCCCACGAACCAGCGGCCAACTCGATGGGCGCACCGACATGGCCGGACGCCTGGGCCCCAGCCAAGGTGGTCACCTCCACCCCGGCCTCGGGCAGTGCCCGGAGCACCGCGGCGAGCCATGCCGGCCCCTCGTGCCACCAATGCCCAAACAGCTCAGTGTCGTAGGCCGCCACAACTAAGCCGGGCCGACCGCGTTGCGCAGCAATCTGGTCCAGCCGGGCAGTGACGACGGACACAAAATCAGCGGCATCTCGCGCCACCACCGCATCCACCGCCGCCGGATCGTACGGCGCCTTCTGATCACTGGGCGTGTGCACGCTCGTCACCCGCGCCGGCCGAAATCCGGTGCCGTGGTGGTAAGTGTGGAAATCCCGGTAGTACGGATCGGAGGGATACCCGCGGCGGGGCGACCACACGCGATAGGTGACATCCAGGTCCCGGGCAAATGCCACTACCCCGCTCTCCCCCACTGTCCGCCCCGCGCAGGTGTCTGCTCCAACATGCCGAAATGTCGGCCCATCCACCAAGAAATGCGTCACTCCGGACTCTGCATAGGTCGCTTCCAACCCTGGTCGGTACCCACACTCCGGGGCCCAGATCCCCGCCGGCCGACGACCCCAGCGCAGCATCGCGTCGTCACGGCCGATCCGCAGCCCTGCGCGCACCACCTCATCGGGATACAACGGTTGAAACGGGTGGGTGGCCGGGCCGCCGAGGAGTTCGAGGACGCCAGCGTCGGCCAGCCGCCGAAATGACGGAGCGAGCGCACCCCGGCGTTGATGTGCCGCCAGAGCGTCGGTGGCAGCGGTGAACTCGTACTTGCCGAGTTCTCTTAGCATCGGGTCGCGTTCGCAGGCGAGCTCCTCGCTGCGGGCTTGCCAGAAACCTAACCACGTGGCAAACCCCGCCAGCGTGTGCGGATCGTCAAGTTGCGCGGCCAACACAGGTGTGATCCCAAGCGTGAGCACATCGGTACGACCTTCGGCGGCCAACTCATCGAGCACATCGAGCACCGGCAGGTAACTGGCAGCCCACGCCTGGTAGAGCCACTCTTCGCCCACCGGCCACGACCCGTGATGGGCCAACCACGGCAGATGGCTGTGTAGAACCAGCGCGAACGATCCGCGCGTCACCGTCGGCCCCAACCGATGAGGTCATGGCAGCCCTCGGCGGCACCGATCACGAAATCCGACACGGTAAGCCCGGCGACGAAATCCTGCAGTTCCGGATCCGGCGCACCACTGTGCACCTCGTTGATGTGAGCCGCCACGATCGGTCCGTGCGTCTGCTCCCAGTCAGCGATGCGAGGACCATGGTGCAGACCCGCTAGAGCGACTTCCCGGAAGCCCGCGGCACTCACCAGTGCGGCCACTTGCTCAGCGTCGAACTCCTCGACATGAAACGGGTTGGTGGGTTTGGCGCCGCGAGCCAACCCGGGCGAAAAAACCGGTCGGTTGGGTGTAGAGACGGCGATGATGCCGCCCGGACGCACCACGCGATGACACTCCTGCAAGAAACCAGCCAAATCCCATATGTGTTCGATCACCTGTAGCGACACCGTCGCGGCGAACACCCCAGTCGCGAACGGCAACCCGACTAGGTTCCCACGGACCGCTGAAAGCGCTGGGTAAGCCGTGGCGACGTGCGCGATTGTCGTTGCGTCGAAGTCCAGCGCGACCACCCCCACCACGGCCGGAGCGAGCAGTTGTGCGCCGTAGCCCTCCCCACAACCGGCGTCCAACAACCACGGGTCGGCACCAGTCTCCCTGAGATCACGCAACACCTCGTCGAGCAGCCATCGATAGACCGCCTCGTGTCGGAAGTACCAGTAGCGTTCAGCGGGAATATCAGGGACTGTTCGCTCGCCGGTGAGCGGAAGGGATTCGACACACACGCCCATCATTAGGCCACATCCGGCGCCGCATGCACCACTGCCCTATGGTCTAAGGGTGCGGATCATGCATGTGGCCTGGGAATACCCGCCACTCGTCTATGGCGGCTTGGGTCGTCACGTACACGCGTTGGCAACAGCACAGGCCGCGCTCGGCCACGATGTGGTGGTCATCACCCAACATGTGGAAGGAACCGCGGACGACGCGATGTACGAAGGTGTGCGAGTGGTCCGCTCAGCCCGCGCGCCCGATGTGGCCTTCGTCCCAGACAACCTGTTGCGTTGGGTGGGGGATCTCGACGAGGCGTTAGCCGCCTCGGCCCATGCCACTGTCGGTACCTTCGCCCCGGATGTCGTGCATTGCCACGACTGGATGACCACGCGGGCCGGCTTGGCTGCGGTCGACGGCTCACAGCGACCCCTGCTGGCCACGATTCACGCCACCGAACAGGGCCGCCACCAGGGGTACCTGCCCGGGGATGTGAGCCTTACCGTCGACGCGATCGAACGCTTTCTCTGCCACAGTGTGGACACTGTGATCGTCTGTTCCAACGCGATGCGCGACGAGGTGGTGTCGCAGTTCACGATCGCCCCCGAGCGGGTCCACGTGTTGCCCAATGGGATCGACACAACGCTCTGGCAGACCACAGCCGAGGCTCAGGACGCGGCCCGAACCCGGTGGTCGAACCACGGCCCACTCCTCGTATTCACCGGTCGGTTAGAGGTCGAAAAAGGCATTTTTACACTGCTCGACGCCATGGTGCAGGTATCCCAGGCCCGCCCTGATGTCCGCCTTGTGATTGCTGGCAATGGCACGCAAGCCGAACAAGTGGAGCGGGTACGGCATGAGTGTGGACTTACCCATCACGTGATCAAGGCTGGGTGGTTGCCCGAGTCGGATCTGAAGGCACTGATCGCGGCTGCGGACGTCGCCCTGGTGCCCAGCTTGTACGAGCCGTTTGGCCTCGTGGCACTTGAGGCGATGTCCTTGGGCACGCCGGTGGTGGCAGCCCGCACCGGTGGCCTCGCCGACATCGTCGTCGACGACGAGACCGGCACCACGTTCACCCCCGGCGATCCCCACGATTTGGCCCAAGCGTTGTTGCGTGTGCTCGAGCACCGAGAACAGGCCCAGGCGCACGCGCAAAATGCCAGAGCAGCATTGGGGAATTACGACTGGGCGCGCATCGCTCACGACACTGTTTCGGTGTACGCAGCCACCGCCCGCGTCGGCGTTTCCTGAACGTCCGCACATCAACTGAGCCCACCGCCCCGGTAACGTGTGACGACGTGGCCTTCCGTCGATCCCGTGATCCCCGCCAAGCTCGGTTTCTCACGTGGTCATCCTTGCGCTGGGTGGTGCGCAATCGGGCGTGGAATTGGTGGTATCTGCTGCGCTACTGGCGCTTCTTCTGGTTCAAAGTTCGCAATCCCCACATCATCACCGAAGGCTTCGTGTT
>CAZVKB010000010.1:0-5526 GCA_964627505.1 uncultured Actinomycetes bacterium | reverse complement strand
ACGCGTGCAGGTATACGCCCGCAAGGGCTATGCGCGAATGATCATCGGCCGGTGGGTGCACGTCGGGGATGAAAACCGACTGCGCGCGCATGAAGGCACCATGCGGATCGGCGACAAGTGCGTGTTCGGCCGCGACAACACCGTCAACGGCTATCTCGACATCGAGTTCGGTGCTGGGTGCATCGTGGCCGACTGGGTGTACATCTGCGATTTCGACCACGTGTATGACGACGTCACCTACCCGATCAAGGACCAGGGCTTGGTGAAGACTCCGGTGCGGATCGGGCCGGATTGCTGGCTCGGCACGAAGGTGACCGTGCTGCGGGGCACGCGGATTGGCCATGGCTGCATATTGGCTGCAAACGCCGTGGTCCGCGGGGATGTGCCCCCGGAATCAATCGTCGGCGGCGTGCCCGGGCGCATCCTGAAGAACCGGCGCGACGTCTACCTGGCGAAAGCCGAACAACGCGCTGCAATCGCCGACATCCAACGAAAAACCCAAGCTGCCGCCCAAGCCAACGCGGTCGAGTCGACGCCCCCGACTGCGCACTCGTGACTCGTCGGCGCTAGCCCGTAGGTTTCACGCCGGTGATGGACACGTTGTAGAAATAGCGCTTGGGAACGATCCGGCGCATCACCGTTGCGTCCACCGCGTTGAGACCCTGCCAGGTGCGGAACGCAAACACCGCCCAGTTCCAGCCCAGCGCGCCCGGCTTGACTGCGGCCTCAAATGTGCGCACCGGCCACCCGAACCAGGATGCGGTGAGTTCTTCCGTGACGGTGTCCACTTCTACTGCGCCGGCCCGCAGGAACAAACGTTCCAGTTCGGCCGGGTCAAATGTGTGCAGATCCACCACCGCCTCGAGTGCCGCGGCGCGGGAGGATTCATCCAATTCGGATTTGGGCCGCGCCCACCGTGCCCGCAGCGGACGCAACTGGGTCGCCCGGGAGGCGATCCACCATGTGCCCCGCGACAGGGTGCGGGCAATCACGTCGCCGTGGCGGGTGGGTTCACCCGCGAACACAAAACGGCCGCCGGGCTTGAGCACGCGCATCACTTCGCGCATCGCGCCCTCGAGGTCGGGAATGTGGTGGAGCACGGCGTGGCCGACCACGAGGTCGAAGGTGTTGTCGTCGAAGGGCAACGACTCGGCATCCACGACTTCGCCGTTAACCTCATATCCGAGATTGCGGGCGTTGCGGCGCGCTACTTCCACCATGCCCGGCGAGATGTCGCTGACGGTGCCACCGGCCATCACGCCTGCTTGCATGAGGTTGAGCAGGAAGAAGCCGGTCCCTGCACCGATCTCCAACGCCTGTCCATACGGCCACTGCGATTCCCCGGCGATGGCGACAAAACGGTCGCGGGCGTAGGTGATGCACCGGTCGTCATAGGAGATCGACCACTTGTCGTCGTAGGTTCCCGATTCCCAATCGTGATAGAGCACATTGGCGAGTTTCGGGTCGCCGAAGGCTGCGGCGATGTCCTCGGCACTGGGGGCGCCTACAGGTTCGGAATCCCCGACCAGGCCCGGATCCGCACTCATCGCGGTCACCGTCCCGTGAACGCTGCGTGGCCGGGTCCGGACTCGATGAACGAAGCCATCCCGATCGTGCGGTCTTCGGTGGCGAACAGGCCTGCGAACAAGGACCGCTCGATCGCCAATCCGGTCGCGAGATCGGTTTCGATGCCGCGATCGATCGCTTCCAGAGCTGCTCGCTGCGCCAGGGTCGCACCGCCGGCCAATTGTCCCGCCAACGCCACAGCTTCGGTCAGCACATCGTCCGGGGCAACAACTCGGTCAACTAGCCCGATCGACTTGGCCTCCGCAGCCCCGACGAAACGGCCGGTGAGGATCAGGTCCTTGGCCCGCGCGGGCCCAATCAGCCGCGGCAGCCGTTGCGTGCCACCGGCCCCAGGGATGATGCCGAGCAGGATCTCCGGCAATCCCAATTTGGCGTTGTCGCCGCACACTCGCAAATCCGCTGCCAGCGCCAACTCCAGCCCGCCACCCAGGGCGTACCCGGTGACTGCGGCAATTGTCGGCTTCGGAATCCGCGCGACCGCGGTGAAGGAGTCCTGCAACGCTTGACTGCGCAACACCATGGTCTGGTAGTCCCAGCCAGCCATCTCTTTGACGTCAGCGCCGGCGGCAAAGACCTTCGGTCCCCCATAGATCACCACGGCGCGGACGTCTGCCCGCTCGGTGACTTCGGCTGCCGCGGCCGCCAAGCCTGCTTGCACAGCAGTGTCCAAGGCATTCATCGGGGGACGATCCACGCGGATCGTGGCAACTCCCGAAGCGGTCTCGACTGTGACATGACTCACGATGACTCCTGACGCAACGTGTGTGGGACCCCCGTGGTTCGGGTAGTCCATCGGGTAAAGGCCTAACCCACTGCTCACCGGGCGATAGCGTCAACGCGCAGTGGGTCGTGGCTCTAGGGTAGTTTCGCGGCGCAGCGGTGCTGACAGCGGCGCCGACCGCAACCGCAGGCGCCAGTCTGAGCCCACCGGCGAACACACAGGGAGTGTGATGAGTTTCAGCGATGTGCCTCCGCACCTGCACGTGGCATGGCCAGGTCATGCCGAACCGTTGGGCGTCACCGTCGATGCGGACGGCGCCAACGTTGCGCTGTGGGCTGAGCACGCCGATGCGGTCGACTTCTGCCTGATCGACGACGATGGCAGTGAACGTGAGATCCGGCTCGGAGAACAGACGTTCCATGTGTTTCACGGCTACATTCCCGGTCTGCGACCTGGTCAGCGCTACGGCTTCCGGGTCAGCGGACCGTGGGATCCCGCCCGTGGTCTGCGCTACAACCCGGAGAAACTGCTGGTGGATCCCTACGCCCGGGCGATCACCGGCGGCGTGGTGGAGACCCCGGCGATCTATGGCTCCGACCCAGACAACGATCTGGTGATGAACGGGCAAGATTCCGGGCCCTTTGTGCCGCATTCGGTGGTGGTGGACGACACCTTCGACTGGGGCGATGATGCCCATCCGAAAGTATCGTGGGCGGATTCGGTGATCTACGAAACCCATGTCAAGGGTTTCACCAAACTGCACCCAGACATCCCCGCCGAAATCCGCGGGACCTACGCCGGGATGGCACACCCGGCTGCTATCGAACACTTGGTCTCGTTGGGCATTACCGCCGTCGAGTTGCTGCCCGTCCACGAGTTCACGTCCGAAACCCACCTGGTAGACGCGGGCCTGCGTAACTATTGGGGTTACAACTCGCTGGGGTATTTCGCGCCACACGGGGCATATGCGGCTTTCGGCACCCGAGGGCAACAGGTCAGCGAGTTCAAAGCGATGGTGAAGGCGATGCACGCCGCCGGTTTGGAGGTCATCCTCGACGTTGTGTATAACCACACATGCGAGGGCAATGCGCTTGGCCCCACGCTGTCGTGGCGCGGCATCGACAACATCGGCTACTACCGACTCGACGCCAACGAGCCACACCTATACACCGACTACACCGGGTGCGGCAACACGCTCAACGTCACTGAGCCGCACGTGATTCGCCTGATCACCGACTCCTTGCGGTACTGGGTGCAAGAGATGCATGTGGATGGTTTCCGGTTCGATCTCGCCAGCGCACTGGCGCGTTCCATGCACGACGTGGACATGCTCGGATCCTTTATGTCCACCATCAATCAGGACCCCGTATTGCGGACCGTGAAGCTCATCGCCGAACCGTGGGACGTCGGACCAGGGGGCTATCAAGTGGGAGAATTCCCACCGCTGTGGACCGAGTGGAACGGCAAGTACCGCGATTGCCTGCGCGACTACTGGCGTAATGCCGCTGGCGTGGGGGAACTCGGTTGGCGCTTGACCGGCTCAGCCGACCTTTACACCTCCGAAGGTCGGCGGCCGTTCGCCTCGATCAACTTCATCACCTGTCACGATGGCTTCACAATGAACGACCTGGTGGCGTTCAACAACAAGCACAATGAGGCCAACCGCGAGGGCAACCGAGACGGCACCAACGACAACCGGTCCTGGAACAGCGGTGCCGAAGGCCCCACCGATGACGTGGACGTCAACGAGTTGCGTCGTCGGCGGGTGCGATCGATGCTCACCGCTCTGCTGTTGAGTACCGGTGTGCCGATGCTCTCGGGCGGCGATGAAATCGGTCGCACCCAGGGCGGCAACAACAACGCCTACTGTCAAGACAACGAGATCTCGTGGTTCGACTGGGAGTTGGACGACGATGATCACGCCTTATTGGCGTTCACCAAGGCGTTGATCGCGTTGCGCAAATCCCACCCCAGCTTTCGACAGCGTTACTTTTTTTCCGGTCGCCCGGTGTCCCCCGGCGAACCGGAAGATTTGGCGTGGTTTTCCCCGACCGGACACACGATGAGCGCCCATGAGTGGAACGATCCGGCCACGCGAGGTATCGGCATGTTCATTTCCGGTGATCTCAAGGGCCGCAGCCACACCGGCGAACCGCTGCGGGACTGCCCATTCTTCATCATCTTCAACGGGGGTGCAGAGTCCCTGGACTTCCGATTGCCCAACCAACCGTATGGAACGGCGTACACCATTCTGCTCGACAGTGCTAGCCCGGACGTTGCCACCTCGACGACCCCGGTGTCGGCAGGCGCGAAGGTGACAGTGGCTCCGTTTGGCGCCGTCGTCATGCGAGTGGCACGCCCAGGGGGTCTGAAATGTTGAGGCGAAAGGCGCTCCGCAAGGTACCTGCTGGGACGCCTTGGGAGATCGTCGGCGTTGGAACACGGGGCTACTAGGCAACAATGGCCCGCGCGCAATAGGGTCAAGGGGTGCCCCAACCTAAGCCCGGTTCCGGAGCTCCTAGTAGCGCCGGCGAAAAGTATTGGTCCACCCTGCCGAGCCCGAGTTTGGCAGTCCCGGATGTGCTCAGCGGCCGGTTTTCCATCATGGACGTCGCCCCCAGCGTGGAATCTGGGCGGCGCGCCACCAAAGCCGCCGTCGGCGAACTGATCACCGTCAACGCCACTGTGGTCCGCGAGGGTCACGACGCGCTGGCCGTGAGTCTGGTTCCGATCCGTCCTGACGGCAGCCGCTGCCTACCCGTGGACATGGTGGAAATCAACCCTGGGCTGTGTCTGTGGGAAGGACAGATGCGTCCGGACAGCATGGGCATGTGGGGATTCATCATCGAGGCCTGGTCGGATCCGTATGGCACATGGGTGCATCGAGCCGAAATCAAGATCCCAGCCGGCGTGGATATCGAATTGGAACTCACCGAAGGCGCTCTCGTGCTGGAACGCGCCGCGGAGGGATTGTCCGAGTCAGCGCAGGACGTGCTGCTGGCTGCGGCAAATGCGATGCGCAACGCCGAACTCCCCGAAGAGGCCCGGCTCGCCGCAGGCACCGGACGAAAAGTCCGCGAAGTGTTGGCGCGACATCCGCTGCGCGACCTGGTGACCCCGAGTGGGCCATGGCCGATGTTCGTGGATCGTCGGCGCGCTTTGTTCGGTGCGTGGTATGAGTTTTTCCCCCGCTCCGAAGGAGCCACCGCCAGCACCTC
>CAZVKB010000009.1:15700-45105 GCA_964627505.1 uncultured Actinomycetes bacterium | reverse complement strand
TTGTCCGCCGCGACGCCAAAACAGACTGGGCCGTCAAAGAACAAGTCCGCGCCAAGCTCCGCGCCTCCGTCCGCCGCCTACTCATCCGCTACCGCTACCCACCCGACAAACAAGAAGAAGCCACTGTCCTCGTACTTCGCCAAGCCGAAGTACTAGCAGGGGAAGCAGCATGACTACACAAGAGAACCGCACCATCGATGCAATGGCGAAGACCGTGCCGAAGTGCTGCAAGGCAAATGGAACTCGATCGACGGCTACCGGAGTGAATACACATGGGAAGCCAAGCAAGTCAGTGACATGGCGAATTCTGTTTCGCCTGGCCCGATCTCGCCCCAGTACCGGGTCAGAAGGACATCCACCCCCACGGCACACCCCCTGAATAGATATCCAGCCGTGTACGCAGGCTGAGTCGGCTTGAGGTCGGGCGACTTCCTCTATCGTCGCCATAGCGATCATGTCCACCTACATCAAGGTGACTGTCGCGCTGGTCTCATGCGTTTGTTCCTCAGGATCAGTCCAACTGACGATACATAACACACTGTTCGGTGATCCCATATGCAGTGCTAGCGGGAAGCGGTGCTGCGCACCGGGCGCCATCAGAGACAAGGGCTCGTCATTGCCGATTACTAAGACGGTGGCCTCGTCTCCATCTGAATTCTCGAGCCTGAAGGAGACGTTGGTGACCGGCACTCCGGTGTCGTTCTGCAGCACCAGTCGGTGCTTGGTGTTGGTCTTCAACCGACCCTTGGTGTCTGTTTCTTGGTATGTTTCGCCTTCACCACGGGGCCAAACGCCCAATGCGAGTTGGTTCTTTTCGCCCCGACTGGCGTCTGGGACCGTTGGCGGCTGGATTCCAAACGACACATCATTGAGGACGCTGTTCACAATCGAAAGAAGTTCGTCCAAGGAACGGTATTCGCGGTACAACGCCTTGTCTTGGATGCTGTCCAGATACGCCATCAAGTCGGCTGCCTGCTGCGTGTCGCACGATGGCTCGCGGGCAGCCATGTTCCGCAGGATCGCGACACGTTTGCCCTGTTCGTGGAGGCGCTCAATCTCTTCTACAGTGCCGGAAAGATGGGTCTGAGTCGGGGTACCCAACCGGTCAGTGAGGATGACGAGTCCCAGGTCGGAAGAATCGACCACTTGCCGGTTCAGTGACTCTTGAGGCCCAAGTCCGTACTCAGGGCTTGATCCCTCCTCCCAGTTCGTGGGTGAGAAGAGGACCGCCATTCTCCGCCCGTGCGAGTTGTTCCAAGTCCGGATAGCTCTGATGACCACCTCGCGATGGTCCGCGGGAAGGTCGCTGGGGCTTGACAGTAGGAGCTGAGCAACCGTCGCGGCAAAAGTCATGGCAGGTCTTCCTCAGTAGTAGTTCGGGTTGCCGGATGCTAGGTTGACTCGGTGGTTAAGCCTAGGGCAATGCCTACGACAGGCCGACTAGAGCACCTACGAGCAGCCGCCTTCGGCTTCCAAAACCACACCCACTACATCGCCCGCTTCCACGACATAGGGCAACTCAGCCTTCCGAATCACGGATGAATCGACCGCGTTTCATATCGACTCTTCTGAGCAACTAACGTCCGCCAACCCGCACCGTCCTTTTCAACTCTGGCCCACGTGCTAGTGGCCAAGTAGTGTCACGAATGGCCAAGTTGTGGCCAAGTTCGTTGTCAATTGGCCATGTCGCTTGTCAACTCACACATTGCTCACCCACCGACTTATCCACAGGGGGACAAATGCATGTCACAAGGGGACACATAGGGGACAAGTATTTGTCAAAGGGACATATAGGTTGTCATCTCACAAACACTCACTGAATTAGGTCGAACACCTTGAAGATCGGCATGTACAGGGCGATGATCATCGCGCCGATCATGCCACCCACGACTGCGATCATCAACGGCTCGATCAGCGACGTCAACGCTTCCGTGGTCGCTTCCACTTCCTGATCGTAGAAGTCGGAAATCTTGTGCAGCATCTGGTCCAGCGCTCCGGTGTCCTCCCCCACGGCCATCATCTGCACGACCATCGGCGGAAACACCGGGTGATTGGTCAGCGGTTTCGCCAGCGGCTCTCCACGGCGCACCGACTCCTCCACATCGGCCACCGCCCGCTCGATCACGATGTTTCCGGTGGTCTGCCCGGTGATGTCGAGTGCCTGCAAAATCGGTACACCCGCATGCACCATCGTGCCCAAGTTGCGGGTAAACCGGCTGATCGCGATCTTCTGCACCAGCCCCCCAAACACAGGTGCCTTCAACTTCATCGGGTCCACCACGTTGCGCACACCCTTGTCGAACTTGTGCTTGCGCCACCAGATGATGAACACCACCAACACCACGATGATGATCGGAGCCCCGACCTTCAGCGCCGACGACATCATCACCAAAATGCGCGTCGGCAACGGCAGTTCCCCACCCAGACTGGCGAACATCGAGGCGAACACCGGCACGATGAACAGCAACATGGCAGTCATGGCCAACAGCGACATCACAAACACCACAACCGGGTAGGTCATCGCCGACTTGATCTTGCCGTGCAGTTTCACTTCCGCTTCGAAGTTCTTGGCCAACTGCATCAACACACCGTCGAGGAAGCCGCCAATCTCGCCCGCCTTGGTCATGTGAATCATGATCGGGGGGAAAATTCGCGGGTGTTTGGCCAACGCCGCCGACAACGACGTGCCGCCCTCAATATCGGCCCGCACCTGCGACAACGCCGTCGCCAACGTTTTGTTTTCCGTCTGCTCCTCGAGAATCGTCAGCGACCGCAAAAGCGACAGCCCCGAGTTGATCATCGTGGCAAACTGCCGGTTGAAGATCGCCAGGTCCTTGAGTTTGACCCGTTTACTCCCCCCGAAACTGATCTCCTTCTTCAGCCCGGTGGTTTTGACCTCTTCCACCGACACCGGTGCATAGCCCATGCTCTTGAGCTTGTTCACCACCACGGTTTTCGAGTCGCCGTCGAGCCGACCCTTACTCAACTTGCCCGAACGATCACGGACTGCGTATTCAAACGTCGATGCCGCCATGGTCTACACCCTTCCTGCCAGACGGTTGAAGTCCTCTATGTGGTGGCACTTGTCGATGCCCACCTCGTAGGTGATGGCCTGGCTCTTGACGAGATTGGCCAAGTGCTGATCCAGCGTATGCATGCCGAACTTGGCCCCAGCCTGCATCGCTGAATAGATTTGGTGGGTCTTCCCCTCGCGAATCAGGTTGCGAATAGCCGGCGTAGCGACCATTACTTCCGTCGCCACCACGCGCGACTTGCCATCGGAGGTCTTGCACAGCGTCTGACACACCACCCCCTGCAACGTGCCCGGCAACTGCTGGCGAATCTGCTGCTGCTGGTGCGGCGGAAACACGTCAATGATGCGGTCCACCGTCTGCGCCGCGTCCTGCGTGTGCAACGTCGCGAACACCAAGTGACCAGTCTCCGCAGCCGTCAACGCCACCTGGATCGTCTCCAAGTCCCGCATCTCACCGACCAGGATGATGTCCGGGTCTTGGCGCAACACATGCTTGAGCGCCTGTTCGAACGAGTTGGTGTCCGACCCCACCTCTCGCTGATTGACCAGGCACGACTTGTGCTCGTGCAGAAACTCGATCGGGTCCTCCACCGTCATGATGTGGTCGTGCCGGGAACGGTTGGCCAAGTCGATCAGCGACGCCAACGTGGTGGATTTGCCGGACCCGGTCGGCCCCGTCACCAACACGAACCCACGCGGAAGCGAGGCGAAGTTGGCCACCACCTGCGGCACGCCAAGCTCCGACAACGGCTTGATATCCATGGGGATCACCCGAAATGCCGCACCGATGTGTTCCTTCTGCTTGTACACATTCACACGGAATCGCGACACCCCCGGCAGGGCGTAGGAAAAGTCCAACTCGAGATCTTCCTCGAAACGTTCCCGCTGCGCCTGCGTCATCACTGCGTACATCACCCGCTGCACCGCATCCCCGGTGAGTACGTCGTAGCCCTGCAGTGGCCGCAGTTCGCCATTAACGCGAATCGTCGGCGGCGCCCCCGCCGTCAGGTGCAGGTCAGAGGACTTCTCAGCCAACATGGCTTCGAGCACTTCCACCAGGCTGATGTCGTGCTCGCTGACGCCCTGCTCCGTTCCTCGGCTCAGTTGGTCGGAGCCGGACGCCGCACGCGGGGCGGCTGCGGGTGGTGGTGCGACCGGCGCAGGTTCCGGAGCTGGCGGGGGTGCCGGCGCCACCCGTTGTTGTGGCCTTGGCACATTGCCGGGCATCGTCGGCATGCCGTAAGGCGCACCAGGAGGTGGGGCGGTGGGGAGTCCCGCGGTGCGCTGCGCCTGCGGTGCCCCAGGCGGGCCGAACGGATCAGCTGGCTGGCCACCATTCGGCGCCCACGTGCCCTGGGTCATGATGACTCCGTTCGCTCGACTGAGCCACATACCGCTGTGACTCGTTGTGGGTGTGAATCGACCTCGACGCCGCTCGCCTTGATGCCATCACCACCGCGCACTCCACTGTACTTCCGAAATCATCGTCGCGCTGTGGTGACACAGTGTGACCCAGCGCGACGCCGCGCGCAACCATCACCACCGCCGCCGCTACAGCACGACGCGCAGCACCTCTTCCAGACTCGTCTTGCCAGCCAACGCTTTGCCCATGCCGTCGCTGCGCAGATTCACCATGCCTTGGGCCATGGCGACCTCCTCCACGTCCGCCGCCGACGCCCGGGCCGCGGCGAGCCGCTCGATCTCCTGGGTAATCGGCATGAACTCGTGCAACGCCAAACGACCTCGGTAGCCGGTTCGCGAGCAGTGCGAGCAACCCACCGCCCGATACAGCGTCGGCACCGGTTCGGCTTCATCCCACGGGAACCGGGCCGCCCGCAATGTGTCCGGATCGGGTGTGTACGGCTCTGCGCACTTCGGGCACAGCCGACGCGCAAGCCTCTGGGCGAGTACCGAGTCCACCGCCGAACCGACCAGGAACGGTTCGATGCCCATCTCCACAAGTCGGGTCACCGCACTCGGGGCGTCATTGGTGTGCAGCGTCGTGAGCACCAGGTGACCGGTCAGCGCGGACTCCACCGCAATCTGAGCCGTCTCGTAGTCGCGCACCTCGCCGATCAGCACGATGTCCGGGTCCGAACGCAGAATGCTGCGCAGCGCCGAGGCGAACGTCAATCCCGCCTTCTGCAACGTCTGCACTTGGTTGATGCCCGGCAAGCGGTATTCCACCGGGTCCTCAACAGTGATGATGTTGACCTCGGGTTTGTTCAGAATGTTCAACGTTGCATACAACGTGGTCGACTTGCCCGAACCCGTCGGGCCGACCACCAGCACCATGCCGTAGGGCTTGGTGAAGCTGTTTTGGTACCGCGGATAGTTGTGATCGCTGAACCCGAGTTGTTCCAGCGTGAGCATCGCCGTGGAGTTGTCCAGGATCCGCATGACCACTTTCTCGCCCCACACCGTCGGCAGCGTGGCCACACGTAAGTCCACTTTGTACCCCTGCGTGGCCACGCTGAGTCGGCCGTCTTGCGGGACCCGGCGTTCGGCGATGTTCATGTCGGCCATGATCTTCAGACGGCTGATCACCCCGGACTGGATCGATTTCGGCGAGTGCATCACTTCATGCAGCACACCATCGATCCGAAACCGCACCCGCAACGAATGCTCCTCCGGTTCGAGGTGAATATCGGATGCGCGGTCGTTGATGGCTTGTGAGATCAGCAGGTTGACATACTTGACGATCGGCGCGTCCTCGGTCACCTGCTTGAGATTGGTGAGGTCCTCGATCTCCTCATCCTCGGCATCAATGGCCAAGCTGATGTCGTCGAGTTCACCTTCAGAGCGGTAGTACCGGTTGATGGCGGCAATGATGTCCCCGCGGGTGGCCACCCCAGGGCGTATGTCGATCGCGGCCGTGGAACGCAGATCGTCCAGAGCCACCACGTTTGCCGGGTCGGCCATGGCCACGAGCAGTTTGCCGTCTTCAAAAGCGATCGGAATCACGGTGTAGCGCCGACACAGGCTGCCCGGAATCGTCGCCAAGGCTGAACCGTCCAACGTTAGTTCGGCCAGCTCGTAGTACGGCATCCCCAATTGGGTCGCCACGAGTTTCACGAGTGCGCCTTCGGAAACCAGCCCACGTTCCACCAGCACCTGACTCAGTGCCCGCTTGGACGACATGCTTTCCGCAACCGCGCGGTCAAGGTCTGCCCGATTCACCAAACCATTGGCGAGCAGATAGTCAGCAAGACTGGCCACCCAGACACCTCCTCAGTATTGACACCACCGTATGTGAGAACACGGTGTTGCCACCACCGCAAAGCACGCACCTTGCATCCGGAGACTATGCCGGAGTCGGCAGACCCACCGCCGCCCGCATGGCTGCGACCTCGGGTTCGATGCCGGCCATCAACCGGACTTGGGCGACGGCCTGCCACACCAGCATCTCCAGGCCATTGATCACTTGGCCGGGCCAGGCAGCCGCCAGCGCAGTCGGCCACGGGTGATACACCACGTCCAAGAGGGCTCCACGCGGCGGCTGCGGATACCCGGACAACGCCCCCGCCACCTCATCTGCGGCACCCGCGGGCACAGTCGACACCGTGACGGCGAGCTCGTCCGCAGGCCAGGCGCTCCCAGGCCAGGTGTCCGCAACTTCGGACCACGGTGCAATCTGTACCGACACCCCCAACGCTTGACCGAGGGCCACCAAGTCAGCGGCCACGGTTGGCCGCCGGGCCACCACCGTGACGTGCTCGGCGCCGATGTTGGCCAGCGCGGCCAACGCCGAACGGGCAGTGGCGCCAGCACCCAACACCACCCCTCGCGGAACCTCGTGAATACCAGCGGAGGTCAACGCCCGCTCGATCCCAAACACGTCGGTGTTGTAGGCAGCTAAGCCCTCCGCCCGAGCCCCGCGCCCGGGGGCGTGCGGACACACCAACGTGTTTGCGACGCCAAGCAATTGCGCTTGCGGATCCACCCAATCCGCCAGCTCCACAGCCGCAACTTTCAACGGCATGGTGAGCGACAGCCCCGCCCAGTCGTCGGTGAGTGTGGCGAGGAAGTCTGACAGTTGCGCGTCCCTCAGCTCAATGCGGTCATAGCGCCATGACAACCCAGCTGCGGCATACGCTGCACGATGCAGCGCCGGCGATAAGGAGTGCTCGATCGGCGATCCGAGGACAGCAGCACGCATCGGATTACGGTGAGGCCGACGGTTGTGCACGCAAGTAGGCGTTGAGTTCTTGCACGTACGTGAGGAACTCCTGGTAACTGGCCGTGAACTTGGTGGTTTTGGTGGTCGGATTCACCGTGACGAAGTACAGCCAATTGCCTGGCTCCGGCTCCAATGCGGCCTCCAACGCGGCCTCGCCGGGTTGGCCGATGGGCGTCGGCGGCAAGCCGTAATTGAGGTAGCTGTTGTAGGGGTTATCGTCCTGCTTCTGCGCCTCGGTCAATTGGATGTTGTCGGTGCCGCTGGCGTAGTTGCTGGTGGAATCAAACTGCAGTGGCATACCTTCTTCGAGTCGATTTGCCACGACGCGCGACACCTTGCCGAAGTCAGCTGGGATCCCCTCGGCCTCCAACAAGCTTGCTGTGATCACCACGTCATATGGGTCCAGCCCGGCGGCATCGGCCCGGTTCTCCAAATCGATCGCGGTGGCCACTTCGTTGAATTTGCCCACCATCTGGTTCAAAATCGCGGTGGCATCGGAGTCAGCCTCGATCTCATAGGTGGCCGGATAGAGGAAACCTTCGACGTTGTCGTCTGCGTAGCCGGGCAGGTTCAGCGCACCTGGCGAGTCGAGCACGGCTTGGAAGTCCGCCACCGGAATCCCCGTCACCTTGGACGCTTCGGCGATCACTTCTGCCGCACGGGCGCCTTCGGGGACCACCACCTTCTCCACCACGCGCGAGGCGGGATCTGTCAGCATTGCCAACGCGGCCGCGGCACTCATATTGGAGCGCAGCTGGTAGGTGCCCGGCTGCAGGCTAGAGCCATTGCCGGCACTGCTCACGGCGTTCACGAACGCTTGGGTGCTAGCCGTCACGCCCGAATCGGCGAGTTCCGTGGCGATGGCGGTCACCGAGTCGCCCGGTTCGATCACCACCACCACGACGCCCGCGCCTTCACCGGAGTAGTCCGCACCGCGGAATTTCTGCCAACCCAAATACCCGAGCACAGCGACACCAGCGAGTAAGCCCACTATGACGACGAAGGAGATGAAAGCGGCAAGACCGCGGCGGCGCTTGCGGCGCTTCGGTGGTGTACCCGCGCTGCCCTTCGGCAGCAATGGTGGGACTGGCGGCTGTCCCCCACCCCCGCCCGTCGGACCACCCCCACCGCCGCCGGTTGGAGCACCCCCACCTCCCCCACCGGAAGCGCCACCCACTCCGTCCGCAGTGCTGGACCGATTGGCCCGATTCGCCGATCCCTTACCACGGCTGGGTGGGCCCATGGACAACCCGATGTTGCTCATTCGTGTGCCACAACCCTTCCAGGAGGCGAGCCGCTGGACTTCTCGGTGTCCACTGCGGTTTGCACAATTAGAACGGCTGCGGCCTGATCGATCACGGATCTTGTGGTGCGCGTGTCTTTACCATTGGCATGCAAATTGCGTTGAGCCGACACCGTGGTCAGCCGCTCATCCACCAGGCGCACCGGCACCGCGAGCACAGCCGCCAAAGTGCGCGCGAAGTCGTGAGCAGTCTCAGCCGCGACCCCCCAATCACCGGACAGCGTGATCGGCAATCCCACGATCACCTCGATCGCGTCGTACTCGCGCACGAAATCTGCCAATTGGGCGATGTCCGTGTGGCCAGCCGAATCGCGCGCGATGGTGGCCACCGGCACCGCCAGAATTCCGTCTGGGTCACAGCGCGCCACGCCCACCCGGACGGAACCGACGTCGACCCCCAGCCGGACCCCGCGCCGAAAACTCATCCCTGCGGCAAGGTCTTGACAAACTCGGCGGCTGCCGCCAGTGCGGCATCAATTCCGTCGGGGTTGGTGCCGCCGCCTTGGGCTACATCTGCTTTTCCGCCCCCGCGGCCATCGATCGCCGGCAACGCAGCCTGCAACAACTCGCGCGCCGTGAGTCCGCGGGACTGGGCCTCGTCGTTGGCGGCCGCGACGATCGCAACTTTGCCCTGCTCGACGGTGGCACCGAGGATCGCCACCGGGATCTCCTTGCGGGTCATGCCGCGGGCACGCAACACGACTTCCCGCAGATTGCCCTTGGTGAGGTCCGCCGGCGCCACAAAAGTCCACAGCCGGTAGACGCCGATGTCGGCGCCGGTGCCGATGATGCCTTCGACGTTGTGGGCCAACTGCGCCGAACGGTAGGTGTTGATCTCTTTCTCGGCGGCCTTGAGCTTGGTCAGCAGGGCGTCGACCCGTTCGGGCAGGTCCTCAGCACGGACTTTCAACAGTTCCGTGAGGTTGTTCACCAGCGTGTGCTCACGGGCGAGGAACCGGTAGGCATCCGCACCCACCAGCGCTTCCAACCGACGCACTCCGGCGCCGATCGACCCCTCCGACAGGAACGACACCACGCCGAGTTGACCGCTGCGCATCGCGTGTGTGCCGCCGCACAATTCGTGCGCCCAGTCCCCGATACTCACCACGCGCACCCGATCGCCGTACTTCTCGCCGAACAACGCCATCGCACCCATCTCGCGAGCTTCGTGGATGTTCATCTGGCGGGCGAACACTGGCAAGTCATCGAGCAGGACCTCGTTCACGCGCCCTTCCACCTCTTCGAGCACGTCGCGCGGGATCGCCGTGGGTGACGGGAAGTCGAACCGCAGCCGCCCCGGCGCGTTTTCCGAACCCATTTGGGTGGCAGTGTCGCCAAGGTGCTCCCGGAATGCTTTGTGGATCATGTGGGTCGCAGTGTGGGCACGCGAGATCGCCCGACGTCGTTCCATGTCGATCGTGCCAACCGCTGCGGCGCCTTGGTAGACCTCACCGGACACCACCCGCGCGCGATGAATCCACAGTCCGGGCACGGGCACCTGCACGTCAAAAACGTCGAGCACCGTGCCGTCGGCCAGATCGATGCGGCCGTGATCACCGAGTTGGCCACCGGCCTCGGCGTAGAACGGGCTGCGGTCCAACACCACTTCGACGGTCTGACCGGTGGTCGCCACCGACACTTCGGCCCCGTCTGCCACCAATCCGGTGACTGTGGCGCCGGTGGTGACGTCGTGGTAGCCGGTGAACTCCGTGCGCCCACCGCTGGCCATGATGTCGCGATAGACCGTGGTGGCCGTCACGCCAGACTTGCGGACCCGGGCATCGGCCTTGGCCCGCTCCCGCTGTTCGTTCATCAAACGGGTGAAACCCTCACGGTCGACTTCAAGTCCAACTTCGGCCGCCATGTCCAAGGTGAGGTCGATCGGGAAGCCGTAGGTGTCGTGCAGGGCGAAGGCATCCTCACCGCCGAGTTGCGCACCGCCAGCCTCCCGCACGACGCTGACGGCCTGTTCGAACCTGGTGACACCCTTGGTCAAGGTCTCCAAGAACGCGGCTTCTTCGCCTACCGCGACTGAAATGATGCGGCTGGCTTCCTTGTGCAATTCCGGATATTGCGGTGCCATCGACTCGATCACGGTGGTGACCAGGGTCTTGATCGCCGGGTCCTTGGTTCCCAGCACGCGCATGTTGCGCACCACCCGCCGCAGCAACCGGCGCAGCACATACCCGCGGCCCTCGTTGCTGGGCAGGACGCCGTCGGCGATCAGGAACGTGCAGGTGCGGGTGTGATCGGTGACTACCCGCAAGGCGATGTCGGAGGTTTCATCGGCGCCGTAGGTGACGCCGGCCAAACCGGAGGCCACGTCGAGCACCGCGCGACTGGTGTCGATTTCGTAGATATTGTCAACACCTTGCAGCAGCGCCGCCATCCGTTCCAAACCCATGCCGGTGTCGATGTTCTTGGCAGGTAGATCGCCCAGGATCGGAAACTTGTCTTTGCCGCCGCCGGCACCGCGCGCCGACTGCATGAACACCAGATTCCACACCTCGAGGTAGCGGTCCTCGTCCGCGACCGGCCCGCCGTCGCGGCCATACTCCGGGCCGCGATCGAAATAGATCTCGCTGCAGGGGCCACATGGGCCTGGCACGCCCATCGACCAGTAGTTATCGGCCATGCCGCGACGCTGGATGCGCTGCGCCGGCACCCCCACCACGTCACGCCAAAGCGCTTCGGCCTCGTCGTCGTCCTCGTACACAGTGACCCACAGTCGTTCCGGGTCCATGCCGTAGCCACCATCAGCCACGGGTGTGGTGAGCAACTCCCAGGCCAGTGGAATGGCCTGCTCTTTGAAGTAGTCGCCGAACGAAAAATTGCCGCACATCTGAAAGAACGACGCATGCCGGGTGGTGCGGCCGACTTCCTCGATATCGAGTGTGCGCACGACCTTCTGCACGCTGGTGGCGCGATCATATGGGGGTACCGCTTCGCCCAAGAAGTACGGCTTGAACGGCACCATGCCGGCGTTGACGAACAGCAGGGTGGGGTCGTCGAGAATCAGCGAGGCGCTGGGGACGATGGTGTGCCCCCGGCGCGCGAAGAAGTCGAGGAAGCGTCGTCTGATTTCGGCTGATTCCATGCAGGTAGGTTACCGGCAGTGACTCCCCCGTCGTGGGCGCCTGCGCGTTGTTCTGCGCGCCGCCGCGAGTTGGCCACCAATGTGCGGACATTGCCTGCGACATGGGTGGCTGAGGTGGTCGCGGCGTTGACGTTGCCCACCAGCCCGCGCTCGCGTGCATCGGCGAGGGCACGACTGGATTTGCGGTAGGCATAGATCCCACCTGCTGCGCCCAATGCCACCCACACTATGCGTGCCATGTGGTCCTCCTGTGCTGCGATTGCCACCGGTCGGCAGGATACTTTCGCCCGCCGCATACCGCTTACCCTACGTGGGCAGCGGCACTTCCGGGCGTCCGGACAGATGTTGAATGTCGGCCGCCGCGTGCTCAAGGTCGGCGATGGCGGTGCGTTCATTGACGGTGAGGGTGACCCCGTCGCGGCGCACTGCTGTGCCGGCCACCCACATGTCCACGCAATCGGCGTTGCTGTAGAGCAGGTTGCTCAGCAGGCGTGATCCCTGCGCGCCGGCAGGCATCATCCTGATGTCATCAAGATTCCACGACACCCAATCCTGGGAACCGCGAGTTGCCATCAGCCACGTGGTCACCGGATCCATCAGGGTGGCGTCGCCGTGATCATGTCGCTGCAGCAGCGAGGCGATCTTGGCTTCGGCGCGCATGTCCAGGGAGTTGTTGCTCGCCGCCCCGTCCGTGCCGAGTCGCACATCGACTTCGGCCTCGGTCATGTGGGGGATGTGCATCGTGCTGCCGGTGGCAAGTTTCATGTTGCTCGACGGACAGTACACCGCCTTGGTGTGACGCGCGGCCAGTAGGTGCGCCTCGCCCGGTTCCAACCAGCCACAGTGCGCGGCCACCAAACCGGGTTGCAGAAAGTCCAGCGATTCCAAGTAGTGCACGGGGGTCGACCCGCGTATAGCTAGGCAATCGTCGATTTCGCCATGGGTTTCCGACACGTGGATGTGCAGCGGTGCACCGTGGCGTGCGGCCACATCACGCGAGCGGATCAGGTTCTCCGGCGAGCAGGTGTAGACGGAGTGGGTCCCGATCCCGAAAGCGATCCGGTCCGGTGCGGGTGCGCCGGCGGTGATGAGGGTTTCGAGTTGGCTCAGCGCCTGGACTGGGCCGTCGGGATAGGACGGGGTGGGGAAATCGGTCACGACGCCCGTCACCAAGGCCCGCAATCCCGCTGCGGCCATGACTTCGGCGATGACGTCGGGAAAGAAATACATATCGCAGGCGAACGATGTGCCGGTGCGGATCATTTCGGCGGCTGCAGCCCAGGTGCCCGCAGCAATGTGCTCGGGTGTGAGCACCTGCTCAGAGGGGAACATGTACCCCTCAAGCCAGCTCATGAGCGGCAGGCCCTCGGCCCAGCTGCGCTGCAAGGTCATCGGCAGGTGGGTGTGCCAGTTCTGCAGAGTGCGGGTGAGCACGAGGTTGCGTCCGTCGATCTGCTCGTAACCGGCGTCGCCGGTACCCGCCGGGTGCCACGAGCCGTCGTCGGCGAGCACGACATCGCCGTGATGCACCACCCCGGCGTCGTCGATCAGATGGGTGTCACGCACGTGGATGGCCATGGCGGAGCTACCTCACTCCCGGCTGCTGGATTGAGTCTCGGGATGGGTGTCCGGTTTGGCGTCGATTCCTGCTTCGGCCCGCTGCGCGGCGGTGATCGGGGTTGGGGCGGAGGTCAGTGGATCGAATCCCGCGCCGGTTTTGGGGAACGCGATGACGTCCCGCAGCGACGATGCACCGGCCAGGAGCATCACGATGCGGTCCCAGCCAAAGGCGATTCCGCCGTGTGGCGGCGGCCCGTAATTGAATGCCTCGAGCAGGAACCCGAACTGTTCGCGCGCTTCTTCCGGCGCCATCCCGAGCACATCGAAGACCCGTTCCTGTACCGCGCGGCGGTGGATACGGACTGAGCCGCCGCCGATTTCGTTGCCGTTGCACACCAAGTCGTACGCGCTGGCGAGGGCTTCGTCCGGCGCCTCTTCGAAGTGCGACTCCCACGCGGGGGTGGGAGCGGTGAAGGGGTGATGCACGGCGGTCCAACCGGTCCCGCCGCCAGGCAGGTCGATCTCTTCAAACATGGGGGCATCGACCACCCAGACGAATGACCATTCATCAGGGTCGATCAACTTCAGCCGGGAACCGATCTCCAGGCGGGCAGCACCCAGTAGGGCGCGTGCCTCCGACGGCTTGCCTGCAGCAAAGAAGGCACAGTCGCCCACCTCAGCGCCGACGGCCTTTTGTAAGCCGGCCCGCTCGGATTCCGACAGGTTCTTTGCCACCGGACCAGTCGGGCCGTCTTCGGTGAACAGCACGTAGGCCAGGCCACGGGCGCCGCGCTGCCGCGCCCAGTCCTGCCAGGCATCCAAGGTTCGGCGCGGCTGCGAGGCTCCTCCGGGCATCACCACGGCACCCACATACGGAGCTTGGAACACCCGGAACGGCGTCGACAGGAAGTAGTCAGTGAGTTCGGTGAGTGGCAACCCGAATCGCAAATCGGGCTTGTCGGTGCCGTAGGCGGCCATGGCATCGGCGTAGGTCATCCACGGAATCGCCCCAATTTCGTGCCCCAGGATTCCTTGCCACAGTGAGGTGATGACGCGCTCACCGATGGCCATGACGTCTTCGGCGCTGACAAACGACATTTCCACATCGAGCTGGGTGAATTCCGGTTGCCGATCGGCGCGGAAATCCTCATCGCGGTAGCAGCGGGCGATTTGGTAATAACGTTCCAGGCCGCCCACCATCAGCAGTTGCTTGAACAGCTGCGGGGACTGCGGTAGCGCGTACCACTTGCCGGGCTGCAAACGGACGGGCACCAAAAAGTCCCGTGCCCCTTCCGGTGTCGAACGGGTAAGGGTCGGAGTCTCAACCTCGATAAAACCTTCAGTGTCGAGCGTGTCGCGGGCGATCTTGTTCACGTGTGAGCGCATCCGCAAAATCCGGTTCGGTTCGGCGCGGCGCAAATCCAGATAGCGATACCGCAGGCGGGTTTCTTCCCCCACATCCACGTGCTCGTCGATGGGGAACGGCAACGGGGCGCTTTCGCTGAGCACCTCAAACTCGCTGACCACAACCTCGATGGCGCCGGTAGCGAGCTGCTCGTTGGCGTTGCCCTCCGGGCGCAGGCGGACGGTGCCGGTTACGGCCACGCAGAACTCGTTGCGCAGTCGGTGCGCATCTGCCTCGTCCCGCACCACGATCTGCACGATGCCGCTGGCGTCACGCAGGTCGAAAAATGCCACACCTCCGTGATCTCGACGCCGGGCGATCCATCCGGCCAAGTGCACTTCGGCACCGGCATCGGTCGCGCGCAGTTCGCCGGCCATATGGTCGCGAATCACTGAGGTCCTCCTAGTTGGGGGTCGGTGCGGCGGACACCGCGGGTGGGAGCTTGGGTCAGCGTGGACAGTTCGGCGATCAGCGCCGCGCGAGTGATGCTGCGTTGCTCTCCACTGTCAAGATCCCGCAGAGTGACCACTTCGGCCGCGAGATCGCGCTCGCCCAGGATCACAGCATACGGGGCGCCGGATTTGCCGGCGGCTTTCATGGCCCCGCGCAGCCCGCGATCACCGAAAGCCATGTCGGTGTGGATGCCAGCAGCACGCAGTTGGCCAAACAGCGCCACCAGCGCGGTCTTTGCTGCTGGGCCCAAGGCGATTCCGAAGACGTCAGGCCGAGCCAGGGCTCCCGGGTTGAGGCCCTCTGCTCGGCAGGCCAACAGTGTGCGATCGACTCCGAGCCCGAAGCCGATGCCGCCGAGGTCGGCGCCCCCGAGCTCAGCCATCAGTCCGTCATATCGACCGCCGCCGCCGATCCCCGACTGCGCACCCAGTTGGTGGTGGCTGAATTCGAATGTGGTGCGGGTGTAGTAATCCAACCCGCGCACGAGCCGTGGCGCTTCCTGCCAGGTGATGCCCAAGGCGCGCAAGTAGTTGCGCACCGAGTCGTAATGCTCGCGGCAGGCGTCGCACAGGTGATCCACTGGCACGGGTGCAGCGGCGATGTCGGCGGCTAGTTCAGGACGCTTGTCGTCGAGTACTCGCAGCGGGTTGAGTTCGGCGCGGGCTCGGGTAGCCGGATCCAGATCGAGTCCAGCGAGATAGGTCACCAGGACGGCTCGATAGTCCGCTCGGCAGGTGGCGCAGCCAAGGGAGTTCAGAAGCAGAGTGAAATTGCGCAGGCCAAGCCGTCGATACCCGGTGTCCGCCACGGCGATCACCTCGGCATCCAAGGCGGGATCGTCGGATCCCACCGCTTCGACCCCGACTTGGGCGAACTGCCGGTAGCGACCCAACTGTGGCCGTTCCGCCCGAAAGAACGGTCCCACGTAGGACAGCTTCGCCGGCAACTGGCCGCGGTCGAGACCGTGCTCGATGATGGCCCGGATCGCGCCGGCAGTACCTTCCGGGCGCAGGGTGAGGGAACGTCCGCCGCGGTCGGTGAAGGTGAACATCTCCTTGCTCACCACATCGGTGCTCTCCCCCACCCCGCGCACAAACAGCGCTGTGTCTTCAAAAATCGGCAACTCCACTTGTCGATACCCAGCCTGCACCGCGGCTTGGGTGAGCGTGGCTGCCACTGCACGAAATGCGTCGGCGTCCACACCGACATACTCGGCAACACCTTTCGGGGCACGAAGCACTGTGGCCCGAGGCGCTGCCTGGGCATCTGGGGACGCTGACGTCATAGTCGTGCGGCTCCGGTGAGGTAGGGATTGGTGCGTCGCTCGTCGGCCATGGTGGTGGTGGGGCCATGACCGGGGAGGACGACGGTGTCATCAGCGTAGGTCGGCAGGACTGTGGCCAGTGAGGTCATCATGGCCGCGGAATCGCCGCCAGGCAGATCGGTGCGGCCGATGCTGCCGGCGAAGAGCAAATCTCCGCTGAACAGCAGCGGCGGAGTGTCGGAGGTCTCCGGCACGCTGAAGACAGTGGAACCGGGGGTGTGCCCCGGCGCGTGTCGCACAGTCAACGGAAGCCCAAGGAGGTCCAGCGAAATGCCATCGTGGAGCAGGCGAACATCGGCGGGTTCCCGCCAGCCCAGATCACCGCCCGTGATCTGGCGCACCGCGGCGAACATGTCCGGGGAAAAACCCACAGCCGGATCGGCCACCATGTCGCGATCGCCAGGATGGATGTAAGCCGGGATGTCCGCAGAGTCGCACAGCGGGGTCACCGAAAATGTGTGGTCGAGATGGCCATGGGTGAGCACCACGGCCACCGGGGTGAGTCGATGTTTGGACAGCGCTTCCTGCACGTCGGGCACCGCACCCATGCCGGGATCGATGATCAAGCAGTCCGTGCCCTCACGCTCGGCGACGAGGAAACAGTTGGTACCCCAGGGGCCAGCAGGGAATCCGGTAACTAACACGTGTGCGCTAGAACGCGACGGCAGCTTGAGCGTCGGACACCGCTGGATGCTGGCCGCGTAAAGCTTCACGAGGCTTCTCACCCTCGACTGGCCGGTAGGTGTAGAAGAAGGTGATCCCCTCGGGTCCCACATGGTTGACGCCGTGGGCCGTGCCAGGCGGAATGTAGACGTAGGAGCCAGCGTCCACCGACTTGCCCAGCATCTCGCCGGACCCCTGCGTCACCAAAATGTGGTGCTGGGCGTGTTCGTGGGTGTGAACCGGGTTGATGCTGCCTGGCTCGATCCGCATGAGCCCGAGCAGCACCGACCCCGACTGCCACAGGGTCTTCTGCTTCACACCCGGGCCTTTGCCGGATTCCACCCAGGGCATGTCCTCGACCTGCTGGGAGTTCATGATGATCAGGGTGCCAAGATCGTCGCGGTGCATGGCGGTTCTCCTTCTCGTCGGCCGTGCCGGGCGAACGGCTCGGTACGGCAGTGTGCCTGCCACAATGCCCTACGCAAGGACGTCAGGCAGTCTCACGCCTAGGCTAGTGCGTGGTGCGGTGCAAATGCATCGACCCATGCTGCTAGCACCACGAACGAGGGATGGATTCACCATGGATACCGAGACCGACCACCCATCAGAGGTGGCCGTGGCCGCGCACGAGGTCCAGCCGGCTCCGCCGCCCGCGCCCCAGTCGCCGCCCGCACCGGCCCGATCCGTGCCGCTACCCTCGCAGATGATGCGCAGTGCACGACAGACTGAATCCGGATCGACGGAGAGCGGAAGCGCAACCGGATCTGCTCCTGCCGCGAAGTCCGCAGTGAACACGGCTGGGGATGCCGCTGTCGAAGCGGCGACCGCATTTGGCCGCTATGACAGCGATGGAAATGTGTTTGTCACCCTGCCCACCGGAAACGAATTGTTCGTCGGCCAGTGGACCGCCGGGGATCCGGCCGAAGGTTTGCGCTTCTACGCCGTGCGCTACAACGATCTCGTCGTGGATGTGGACCTCGCCGGCCACCGAATCACCGAAGGCCGGATGAGTCCAGAGGACGGCGAACGCACCGTGGAACGGGTGCGGGCGGCGCTATTGGATCCCAAAGTCGTGGGTGATCTCGGCGCCCTGGCTGAGCGCGTGCATCAGTTGGAACTTCTCGTGCAGGTGCGCCGGGATTTCCTGGCCGAGGAGCGTCAGCGCGTCAAAGCCGAGGCAGCAGAACGCCGCGTGGCTTTGGTGACAGAAGCCGAAAGTTTGGCAACTTCACACAACTGGCGTAAGGCCGCCGATCGGTTCCGGGCCATCGTGGACGAGTGGAAGACGATTCCGCGGTTCGACCGGGACACCGAACAGGAACTTTGGGTGCGCCTGAGTGCAGCACGTTCGGCTTTCGACAAAGCTCGCCGGCAACATCACACCGAAGTTGAGAAAGCTCAGTCAGCAGCCAAGGCTGCTAAAGAGAAACTCATCAAGGAAGCCGAGGAGATCGCGACCACCACCGATTGGGTGGCAGGTGCCAACGCATACCGCGACCTGATGGAGAAGTGGAAGAAGTCCGGGTTTGCCGGCAAACCGGCCGATGACGCCCTGTGGAAGCGTTTCCGGGCCGCTCAGGACGCTTTCTTTGCCGCTCGTAAAGCAGCGTTGTCGGCGCGTGATGCCGAGTGGACCGCCAACTTGACCGCAAAACGCGAGGTCGTACAGAAAGCGGAGGCACTGCTGCCGATCAAGGATGTCAAGGTGGCCCGTCGGAAGTTCCGGACGCTGGCATCTGAATTTGCTGGCATCGGACACGTGCCGCGGGCGGACAAGCCCAAGTTGGACGCGCGCATGGCCAAGGTGGAAGACGCTATCAAGTCGGCCGAACAGGATCAGTGGCGCAAGTCCGACCCGGAGAAGAATGCGCGGGCGAACGCCATGGTGGCGTTGTATGAAAAGTCGGTGGCGGATCTAGAGGCTAAATTGGCCAAAATCACAGCAGCGGGCGGTGACACCACGGCCGTGGCGGCAGACCTCGCAGCACAGCGAGAACTCCTGGCGGCTGCCCGCAAGTACGCCTGACGCTTGGCCCCGCTGCAGCACGCTCGCTACACCCGATAGGTGTCGTACACGCCTTCGACGTTGCGGACGGCGGCGAGCACTGCCCCAAGGTGCTGTGGCGCGCCCATTTCGAAGGTGAACTTGGAGTAGGCGATCCGGTCGCGGGAGGTGGACACTGTCGCGGCCAGAATGTTTACGTGCTGCTCGGACAACGCGCGGGTGACATCTGAGAGCAGCCCGGCGCGGTCGAGCCCCTCCACTTGAATATTGACCAAGAAAGAGGAGTTCGCGGCCGGGTTCCAGCGCACATCGACAAACCGCTGCGGTTCCGTTTCCATGCTCGGCAGGTTTGCGCAGTCGGTGCGGTGCACGGACACTCCGTGGCCGCGCGTGACGTAGCCGACGATTTCATCCCCAGGTACCGGGGTGCAGCACTTGGCAAGCTTCACCCACACATCGTCGGAACCGGACACCGATACCCCCACCGGCCCGGACGGTTCGGCACTGCCACCTTTCCGGCGCAGGTTGACCGGGTTGAGTGCTTCCGCGGCGTCGTCGTTTGCCGCATCTGGTCCGCCGCGAGCCGCCACAAGGCGCTCCACGACCGTCTCGACCGACACTCGATGCTCACCGATGGCGCGGAACAGAGCAGCGATGTCGTCGTGGTGCAGGTCCACCGCGATGGCCGCTAATTCCGGGCCATCCACGGTTTGGGCGATGGGGAGGTTCTGCCGTCGCAGCCCCCGAATCAGGGATTCGCGTCCTTTCTCTTCCGCCTCACCGCGGCGCTCGCGGGAAAACCAGGCGCGGATCTTGCTGCGCGCCCGGTTGGACGCCACAAAGCGCAGCCAATCTTGGCTGGGTCCGGCAGTCTCGGACTTGGCGGTGAAGATCTCGACCACATCGCCATTGTTGAGGGTGCTCTCCAGCGGTACGAGTTTGCCGTTGACTCGCGCCCCCACGCAGCGGTGACCGATCTCGGTGTGGACCGCGTACGCGAAGTCCACTGGGCTGGAACCACCGGGCAGCGCCACCACATCTCCACGGGGAGTGAAGACGTATGTTTCGGAAGTACCGAGGTCGTAGCGCAGACCGTCGAGAAACTCGTCGGGATCCTCCACCTCTCGCTGCCACTCCAGCAGTTGCCGCAGCCAACCGAGGTCGTCTGGGCCGTGCTTCCCGCCGACCTCCTGCTGCTTGTACCGCCAGTGCGCCGCCACCCCGAACTCCGCGGTTCGGTGCATGTCCATAGTGCGAATCTGCATTTCCACCGGTTTGCCCTCAGGCCCGATCACCGTGGTGTGCAGCGATTGGTACATCGTGAACTTGGGCATCGCGATGTAGTCCTTGAACCGCCCCGGCACCGGGCTGAAGCGTGAGTGCAGAATGCCCAAGACCGCGTAGCAGTCCCGGATCGTGTCCACCAAAATCCGGACCCCGACGAGGTCATAGATCTCAGCAAAGTCCCGGCCGCGCACAATCATCTTTTGATAGATGGAGTAGTAGTGCTTCGGCCGCCCGGTCACGGTCGCTTTGATTCGGGAACGACGCAGATCAGCGTCTACTTCCGCCAGCACGTGTTGCAGATACTCTTCCCGACCAGGGGCCCGCTGGGTGACAAGGCGCGAGATTTCGTCGAACATCTTGGGATACAAGGTGGCGAATGCGAGATCTTCGAGTTCCCACTTGATGGTGTTCATGCCCAGCCGATGGGCCAAGGGAGCGTAGATGTCGAGGGTCTCCCGGGCTTTGCTGACCTGTTTGGCCGGTGGCATCGCACCCAGAGTCCGCATGTTGTGCAGTCGGTCGGCGAGTTTGATCACGAGCACCCGAATGTCCCGGGCCATCGCGACGACCATTTTGCGGACCGTTTCAGCGGCACTCGACGAGCCGTATTTGACCTTGTCGAGTTTGGTAACCCCGTCGACTAGGTGGGCGATTTCTTCGCCGAAGTCCGCTTGCAGCATCTCCAAGCTGTACTCAGTATCTTCGACCGTGTCGTGTAAGAGTGCGGCTGCGATCGTGGGACCGGTCATGCCCAATTCGGCCAGAATCTCAGCAACGGCCACCGGGTGGGTGATGTATGGCTCGCCGGATTTGCGCAACTGATCGCGGTGACAGTAGGCGGCTACCTCAAAGGCTCGATCCAGGGAGTCCCAGTCAGTTTTGGGGTGAAATCGCTTCAGGGACTTCTTCACCGGATCCATCATCGGATCGCCGCTGCGTCCGCCTCCCAGTCGCGACAACCGAGACAGTCGGCGATGTCGGTGACCGACGTCAGCGGCACCAAGATTCACTGGGGTGACATCACTGGTCATGCTCACCTCCGTGGTCGCCTGGAATGTCGTGAGTCTACGCGCCCACCAGCATGTGCGGTTCCAGCCCCGCGGTTATTGCAGGCGACGGCTAATGGGATTTGGTGTTCGTGAGATGTCGTCCGATATAACCCACATAGATCTGCTGATCTCTGCCGGTGGCGTCAAAAAAGTAGAGCCGAGGAGATGTGGACCTCTTGGTGGCGATTCGAACGTGGGATTCCATATACATCTCGCCACGGGGATCGACCGTTTTCGGGACCCGAAACGTGCGTTGGTCAGCCCAACGGGCATCAACCGTGTCACTTTCGTTCCCTGCCAATTTGTGGCGAGCAATTTTGCGTCCAGCGACGACTTCGTTGCTCAGATAGTCGTAGAAGCCACCAACGAATGAGCGGTCGGCTTTGGCACTCGCGTAGTCGCTTAACGCCAGAAGCACCTCCCAGGTTTTCCGTGCCCAACTACCCATCGGGTCATGGTCGGCAAGGTCGAGGACGCTCGCCCGATCGCCGGTGAACGCCACATATGGCAATTCCGCCAACATCGTGAGCAATTCGGAATAGTCCGACGGGAACTTCGTGATCGACTCAGTTGGCGGTTGCAGCCACGCCAGGTCTGCGTGACCCAGATGTGTCAATTGCTGGCGCAAATACGCGACCTGATCAGCAAGTCGCGAACCTTGTTCCTCACTTTCGGCAAGTTCAAGTTGGAGATCGTTGGCTTGCTCCTGGATGAAGTGCAATTCAGCCGACACTGTCTCGATCTCGGCGGTCTTCTCCGTCAGACTTTGCTTGAGCGCAGGCCAATAACTTTCGGCAGCAATCCCCCGACGAGCCAGTTCTATGAGTTCGCGCACGGACTCAGGCGAGGATGCATCACGGCCCAACTCCGCCATACCACTCTCGACAATTGGCCAGAATTGCGCCATTGACCGTTCAGCGTCCGATGGCGTGGCTTCCGCAGTCGGCTGCGGAGTGGAGTCCGCAACATCGGCCGGAGGCGGCGCGGCCGCCGGGGGCACGGGTGAGATGACGATCCCTGGCGGAGTCTGCTGTCCAAGCAGGGCACCCGGAATAGGGAGACGCAATCGCTGCACGGAGGGCAGAAATGGCCAAAGTTCCACGAGTTGAGTGAGTGAACGCCGTCGAGGCGGTTGATGCCCACGAACGGATTCTCGAACTGTGGCGTCTGTGGCATCTGACGACGTCGCCAGATCCGGCGGCGGCGCAGCGATATTGCCCGCTGACGCCACTTGGACCAGCAGGGAATCCTCCACATTGGTCAAGTGGGCACCGAGTCGCTTGATGTCATCAGGGAGCGGCTGTCTAGTTTGTTGACTGCGAGCCATGCGGGCTAACACCGTGCGGATGTGTCCGACGGATTCCTGTCGCAAACGGTGGGAGCCCATGATCAGATGGCGTCGGGCATCAACATCGACAGCAGGATCTACCCCAGGTAGATATGTGCGGATCGCTCCTGAAGGAACGGCGAAGCGAGTCCCAAGCACCTCTGCAAGTGCTGCCGCAGCGTGTGCGTCTAGCACGAAAACGCTGGCCATCCCGACTGTCTCCGCCGTGCAGGCTGCGATGAATGTCCGCCAGTCTGAGGGTGTGGAGTCCTCTGGTGTCGCCGCAACGATTGCTGGTCCCCGCCGCAGGGTGTCACACAGCACGTCCGAAAGGCTGTCGATGTCAGAGGCTGGAACCACTGAAGGTGCCGCACGCAACTCGGCATCTGCATCGAAAACACTGATTGTGTCCAAGATGAAGCGAGCGAGGCGCGGAACAGCCGAGTAGGTGTGATCTGTGGGGGCATCCACATCTAGCCACACCATGGCGTCCAACCGCTCGTGCGCCGGGATGTGTGCCGTCAGCGTGCTGGTCCACCCATGATGCTCGCGGAGCCGGAACCGACTGTCTCGGGCGCCGTCGGGACGATCAATACGCAACCAGACAGCCGAGTTTCCACCGCCCACATCACAGATGGCGTTTGGCTCAAGCGCGTCTGGACGTGGCACTTTGCTGCGAAGCCAAGAATAGACCTGCTCCGCCAGTCGATCCTCGAGTTCCACTTTGACGTGCACACGACCGAGCAATCGGAAATTCGCCATCGTCCCCTCCCGCGAACGTCAGTGTGATGCGATCACCCTCACGCTAGAAACCACCTCCGACAGAAATCAACTACTGGTCAGGTTCAGGGTGATCGTGGTTTCCACCGGCGCACCTACCTCAGCAGTACGGGTGGCCCGAAAGATCCCGTTGCCAGATAGACCCGCGAACGCTCCGCTGGACCCGATGAACGTCAAGTCCGCGTCCAATTGCGATATGTCGGTCTGGGTTGCTTGTCCCTGCACCGAGAACGCGATTCGGGAACCGTCGGAGGCGATCAACTGCAGGAAATCGCCAAACGGGCCGTTGCCGTTGGTGTAGTTCACCGAACCCTGCAACCGCACGTCGACCGGTTGGCCCTGAAATGTGCCCGTACCCACCAGCAAATTCCAGCCGAACAAGTGCTCATCGTTGGGGCCAATCCGGGTGAGGTCATTCGCTGCGCTGTTCAGTTGGGTGGTCACCACATACTCGGTCCCGGTGGCGACTGCGGCCGTGGCAGTGCTGCTGCTGGCCGAAGTCGTCGGCGCGGACTGCGCAGACGAACAGCCAACGACAACCACGATCGAAGCGATGAGCAGTGCAGGCGCAGCGAGATATCTCGCGGCGAGGGATCGACGAGTCATTAAGTCTGTTTGCGCGAACATGCGGGTCAGGCTAGCAAGGCGACAGTCGGTGGACGGAACATGATCACCATCCCTCCAATCGGGTTGAACGCCTTCTTGCCGCTACCGTGGATATCCGTCCGCCCAGGTGGCCGCAGGCGGAATCGCTCCGACCAGCAGGAGGTTCCACATGTCCGGTTTTGGTGTGAGATCCAGCGTGGCCCCACTGCGCCGAGTCGCAGTGCGACCGCCCGACCCCGCAAGCGACTTCGCATCTGCCCACTGGTCACAACCGTTGGATGTGGAATTGCTGAGCCAACAACATGAAACATTCGTCGACCTCCTCGTGTCACTGAATTGCGAGGTGGTGCGGCTACCTGCCAATAGCGACTTGCCCGACTCCTGCTTCACCTACGACCCGGTGTGGATGACCGCCCGTGGCGGCATCGCATTGCGGGCTGCCAAGACCGTCCGGGCGGGAGAACCGCCGGTGCTGGCAGCCGAACTTGCCGTCGTTGGAGTACCCATGTACGGGCGCCTCACCGACAACGCCACCGCGGACGGCGGCGACATGTTCTGGCTCGATGACCACACTGTGGCGGTAGGGCGGTCGTATCGCACGAACGACGCCGCTGTGGCACAACTGCGGGAGCTTCTCGCACCCGAAGGCGTCGAGGTCGAAACATTCGATCTCCCGCATGACCTGGGTCCCGAATACTGCCTGCATTTGATGAGTGCGGTGTCGCCTGTGCGCGCTGACCTCGCCGTCGTCTACGAGCGATTGGCGCCGGTGCCGTTGCTGCGGGCGTTGGCCGCGCGTGGCATCTCATGGGTGAGTGTGTCCGATGCGGACTATGCCGCACTCGGATGTAACGTGCTGGCGGTGTCCCCGGGAGTCGTGGTGATGGCCGAGGGCAACGAGCAGACCGCGGAGTTACTTGCGGCACGAGGTGTGACGGTCCACACGTATCCGGCGAGCGAAATCAACAAAGGCGAAGGGGGACCGACCTGCTTGACGCGGCCGATCTTGCGGCAGTAGGGGCGCCGCAAGGCTAGCCAGGCTCTGGCCAACCTCTCGCGGACCAGCCTCCCCCGCCAGAGCGGTTAGCCGCGTTTCTTGCGCGGTGTGCGCTTGGGTTGATTACGCGGACCGGAGGAGCGGTGCGGTCTTTCTTTGCGTTCGCTGACGAGGGTGGCCGCTGCTCCCGCAGCCAGCACTTCGGAACCTTCGCCCACAGCACCCGCACCGCCCGAACCACCCGATCCGGTGCCGGAAGCGGAATCGGTACCGGCAGTGGCGCCCGTGGTGCCACGCCCTCCAGCGCGGCGCGCCATGACGCGGGCCTGCAGTGCCTTGATGTTCGGCTGGCGTTCTTTGAGTTGGCACAGGAACGGGGTGGCCACAAATAGCGATGAATAGGTGCCGGCCAACAACCCGATGAACAGCGCGAGGGCGAGATCCTTGAGCGTACCGGCGCCAAGGAGGCCGACACCGACGAACAGAATCGCGGCCACGGGTAGCAGCGCCACAATGGACGTGTTGACCGATCGGATGAAGGTCTGGTTCAGGGCGAGGTTGGCCGCTTCGCTGTAGGTCATGCGACTCTGCCCCAAAATCCCGCGGGTATTCTCTTTCACTTTGTCGAACACCACCACGGTGTCGTACAAAGAGAAGCCCAGGATCGTCAGCACACCGATGATGGTGGCCGGAGTCACCTCAAAACCCACCAAGGCGTAGATGCCCACGGTAATCACCACGTCGTGCACCAGTGCGACCATCGCGGCGAGCGCCATGCGCCACTCGAAGTAAATCGACAGGAAGATCCCCACAGCAATGAGGAACACCACGAGCCCGGTCAGCGCCTTCTTCGTGATTTCGCCCCCCCATGTAGGCCCCACGAGTTGCACTCTGATGTCGTCGACGGTGGTGCCACACGCTGCGGCGAGTCCGTTGAGCATGTCGGTGCTCTGATTCACCGACAGCGCTTCGGTCTGCACCCGGATACGATCATCGCCCAACTGTTGGGTGATGATGTCTTTCGCACCGACGCTTTGCGCTACCTCTTCGACCTGCGCGGTGGAGCACGCCACAGATGGGGTGACGAATTCGGCGCCACCGCGGAACTCGATGCCTAAGTTCAAGCCGCGAAAGAGCAGCCCGCCGATAGCTATGAGCAGGATCACCGCCGAGATGGTGTACCAGAGTTTGGTCCTGCCAACAAAGTCGTACGACAGTTCACCGCGATGTACTCGCGTCGTGAAATTACCCACCCTAGACACTGGACACCTTCTCCTTAACTAACACAGGTTCCTCGTCGGGATGGTCCACACCCATCCTTTTCGGACTTACCCCGGTGAGTGCGCCGCCGCGCGCGAACCATGACGTGCGGGCGAATACCGACACCAACGGTCGGGTGAGCAGGAAGGCGACGATCACGTCAATGACGGTGGTGAGGCCGAGCACGAAGGCGAATCCCCGAACGTTGCCGACCGAGATCACGTACAGCACCACAGCCGCGAGCAGCGACACGAAGTCAGCTGCCAGGACGGTGCGTCGTGCCCGGATCCAACCAACCTCGGCGGCCGACCGCAGGCTGCGGCCATCACGCACTTCATCGCGGATCCGCTCGAAATACACCACAAACGAGTCCGCGGTGATCCCGATCGCCACAATCGCGCCGGCCACCCCGGCAAGCGTCAGGGCTAACCCGATCGTGCGCCCCAGGATGACGAACGTGGTGTAGGTCATCAGCGCTGCGACCAGCAGACTCAACACCGCCACAAAGCCCAGCGCGCGATAGTAGAAAATCAAATAGAGCCCCACCAGCACGAGGCCAATCGCACCCGCGAGCAGGCCCGCCCGGAGCTGATCGCTGCCCAGTGTCGGCGACACGGTGGTGACTTCGGCAATCTCCAAAGTCACAGGTAGGGCGCCGTACCGCAGGATGTTCGCCAGTTCCTGGGCTTCTTCGATTGTGAACGTGCCAGTGATCTGAGCCTGGCCTCCGAGGATTGCCTGCTGGAATCGGGGTGCGGAGGTGACGAGCCCGTCGAGCACGATGCCGAACTGGTTCTGCGGAGGCTGCAGGCCTACCAGGGTGCTAGAAGTCTCTGCCAACGCAGTTGCACCCTCGGAATCGAAGGTGAGATCCACCTGCCAGCCGCCCCCGCCCTGTTGCGGCAGATTGGCCTGCGCATCGGTGACGTTGGTGCCGCGTAGGAATGCCGGTTGCAGCAAATATTTGGCCTGGCCACTCTTGTCGCAGGTCACGATCCACTTGGCCGGGTCGTCGGGGGTGCCGCCCTGCAGATTCTCCGGCGCGGTGCAATCCAGGTAGGCCAGCGCTTCCAACAAGGCCGGATCGGCTTCAGTGTCGGCCTGCACGGGAGCTGTGCCGGTGTACGGGGTCTCAGGCGGAGCTTGTGGGGTGGGAGCCACAATGTTTTGCACGGCTCGGAAATCCAGCAGCGCGGTTTGGCTGATCTGTTCGGCGATTTCCTGCTGATTCACGCCGGGGACGGACACCACAATCGCGGCATTGTCTCCGGAACCCTGCGTGGTGACTTCGGCTTCCGCTACCCCAAACGCGTTCACTCGTTGCCGGATGATTTCCACCGACTGCTTGAGGGCAACATCGGAAATTGTCGCGGACTCCCCCACGGCGCGGGGCACCAAAGTGACCTGCGTGCCGCCCTTGAGGTCCAGGCCGAGCCGCGGTGTGTGCTCGGTACCTGGCCAAAACGTCCACGCAGACATCCCCACCAGCAAGACGACTAAGAAAATCAAGACCCGTACGGGTCGGTATTTCGTCGGCGCTCCGGCCATCTTCAGCGACTTCCCTCAGCAGACTCGGGTGATTCGTCCTCGGCATCGCCGCTGACCGCTGGGGCGTCCTGCCCGGTGCCAAGAGGCTCACTAATGACCTCAGCGATGGCCGCCCGCGCGTAGGACAACTCCACACCGGGGGCCACTTGCAGCGCCACCCGGTCGTCGTGCACTTCGGTGATAATGCCGAAGATACCGGCGGTGGTCATGACCTCTTGGCCTGGTGTGAGCGCCGCTTGAACCCGTTGCGCGGCAAGTTGCCGCTGTCGAGCCGGGCGCACCACCATGAAGTAGAAGGCAGCAAAAATCACCACTATGAACAGCACAGGCAACAGGGAGTTCACAAATCCTCCAGCGTAGGTATCGGGGGAATCCTAACTGGCCCCAGCCACAGTCTTTGGTAGCGGCTGACCGCGCTGCCATGATCAACTGAAAAGGGTTGCCTCAGAGGCGGGTGGTTCCATCCCGAAATGTCGCCAAGCGCCCGCTGTCGCCACCCGTCCGCGGGGAGTCCGCACCAGCAGACCTTGGCGTACCAAGAACGGCTCACTGACCGTTTCCACGGTCTCGGCTTCCTCTGCCACGGCCACCGCCAACGTACTCAAACCCACCGGACCGCCGTTGAATTGGCGCAGCAATGCGTGCATCACGGCTTTGTCGAGTCGGTCGAGGCCCAACTCGTCAACGTCGTAGAGGGCGAGCGCCTCGTGCGCCACAGACAAGCGCACGCGCCCATCGCCATGCACTTCCGCGAAGTCGCGCACTCTACGCAGCAGTCGGTTGGCGATTCGCGGTGTCCCTCGAGAGCGACCGGCGACTTCAGCAGCCGCATCATCATCGAGCGAGACGCCGAGCAGATTTGCTGAACGCCGCAGAATCACTTCAAGATCGGCCGGGTCGTAGAAGTCCATATGACCGGTGAAACCAAAACGGTCTCGCAGCGGCCCTGGCAACAAGCCGGCGCGCGTGGTGGCCCCCACCAGGGTGAACGGTGCCAACTCCAGGGGAATAGCGGTGGCGCCGGGTCCTTTGCCCAGCACGACGTCCACCCGAAAATCCTCCATCGCCATGTAGAGCATCTCTTCGGCAGGTCGTGCCATCCGGTGGATTTCATCGAGGAACAGCACCTCGCCTGGTTCCAGACTGGTGAGCACCGCTGCCAGATCGCCGGCGTGTTGGATCGCCGGACCGCTCGTGATCCGAATCGGGGCACCGAGTTCGGTAGCGATGATCATGGCCAGGGTGGTTTTGCCCAAGCCGGGCGGTCCGCTGAGCAACACATGATCCGCGGCCCGGCCGCGGCGGCGGGCAGCGGCGAGCACCAAACCCAACTGCGCCCGCACTCGTTCCTGACCGACGAAATCCGCGAGCGTCTTGGGCCGCAGGGCACCTTCGACTTCCAGATCCTCGCTGTCCGCGGCGGCCCCGACGAGGCGTTCTTGCGCGGTGCGGTCGTTGGTTGGGTCGGTCATGCTCGATCCAGTTTGGTCAGTGCGCGGCGCAACAACGCGGAGACAGAGAGCGCGG
>CAZVKB010000009.1:0-15600 GCA_964627505.1 uncultured Actinomycetes bacterium | reverse complement strand
CCCACTTCGATCACCGCAGACTCTGCGGAAACCGACAGGCAGGTACCACGCACAGATGTGATCATTACGCTCCCCCGGTACCTGCGCCAGCCGGCATGGACGCCTTGTTGCCCAGGTGTGCCGCAAGGCGGCGCCGCTGTCCGGAGCCGCGCCACACATCGGTGATCGCCAACGCTAAAGCATCCGCGGCATCAGGCGGTCCAGGAACTTCGGCGCCGCCGAGAATCCGCATGATCATGGCCCCGACCTGGGCTTTGTCAGCCCGACCAGCCCCCGTGACCGCAGCTTTCACCTCGGTCGGGGTGTACATCGACACGGGTAAGCCGGCGCGGTGTGCGGCCAGAACACAGATCCCAGCCGCTTGCGCGGTCCCCATCACAGTGCCGACGTTGTGTTGGCTGAATACTCTTTCCACCGCCACTTGGTCGGGATTGAATCGAGCCAGGAGCGACGTCACAGCGTCATCGATTGCTGCCAATCGAGCCCCCAGGGTGGACTCTGGGGATGTGCGCACAACTTCCACGTGCACCAAAGACATGCGGCGGCCGGGTGCGCCCTCGACGATGCCGATGCCGCATCGCGTCAGGCCCGGATCAACGCCGAGCACCCGCATGTGGTCCTCCCGCAGGGTTGACTGATGAGTGGCTTATTCGGCCACGTGTTCGATTACCTTACCCCAGTTTCAGCGTCCGCCGATGTTATCCACAGCGGTGTCGAGCTGCGTTCAGGTGGTAGCGGACTTTTTCGCGCGTCGACGGGTGAGTGGGGTTCCGGTATGCACGGGCTTGCCCGTCACAGTGCGGAAACCCTGACGCAGACACCGGACTAGTTCTTGGCGGTCGTCCACAGCTGCATCGTCACTGCTGATGCCTACCGAAGCAGTTCCGTTGTAGGTGAGCATGGTGACGTTGACAGCTGCCCCCAGCGTCGCCACCAGCGGGTACATCCGCGTGACCTGGGCACCGGCCAACCACACGGGTACGGGCACCCCCGGCACATTGGAGGCGGTGACATCGCTGGCTTGCGCAACTGCCGAGATCAATTCGGTGGGGATCAGGCGCGAGAGTTCGGCGATCTCGTTCATATATTCCAGGGCCGGCTCATGACGCCACTTGGTCACGGTGGCTCCCACTTCGCTCATGATGTGACCGACGTCCACGCCCGCAACGGGCAGTTCGAAACGGGCGATGGTGACGGCATTGTCCAGATCGGAATCAGGCGTACGCAGGCTGATCGGCATGTTGACGCGCAGTTTGTCCACCGGCTTGCCCATCCGGCGGTGATACTCGCCTAGCCCGTCGGCGATGGCGGTGAGGAACACATCGTTAGCAGTGCCGTCGTTGGCTTTGGCCGCGCTTCTGATGTCTCGGAAGGACAAGTCGAAGGTGTCGAAGTGGTAGTTGATGCTGCGTTCGATCATCAACGGGGAGAGCGGACCGAGTGGGATCTTGGTGAACCGCAGGATGGAACCGGTGGTGCGCAGCATGCGCTGCATCATGGCGCCGGGGTCCTTCATCGCGGCCAACGAGGCCGGAGCCAGTCCGCGCACCACGTCGGAAGCGGTGCGCGCCACCCAGCCCAGGTTGTCGCGCACCATGGCATCAACGAAACCGGCATCACCCAAGTCCGGTGCTACCGGCTCGTCCGGCATAGGACCGAGGTCGGGTGTGTCAGCGCTGAAATCGAACAACACAGCACCGAGCATCACCGCGCCTTGGCCGTCGGCAATCGCGTGGTGCAACTTGACAATCACCACTGCCTTGCCGTCCGGCAGACCCTCCAACACCGTGACCCGCCACAATGGCCGGTCGCGATCGAAGTCGGTCATGCTTTGGCGGCGCGCTTCGTCCAGCACATCAGTCCAGTTGGAACGGGCTGGCATCCGGAATCGGCGCAGGTGAAAGTCCAGATCGAAATCACGATCGATGACCATCCGCGGTGCCTCGTATCCCAGCGGTCCCTCAATCACTTTCTGGCGCAGCACAGTCGCCTGCCGGCTGGCCCGGTCGAAGCGATCCCGCAGGGTGGCAAAATCCGGTGCCGACTCAGTCACGAGCAACCCGATGATGGTCGAGCGCATCACGGGATCGTCCGAGGCCGCCCGCCAGGTGGCGAAATCCCAACCGGACATGCGCCTGGGTGCCACCGGCTCAGCCGTGTCATCAGGAGCTGGTGGGTCTGTGTCATCAGATGCAGCAGGGTCCACGGGCTGCTGTGCGGCAGCGGTGTCTGACTGCTCCTCCGATGCACCATCGTCGAGGGTCACCAGGATCTCCTTCGCCGGAACGCTGTGGGCACGTGGCAGGTGGTAACAAACACGTTAGTCGCCCGAACACATTGTTGCCCATAAGACCCCAACCTGAGGCCTTCGTGATCGCCTAAGCGTTGAGTTCTGCGAGTACCTCATCGGACACGTCGGCGTTGGAGTACACGTTTTGCACCTCGTCGGAGTCCTCGAGCGCCTCGATGATCCGAAACACTTTGGCGGCGCCATCGGCGTCGAGCGGTACTTCCACGCTTGGCACAAATGCCGCCTCGGCCGAGTCGTAGTCGATATCGGCAGCTTGCAGCGCGCTGCGCACGGCCACGAGATCGGTGGCTTCGCTGACCACCTCGTAGGTCCCGTCGAGGTCGTTGACCTCTTCGGCGCCGGCGTCCAACACTGCCATCAGCACGTCGTCTTCGGTCAGCCCGTCCGCCGCGGGCACCATCACCACGCCCTTGCGATGGAACAGATATGACACCGACCCAGGGTCGGCCATCGTGCCGCCGTTGCGGGTCATGGCGATGCGTACCTCCGAGGCCGCGCGATTGCGGTTATCGGTGAGACATTCGATCAGGATGGCCACACCCGCCGGGCCGTACCCCTCGTACATGATGGTCTGCCAGTCTGCTCCCCCGGCTTCGGCCCCTGAGCCGCGCTTGATGGCGCGCTCGATGTTGTCCATGGGTACGGAGTTCTTGCGGGCTTTGACGATGGCGTCATACAGCGTGGGATTTCCGTCGGGGTCGCCACCGCCGAGCCGCGCGGCGACCTCGATGTTCTTGATCAGTTTGGCGAAGAGCTTGCCCCGCTTGGCATCGATCACGGCCTTCTTGTGCTTGGTCGTGGCCCATTTGGAGTGGCCGCTCATGGGTGATCCTTTCGGTCGTCAGGCGTCAGGCGCCAGGTGGTAAGCGTCGCCGGTGGCTTCCACACGCTCGGCCACAAGATCCTTGAACATGGCGTGAACGCGGGTGTCGCCGGTGAGTTCAGGGTGGAATGACGTGGCCATCACCGCACCTGAGCGCACTGCCACGACTCTACCCTCCGCCGGGCCGGTGGCCACGACTCCCAACACCGACACCTGCGGGCCTACCCGCTCCACCCATGGCGCGCGGATGAACACGGCGCGCACGGGAGGTTCCCCCACCGCGGGCAGGTCGATATCGGCTTCGAAGGAATCCACCTGGCGGCCAAAGGCATTGCGCCGGACGGTGATGTCGAGGGCGGCCAGCGTGTGTTGGTCGGCGCGACCGCCGAGCACCTGCGAGGCAAGCATGATCATGCCGGCGCACGAGCCGTACATCGGCAGACCCGCATGCACCGCCGCCCGCAAGGGCTCGAGCATGCCCAGACGTTCGGCCAGCAGCGACATCGTGGTGGATTCACCGCCAGGAATAATCAAGCCGGCCACTGCCGCGAGTTCGCCTGGGGTGCGCACTGCCCTGGCATCGCACCCCAGGTCAGACATCACCGCGAGGTGTTCCCGGAAGTCGCCCTGCAGGGCGAGCACCCCGATCGGCAGGTTCACCAGCCGCGGCCGGCGAACCGCTGGTCCGGGGCCAGGGTATCGATGTTCAAGCCCACCATGGCTTCGCCCAAACCGCGCGACACTTCGGCAATGATCTCTGGGTTGTCGTAGTTGGTCGTCGCTGCCACGATTGCCTGTGCGCGCTTCACCGGGTCACCGGACTTGAAGATGCCCGAGCCGACAAAGACCCCCTCCGCGCCGAGTTGCATCATCATGGCCGCATCCGCTGGGGTGGCGATGCCGCCGGCGGTGAACATGACGACCGGCAGTTTGCCCAAGGCATGTACCTCGGCCACCAACTCGTAGGAAGCGCCAAACTCTTTGGCGGCGTTGAACAGTTCCGCTTCACCCATGCTCTGCACCCGCCGGATGTCGCCGAGGATCTGGCGCATGTGTCGGGTGGCTTCCACTACGTTGCCGGTACCGGCCTCGCCTTTGGAACGGATCATGGCCGCGCCCTCAGAGATGCGGCGCAGCGCCTCGCCCAAGTTGGTCGCACCACACACGAACGGTGCGGTGAACGCCCACTTGTCGATGTGCAGTTTCTCGTCGGCGGGGGTGAGCACTTCGGACTCGTCGATGTAGTCCACCCCGAGGCTCTGGAGCACTTGGGCTTCCACGAAGTGGCCGATGCGCGCCTTGGCCATCACTGGGATCGAGACTGCTTCGATGATGCCGTCGATCATGTCGGGGTCGGACATCCGAGCCACGCCACCCTCGACGCGAATGTCGGCGGGCACCCGCTCCAACGCCATCACCGCAACGGCGCCGGCATCCTCGGCGATTTTGGCCTGTTCGGGGGTCACCACATCCATGATGACGCCGCCTTTGAGCATCTCCGCCATGCCTCGTTTGACGCGGGCGGTGCCGATGGCGCGGGTGGAGTCGGTCACGTCGAACCTCTCAGTTGTCTTCAGTCTCTGGGCTATCTATGGGCGAGGTGGCCGTGATCGGAGATGATCACGGGCGGACCCGCAGGCAGCAGTCTACTTCGGTGCCGCTCCGGCGCCCGGTTAGCGTCCGGCGAAGCCCGCCGGGGGCGCGTCCACCATCTCCAAAGTGGCGGGCAAGACCGCCGAACCCTGGAGGCGGAACAGTCGCACCACCGGCCGGGAACGCTGGGCGCGGGCTGCAGAAATGGCATCGTTGTAGAAGCGTCGAGAAATCTCCACCCGACGACACGCGTCGGCCAAGTCGGCCACGCAGCCACCACCGGGCTGGGTCACCAGCACGTCCACCTCGGACGGCTCGGCGAAAATGGCCGAGAGCACCAAAGACAGGTCCGACTCGGCTACCGACACCGCCACCAGGTCCCCGGGCGCCTGGGCATCCACATTTGCCACCGCGTCGGCGATCAGTAGAGCGGACGCTGGATCCAAAGCCCCACTGGCGGCCGCCTGATCGGCACAGTCGCGGCGCGTGGCCAAAGCCGACTGTAGTTTCTCGGCACTAACTTCCGTGCGCTTGTGCAGCCGATCCAACCGGCCCGCCGTGCTGGACAGGTACACGACAAACGCCACCGCGACCACCACCAGGGCGAGGGCCACCCACCAGCCGCTCATGCCATCCCGATGTCCACGTTGCTGATTGTGTCAGACGCCTCACTGGGCGCGTCAGTCCTCTTTGCTGGAGCGCACCCAACGGCCAAAGATCTGCTCGCTGAGGTCCGACGTCACAGGCTCCCCAGGGCGCACCACACTGTCGTAGACGCGCTCGACATCGCGGGCAATCCCCGGCCAGTCGAACGCTTGTGCGCGTCGCTGGCCGCGTTCCCGCAAGGTCGCACGCTGCGGGGCATCTGCGAGCAGTTGGTTGGCCACTGCGGCGAGATCGTGCGGGTCCCCGGTGCGAAAGAGCGCGCCGTCCTGGCCATCTTGGAGCACCAATCGGAATGCCTCCAAGTCCGAGGCCAACACCGGGGCACCACCGGCCATGGCCTCCAACAGCACGATCCCGAAACTTTCGCCCCCGAGTTGCGGTGCGATGTACAGGTCGGCGGAGTGAAATGCGCGCACCTTGTCGTCTTCACTGACCAGACCTAGGAGTTGCACATGCTCGGCGAGTTCGGCTGGGACCAGTTGACCTGCCTCAGATTCATCACCCGGTCCTGCCACGAGCAGCAACACATCGGGGTGAGCGGCGACGATTTCCGGGAGCGCTGCGAGCAACGTGGGCAGACCCTTGCGAGGTTCATCGATCCGACCGATGAAGAACAGGGTTGGACCTTGCCGTGGGAATCCCGCCAGCGTGTCGGTGCCGGCGAAAGCCGCACAGTTCACCCCGTTGGGGATCAGCACAGCGTCCCCGCCGAGATGCTCCACCATGAACTGCCGGGCCTTTTCGGACACTGCGATTCGTCCGGAGATCTTCTCCATCGCCGTGTTCACGATTGGCGAGAGCGTGTTCAGGGCGCGCGAGCGTTCCATCGCTACATGCTGGGTGGCGACGATCGGACCGTTGGCCACCCAACAAGCCAGCACCGACAGGGTGGGCGAACTCGGCTCGTGGACGTGGATAACGTCGAAATCGCCCTCCTTGATCCAGCGGCGCACCCGTGCGGTGGAGACCAGTCCGAAGTTGAGCCGGGCCACTGAACCGTTGTAGGGCACCGCCATGGGACGGCCCGCTGAGACCACGTAATCGGGCAGGTCAGAGTCGTCGTCCGTGGGTGCGAGCACGCTCACTTCATGGCCACGTCGGCCGAGTTCCGCAGTCAAATCGCGGACATGCGCCTGGACGCCGCCGGGGGTATTCCAGTCGTACGGACACACCATGCCGACCCGCATTAGGCGCTGCCAGGATCCCGGTCGGCGTCATACCGACTCGCTTTGAGCCGGTTGGCGTCCAGATCTGCCAGCCACAGTCGCTGCATCATGTGCCAGTCGGCAGGGTGCTCGGCGATACCGGCGGCGAAGCGATCGGCGATGACCTGGGTGGTGACGCGCACGGACTCGTCGTGGCTCAATTCCGGGTCGATCGGGATGGGGTCGTGGATGCGCGTGACGATGCCCGTGGTCGTGTACCACAGATCGGCGGTCAGTAAATCGACGCCTGTTGCCCGCGCCAGCGCCGCAGGGCCGGCGGGCATGCGTGTGGCCTCACCGAAAAAGTCCACAGGCACCCCGTGGGCGGTGAGGTCTCGGTCACCGAGCAGGGCCACGATGTGACCCGTGTGAACCAGGTCGATGAGTTGGGAGAAGATGTCGGCACCAGGACGCAGAGTGAGGATCTCCATGCCGATGTCCCGGCGAAACACCAGAAACTTTTCGGTCAGGCGTTCCGGTTTGAGATCCTCAGCCACACTGGCCACCGGCGCGTGCACGAGCGTGCCGTAGGCGCCCAAATGATCCCAGTTGCCGCTGTGCGGGATGGTGATCACCAAACCTCTGCCGCCCGATAGAGAGTTGGCGAACTGCGCTTCGTTCTCCACCAAAGAGGTGGAAATGATCCGTTCCTGCGACCAGTCCGGCAGTCGGAACACGTCGCACCAGTATCGGAAGTAACTCTGCATGCTCGCGCGGGATAGTTCCCGCAATTGGGCGTACCGGGCGTCGGGAACGACTCGTTGGAGGTTCTTCTCCAGTTGTTTGACGCCCTTGCCCTGCTGCCGCCAAATCTGATCGGCGAACGTGCTGAATGTGCGGTAGGCCATCCGTTCCGGCATGAAACGCACCGCGCGCCAACTGCTGCTGTAGGCAAAGTAAGCGGCAAATTCGGTGGGGTTTTGCATGCTCAGTCCTCTGTGGGGGCGGGCAGGGCGAGTGCTTGTTTGCGCACGTGCCACATGCGTTGGCCAACTGTGATGACCGTGAGCACGGCCAGCAGCCACAGCCCGGCTGGCAGCACATAGGGCACCCCGAGGCCGAAGATCAGTGCGGCCAGGAGCGCGATCATCAAGCGTTCCGTTCGTTCGGCGATGCCAACGTTGCAGTCGAGGCCGAGACCTTCGGCGCGCGCCTTGGCGTACGAGATCACCATGCCACCCACGAGGCAGATGATGGCAGCGGTCACGGTCCACACCGACTGGCTGCGGACCGCCCAGATCAGCAATGCGGTGAACACCAGGCCGTCGGCTACCCGGTCGAGCGTGGAGTCCAGAAAAGCGCCCCACGGACCGGAGCGCCCAGTCATCCTGGCCATTGCCCCGTCGAGCATGTCTGATGACACGAAAATGATGATGATGATGAAGCCGAGCACGAACTGGCCACTGGGGAAGAACAGCAACGCGCCGGTGCTGACGCCGATAGTGCCGATGATCGTGACCACATCGGGGCTGATGTGCAGTTTGACCAGCGCCCGCGCGACGGGATTAATGACATGCGCGGCTACTGCACGGGCATTTGTCTGATTGAGCACTGCCGGTAACCTCCACTGTGGGTGGCCTCACTCTAGTCTGCGCCGCGACGATGACTTCCTAGCGACAGACCGGGACTTCGCTGCGTGCACATGTGCCCCGGCGGACGGTGCGCGCCTTGGTGTCGGAGGTTCGGGCCATGCTGGGTGTCGATTGCAATCTTCGGAGGTGACGTGGAATCGCCAACTGTTTCACACGCATTCCGCCTGGCGGCGGCGACGGAAGGGCATTGGTCACCGTGTGTGTCGATCATCGGGCCCGGTGCGGCGTCGCATTCGTTACTGGAAAGCCTGACGGTGGGCGGCCGGGTGGTGGACATGCCGGCGCTGGCGCACGCCGACCAGGACAGCATTGCCGGAATCACCGTGGCCACATTGGCCTGCGATGCTGTGATCGCGGTGATCCCAGCCACCGTGGGACTGGATCCGGGAACCGCCGCTGTGTGGCAGACAGCCGCCGACCGCGGGATGCCACGGGCAGTCGTGGTGACCGAGCTCGGCCTGCACAATGCCGGCTTCGAAGATCTGGTGGCGATCGCTACGCGCGGGTTAGCCGAGGAGTGTGTGCCGATCCGGTTGCCGGTGTTTGACGACGACATGTGGGGCGATGAGGCGGACAGTGCCGTGCTGTCGATCCCCCGGTTCGCCAGTGAGCGCGAGGTTTCCGCGGTGGTTGATCCGCTGACAGCGTCACTCAGTCTGCTGTCGGGAGTCTTGAGCTCCGTCCATGGCGAGTCACCGGCCGAGTTCGGGCACATGCATGTCTCGGAAGACGCGCGCACCGCACTGGTCGAGGCTGCCGCGAGTTGTTGCGACGATGCTGCCTATAGCGCCCGTCTGCTTGCGGCTCTGCAAGTGGAAGCGGATTCCGATGCGCTGCGGGTGGGCGCGGGTGTGCGGCTGCTTGCACCCGGTCCTGGACTGTCAGCAGGCGAATCACAGCCGATAGCCGTGTGGGACATCACACCGACTGTGGTGTCAGCCGCCAGCACAGGCCATTTCGTGCCGGCCACAGTTGATGTGCCTGCGGGCACAGCCGCCGCTGATCTGTGGCGGTTGTGGTCCCAACTTGCTGCCCAACTGCTCCTGGTGCGCCGTGACATCGATGGCGAGCCGACTAGTGGGTTCGCCGCAGTAGTGCTGGCAGTGGCCGGATCACAGGCTGTGGTGCGCGAAGTGTTTCCCGGTCACACCAACTCTGGAACTTGGCAGGTGGGCACGGCGCAGCCGGTCCTCATCACCCGCCCGGGCTGGACCGCTGACCAGCACCTGGCCCCTGACCGGGCCTGGCCCGGGTTGCTGTCCGTGCAAGAGCAACTCACCGACGGCTCAGAGGCGGATACGCAAGAAGTTGCAGACCAGCCCGGTCGATGCTGGTTGGTAACGTCCACCCCGCCCCTGTCGGTGGGAGATGCCATCGTTTCCGAGCACAAGTGGGTGGTGCCCGAAGTCCAGTTGTAGCAAGGCATGCGCTCGAACTGCGCCACCAGCGGCACCCGCCTTGGCGGGCAGTGCGGTGAGAGTTCAACTCGGCCAGTGCTCGGCCACGAGGTCGCGGGTTTGTTCCAGCAGCATGGGCATGGTCTTGGTCCCACCGATGATGGGCATGAAGTTGATGTCCCCACCCCATCGCGGCACCACATGCTGATGCAGATGCTCGGCGACACCGGCCCCCGCGATCGAACCCTGGTTCATCCCGATGTTGAATCCCTGAGGTCGGGCTGCTGCCCGAATCGCCACCATAGATTTTCGCGTGAGCTCAGCTACTTCGGCTACCTCTGGGGCATCAAGTTCGGTGTAGTCCGCCACATGGCGGTACGGGCACACCAGTAGGTGCCCAGAGTTGTATGGGTACAAGTTGAGCACCACAAATGCATTGTCCCCTCGGTGCACGATCAGGGACTCCGGCTCGGGCAACTCCGGAACTAGACAAAAGGGACAAGTCTCAGCCTCGTTGCCAGGTTTAGGTCGGTTCGCTCCGCGGATGTAGGCCATCCGGTGGGGGGTCCACAAGCGGTCCCACCGGTCGGGGCCGGCACCCGCAGGAGCGCCCACGCCGCCGCCGAGCACCTGGGGTTCCGGCGGTGCGGGCAATTCCGCGCCGACATGCTCCGACCCGCCGCCCATTGCTACACCTGATCCCGGTTAGCGACTGCTGTCACCACTTGTGCGATTGCCTCTGCGATGGGGATGCCATTGTGCTGGGAACCGTCGCGCATCCGGAACGAGACCGCGTGATGCGCAGCGTCGTCGTCCCCCGCGATCATGATGAAGGGCACTTTCGCCTTGGTGGCATTGCGGATCTTCTTCGGCATGCGGTCATCGGAAGCGTCCACCTGTACCCGGATGCCGCGGGAGCGCATCTGTTCGGCCACCGTGTCGAGGTACTCCACATGCGCTTCCGACACTGGCACCCCCAGCACTTGCACTGGTGCCAGCCACGGTGGGAATGCCCCGTTGTAGTGCTCGAGCAGGACCCCAAAGAAGCGCTCGATCGAACCGAACAGGGCACGATGGATCATCACCGGGCGTTGCCGGGAGCCGTCGGCGGCGGTGTACTCGAGGGAAAATCGGGCCGGCAACTGGAAGTCCACCTGAATTGTGGACATTTGCCAGAACCGGCCGATCGCGTCTTTGGCCTGCACGGAGATCTTGGGACCGTAGAACGCTGCCCCGCCCGGGTCGAGCACATAGTCGAGTCCTTGCGCTTCCGCCGCCTCCCGCAGCGCCTGCGTGGCGGCATCCCAGTCCGCCTGCGTGCCCACGGATTTTTCCGGATCGCGAGTGGAGAGTTCGAGGTAGAAATCATTGAGCCCGTAGTCGCGCAACAAATCGAGCACGAACGACAACAGATTGGTCAACTCCCCGGGCATCTGCTCGGGCGTGCAGTAGATGTGGGCGTCATCCTGGGTGAAGCCGCGCGCCCGGGTGAGCCCGTGGACTACTCCGGATTTCTCGTAACGATAGACCGTGCCGAACTCGAAAAGCCGCAGCGGCAACTCCCGATACGAACGACCGCGAGCCGAGAAGATGAGGTTGTGCATAGGGCAGTTCATCGGCTTGAGGTAGTAGTCGGTGCCCTGCTTGCGGATTTCGCCATTCGCACCGCGCTCTTCGTCGAGGTGCATGGGCGGGTACATCCCCTCGCGGTACCAATCCAGATGCCCGGAGGTTTCAAAGAGGTGGCCCTTGGTGATGTGTGGGCTGTAGACGAATTCGTAGCCAGCCTGCTCGTGGCGTCGACGCGAGTAGTCCTCCATTTCGCGGCGGATGATGCCACCCTTGGGGTGGAATACCGGCAGACCGCTCCCAATCTCTTCCGGGAAACTGAAGAGGTCTAACTCATTGCCGAGCCGGCGATGATCCCGCTTGGCGGCCTCCTCGAGAAACGTCAAGTAGGCACGCAAATCGTCCTTGCTGGGCCAGGCGGTGCCATAGATGCGCTGCAACTGTGGATTGCGCTCATCAGAGAGCCAGTACACGGCGGCGGTGCGCATGAGTTTGACGGCATTCGGTGGGATGTAGCGGGTGTTGGGGACGTGTGGCCCCCGGCACAGGTCGGTCCACACGCATTGCCCGCGGCGATCGAGATTGTCATACATGGTCAGCGTGGAACCGCCGATTTCCATGATGTCCGGATCGACCTCGGCTCCGCCCTTCTTGCCGATCAGGATTAGTTTGAAGGGCTGGAATTCCAACTCGGTCCGCGCTTCATCATCGGTGACTGCGCGACGCACGAATCGTTGTCCGGACTTCAGGATCGCGGTCATCCGCTTCTCGAGCAGCGTCAAATCGTCGGGAGTGAAGGGTCGCTCGACCCCGAAGTCGTAATAGAAGCCGTCCTTGATCGGCGGGCCGATGCCGAGTTTCGCATCCGGGTTGATCTCCTGCACGGCCTGGGCCAACACATGCGCACACGAGTGTCGCAACACCGCGAGTCCGTCGGGTTCGCTCACGCCGACCGGTTCCACGCGGTCACCGTCGCGCAACTCGACGTCGAGGTCCACCAACTCGCCATTGACCCGCGCCACCACCACGTCCCAGTCGGGAAACAACTCCAGGGAAGTGGCACCGTCAGCAAGTTCAGTGGCGACTGCTGCCGGGCCGACAAGCACGGTGATAGACACGGAATACCCTCTCAGACGAACGTGACGTCAGCCTATCCTGCACACTGCACGCAGGTTGGGGGCCTCCGGCGGCCAGCGCTTGCCGTCAGATGGCGTGTTTTCGGTCTACGTCAGGCTAGGCGGCGTTCTTCATCGGCACACCAGGCGGCGAGCAGGCCGCGGTAGTGGGCGATGAACTGGTCGTGTTCGTGTGCGGGAAACATCTCCCGCACTGTGTCCACGATGACCGCGTCGAGTCCGGGTGAAGCGAACCACTCCAGAGCCACCTCGTCGAAGTGGCCCAATCTGGAATCGCACCAGTCGAAATACCGCTCGGTGTCGAAGTGTCGATCGGCCAATTCGCTGTAGCGGGCAAGTTTCTCATCGTAATCGAGATCCTCGCGATCGGAGATGGCGAAGTAGGCGTCGGTCTGCAGGTCGATGCTGGGCTTGCGTCCGGTCACCAAGGAGAAGGCACTCCACTTGACCAATGCCTTGATGGCCCAAGGGAAGTAGTAATGCAGGGACGTGATGGCGACATCCGGACAGGCATTGGCGTAGTCGATGGGATAGATCTCGTCGCGCTCGTCGCCGAACTTCACGAGCATTTCGCAGGAGTTGAACTCCCAACGGAAGAAGGCGTTCACGATCCGACTGATGCTGGCGCATTCGGTCCCTGCGGCCGGTGTGAGGAAATTGTGATTGACCTCGTAGCGATCATGCTGGGGCTTTTCCGGGCGATACCGCATGACCATCGTTTCCGGACCGATCGACAATGCCCGGGCGAACACGTCGTGTTCCTTGGAGGCCTGCAGATGCATGAGCATTTCGCCGGAATCGTCGTAGGCACGCATGAGTTCTCCGCGGTCCGCCACCCTGGATACCCCGCGCCAGCCGCCCCCGTCGAATGGCTTCATATACAGCGGATAACCAAGATCGTCAGCGATCGCACCAAGGTCGAACGGGCGGTTGTATTTGGCTGCGGTGTATGCCCAACGGCTGTTTTCCAGCGGATTCTTGAAGGGGATCAGCACGGTTTCGGGAACTTTCAGCCCCAGGCGCATCATCGCGCAATACGCCGAGTGCTTCTCCATCGATTGAAAGGTGAATGGGCTATTGAGCAGGTACACGTCGTCCATCAGGGCGGCTTTCTTCAGCCACTCGCGCGGGACGTAGTACCAATACGCCAAACGGTCAATCACTAGTTCATGTTGAGGTTTGTCACGTAATGAGAACGGTTCAATCGTGACTCGGACGGTGTCGAGCACATGTTGCATCCCGCGTCCATCCGTGATGGACCCAAGTGCGGATACCAACGATTCCAAGGCCACCGGCCAGTCGTTTTCCATTCCCAGCAGCAACCCGATCAGATGCCGCTGTGGAGTTGCTGCGCCGGTTTCATTTTGCAGGCGATCGGTCATGAGTAGTCTCCCAACGAGGCGATGTGGACCTGGGACATGCGAGCCCATGAAGGCCAGTCGTGGGGGGTGTCCGAGCCCCAAACGTCCAAGTGGTGCGGAATCCCTTTCGACCCCAGCAGGGCGGCGAATGCCGTAGTGGACGGCAACGCTGCGGTGGGGTGCACTTCCCACGCGCCACTGCCGACGGCCAGTTGAATAAAGACGTTGTGGCGCAACCACTCCAGATGATCACCGTCAGCATTGCTCACATAGGCGAAGGGGTTGTTGAAGTAGGTCGCGTCCCCCACTTCCCCCCAACCGTTCCAGGTGGTGGGGTCGTAGTTGCCGGACAATCCAACCGCGTGGCCGAAGAGATCTGCGCGACGCAGTGCCGTGTTCACGGCATGAAACGCCCCCATGCTGGCACCTGCGGCGGCGATGCGGACAGGTCCGCCACAATCACCTTGAATTGCCGGGGCCACTTGCTCGATGATCCAGGAGTGATATCCCTCGTGTCGCCGTGCTCGCTCCTCAGTGGGAAGGCTCCGGTCGGACCAGGTGTAGCGATCGTGAGAATCAACCGCGTACACCTTGAGGTGGCCATGTTCAAGGGGGTCGGCCAAGGCATGGATGATGCCGTTGTTTTCCAAGTCGTACGCTGAGCCAGCCTCCGTTGGGAAGAACAAGATGGGTGTGCCCCAATGCCCGTAAGCGATCACAGTGCCCACTCCACCCAAACTGGGGGCTGGGACCTGCCAAATGTCGCGGCGCATAAGCGCAGTCTGTCGGGAACGACACTGGAAAGCAGCACGAACGTTCGGCGCGGCGAGGTTGCGGGGTCGTGGGTGGCTGGCGCGAGACACTAGCGGCATGGTTGCCCCAGAACTTCGTGAGCAGGTAGTTCCGAGTGCAAGCGGGCCGCGACTGGATCACGCCACGGGAGGAGTCTGTTTCGTGGCAGAAGCCACCCACGGCGCAGTTCCTGAGCGGCTGTGGCTGGCGACCCGTGACTTCGGTTGCGACACCAGGTTCGCGCCCGTCGCGGTTGATGAATCGCCGCTGTGGCAGGTTTACATCCCTCGGTTGCCCGTAGATCGTTTCGAGTACCTCCTGACGTGGCGCCATTCCGACGGCCATGAAGCCAAATCTCCGGATCCCGCGAATCCGCGGCGGGTGCCAGGGGTATTTGGCGAGCACTCGGTGATCACCTATCCGGAGTATCGCGAGCCCCAATGGTGTACGGAGCAGGACGTCCAGCGCGGCATGCAGTATGTGGCCCCGGTGGGGACGCTGGACACAGAGAGTGGAGTGGCGGTAGCAGGGCAGTTGTGGGCGCCCGGAAACTCCGCGGCAGATGAGCCGCTGCCGTTACTCGTTGCCAACGACGGCAGCGAATACGCCAGATTCGGCCAACTCTTGGACTACGTGAGTTGGGTGGGACACGCGTGGCCTGCCCTGCGGTGCCGGGTCCTGTTGCTCGATCCTGTGGATCGAGACCGCAGTTACAGCGCTTCTCCAGCCTATGGGCGCACCTTGGCGACACAACTACTGCCGGATTTGCGGGGCCGCTTCGCCACCATTGGCTTGCCGGTTGGGATGGGGGCCAGTCTGGGTGCTGTGGCAATGCTGCAGGCGGCAACTGCTCATCCGGGTGTTTTCGGCGGTGTGATGCTGCAGTCAGGTTCGTTCTTCACGGACGCCTTTGACTCCCACGAATCTGGGTTTCGCTTCTACCAACGCCTCGTGCGCTTCACGGCCACGCTCGATGCCCAGCCTGAGCGGTACCGTGGCCTCACAGTGGTGATGACCTGCGGAACCGGCGAGGAGAACCTGGACAACAACTGCGCCGCGGCCGCCCGTCTGGCCGCTGTCGGTGTCGACGTGAACTTGACGCAGAATCGCGATGCGCACAATTTCATTGGTTGGCGGGACTGCTGGCACCCGCAT
>CAZVKB010000008.1:19672-45589 GCA_964627505.1 uncultured Actinomycetes bacterium | reverse complement strand
TGATGTAGTCCGACACCGACCCCAGCACTGCCCGACGGAAACCCCCAAGGCCGCGCGAGGCGATGATGATCACGTCCGCGTGTACTTCGTCGGCCAGCTCACAAATGGCTGGGCCGGGTTTCCCGGTGAGCACGCGTTGTTCGGCAGTTGTGGTGCCGAGCACGGCGGCCAAGCGATCCAACTCCGCCTCCCCGGCGGCAACGATCACTTCTTCCATCACCTCTTCGTGGTCCGGCGGCACTGGTGGCGGCATACCGGGTTGTGCCCCGAAACCTGGCATGGTGGCGGAGAGGCCGGTGGGTTCGGGCTCTACCACCGTCGCCAGGATGAGCGAGTCGGGGGCGCGCAACACGCCCATTCCGGTGCGGGCTGCATCTTCGGCGAGTTCGGATCCGTCAGTGCACACGATGACAGTTGACATACCCGGGATAGTGGCAGACATCATCATGGCGAGGCATCCCGGCGCCAATCTTCGATAGGCGCCGCCGACCACCGTGGCGCAAAACAGTGCCACTGACCCAAGCGACTCGGCAGGATGGCCCAACGGATCAACGGATCGCACGCGTGACACCGTGCACGATCTGGCGGCTCGTCCCGGATGCATAGGATCGTCGTGTGAGCAGCGCCGGATCAGACGTCAGTCTGCAAGAGCAGTTCCTCCCGATGCTCACCTGCTTCGGATGCGGACCGGCCAACCCGCAGGGTCTGCGATTGCGCAGCTTTCCAGCCGAGGACGCCCTGACCACGGTGGCGGAATTCACCCCCTGGCCAGAACATGGAAATGGCCTGGGTTTCGTCAACGGGGGCATCATCTGCACCGTTCTCGACTGCCACAGTGCCACTCCCATGCTGCTGGAAGCGGCCCGGATGCAACTATTCGGCGACACGGCCACGCTGCCATTTGTGACGGCCGGGCTGGAAGTGCGCTACCTGCGGCCGACTCCGATGGACGTGCCGCTGCAGTTGCGCGCGCAAGTGCTGGACGGCAACGCTTCAGAATTGCATGTGAGCGTTGAGTTGGCCTGCGACGGCAAGGTGCGCGCATCCGCCATCGCGCTCTGGAAACCGTGGCGCCCGCGCACCACTTGAGCAATTTCGGAGTGCCCAATCAGGCGGATATCCCGGACCCGTTGCTGAGGCCATAGGTCACTTCACTGAGTGGCATGTGAATCCGGAGTGCCCATCGCCACGGTCGCACGAGCTGCGTCCCCCGGGAACAAGGGGTACGTCCCAGGGGAGTCGTCTCAGGTGAGGGCTTCCTCATCGGTGGCAAAATCGTCGGCATCTTCGGCCACGTCGGTTTTCCAACTTGGCTTGCGAAAGAGCCAGAACGCAAATGGCATTGCCAGGAATGCCCCGGTACCCAGCACCACCACCGCGATGTAGACGGGAGTGGACATCCCCTGTGCCTCAACGGTGGGGAACAGCGACACCATGATCCCCAACAGACAGACGATCATCCCGACACCTACCACGGCGTAGAGCCCGAACAACTTGCCTGGAATCCGATAGGGGCGATCGACATTTGGCCGCGAAAAGCGCAATTTCACGACCGCGGCGAACATGATGCCGTACAGCACCAGCGTCATATTGGTCTGCACGATCGAAAAGATGAACCACGCGTTTTGCACCGAACCCAGCAGGCCGTAACCCAGCGCGAGCACGGAGGAGATGACGGCCTGCGCCAAGATGATGGCGACGGGCATCTTGAGTTTGTTCTCCTTCTGCAGGAACGGCGGCAGGTTTCCCCCGACCCGCCCGGCGACGAGCAAACCGCGCGAGGGCCCGCTGATGATCTGGATGAGGGAGGCGGCTGCCCCAGTCACCAGCAGCACCGTGAATACGGCAGTCATCCAGCCCACATTGAACTGGTCGAACACTTTTTCGCCGGCCTGCACCAACCCGGCGACGATGTTCATATCCCCGCTGGGAACCATCACCGCGAGCGCCAAAGTCAGCGGCGCAAACAGCACGAAGCACAGGACCACCGCGATCAGATTCGACCGTGGAATGGTCTTGCCCGGATTTTCGATATCCCCGGAGTGAATCGCCGAAATCTCGATCCCGGAGAACATCAAAAGCGCGCCAGAGAGGAACGCGATGTTGGTGGCATCGATATGTGGAATGAGCGCCTCGGCTGACACCTCCATCGCCGGCTTTCGCCCGATCGACAAGTAGTGGATCGCGAACCCCACCAAAATCACCGCCGGCAACAACGTGCCGGCGACGACTGCGTACCACGCGAACCCTTTGGCCACGCGCAAACCGCGCAGCGCGAACCACGCCGCAGCCCAGGTCACCGCGATCACCACCGGGATGATGAACATCGGGTTGTTATCGAGATTCGGATCAATGGGGTACGACGCCTGCGACGAGATCGAACCCATGATGCCCGGCCACGCCACCACGAAATTCGCAAACTCCAACCAAATGATCATGAAGGCGGTGGCCTCGCCGAAGGCCAAACGGGTCCACACGTAGAGCCCACCGGTTCGGGGCCACGTCGACCCCATCTCGGCGGACGCCATGGCTGTGGGTCCGAGGAACAGCACAATCGCGGCGAGGAACAAGATGATCGAGCCCAACCCGAAGGTGGACAGCTGCGGCGTCGTGTTCACATTGGCCAAGAAGGCGAAGGTAAAAATCGCCAAACCGACCACCCCGAAAACCTTCTTCGGTGACTTCTTGGCACCTGGTGCGGCGGATTCGGCGCCGCCGGCGGATGCAGAGTGTGATGCGGCCTCGTCCATGAGCGTCACGCTAGCGGCTGAACTGCCGACACCTCGGCGGAGCGGAGATTTCCGGCAATTTTCAGCCGCTTGGGCCATGCCAGCGGAACCCATGCCGCGAGGACTACCGCTCACGCACCCATGTGTGGCACGATCCCGTGCATGGTTGAAACTACCCAGAACTCATTGAACGCGGAAGTCCGTCACAGCCCAGCCTTTGCCGTGGCACGGTTGTCGCTCGCACCCGGTCAGCGCGTGCGAGCCTCCTCCGGCTCGCTCTACATGCGCGACGCGGCCGTGACCGTGGAGGCCAAAATGGAAGGCGGCTTCAAAGGCGCCTTCAAGCGGGCCGTCGGCGGCCAGAGTTTCTTCACCTCCACCTTCGTTGGTCCGGCCGACCGGGCTAGTTGGGTCGACCTGACCCAGGTGCTCCCCGGCGAGTTGCTCACGGTGGATCTGGATGGACGCACCGGACTGGTGCTCACCCAAGGAAGTTGGCTGGCGTCCACCGCCGACATCCAACTCGACACCAAGTGGGGTGGCTTCAAGAGCCTCATGGGTGGCGACCGTTTCTTTGCCGTGCATCTCACCGGGGTTGGGCAAGCCCTGCTCAGCTCCTACGGCGCGATCGACGCCTTCACCCTGGCTGCAGGACAAGAAGTGGTCGTCGACGCCGGCCACCTGCTGGGGTATGAAGACACCATGGCTGTCAACGTGCAGACCCAGGGCGGGGGGTTCCTGAACTCGGTGAAGAGCGGCGAACTGATCGTGGTGAAGATCGAGGGCCCAGGACGGGTGTGGACGCAGACCCGCTCCCAGAACGAACTCGGCGACTGGGTGCGCCAACAGGTGCCCACGCAGTCGAACTGAGCCGATCCAGACGCTTGCGCGCAGCCAAAGATCACACAGACCCTCCCACCCACGCCTGTTCACAGGCAACACCATTGCGCCTGCCATTAGGCTGCTCACCATGACTGTTCGCAAAGTTGCCATGCTGACCGCCGGGGGCCTGGCCCCATGTCTCTCGTCCGCTGTGGGTGGGTTGATCCAGCGCTACACCGAGATCGCCCCAGAGATCGAACTGATCGCCTATACCGATGGCTACAAGGGCCTGCTGCTCGGCGAGTCGATCACCATCACCCCCGAGATGCGCGAGAACGCCGCGCTGTTGCACCAGTTCGGCGGCAGCCCGATCGGCAATTCCCGGGTCAAGCTCACCAACGTGGCTGACTGCGTGAAACGGGGTCTGGTGGCCGAGGGGGCTAACCCGCTCGAAGTCGCTGCGAACCAATTGACCGCCGATGGCGTGGACGTGCTGCACACCATCGGTGGTGACGACACCAACACCACCGCCGCTGACCTAGCGGCCTTCCTGCACGAGAACAACTATGAACTGACGGTGGTTGGCCTGCCGAAAACCATCGACAACGATGTCTACCCGATCAAGCAAAGCCTCGGCGCGTGGACGGCGGCCGAACAGGGCGCCCGCTTCGCGCGCAATGTGATCGCCGAGCACGGCGCCAACCCCCGCTCGCTGATCATTCACGAGGTGATGGGGCGCAACTGTGGTTGGTTGACCGCCGCCACCGCCGCGGACTACCGCGAGTGGCTCACCTCGTGTGAGTGGAACCCCGGCATCGGACTCGACGAACGGCGCTGGGATATTCACGCTGTCTACGTGCCCGAAATGGCCTTCGATCTGCACGCCGAGGCCGAACGCCTCAACGCCATCATGGACGAACTCGGCAACGTCAACATCTTCTTGTCGGAAGGCGCTGGCGTGGCCGAAATTGTGGAGGAGATGGAAGCCGCCGGCGAAGAGGTACCACGGGATGCGTTTGGTCACGTCAAACTGGACAAGATCAACCCCGGCCAATGGTTCGCCAACCAGTTCGCGGGAATGATGCACGCGGAGAAGACCCAGGTGTGGAAGAGCGGGTACTTCGCCCGCTCCGCGGCCGCCAATTCCGACGATTTGCGCCTCATCCAGTCGTGCACCGACTTGGCCGTGGAATGTGCCCTGCGGCGCGAAGGCGGTGTGATCGGTCACGATGAGGACAATGGAAACCGGCTCCGGGCCATCGAGTTCAACCGGATCGCCGGAGGCAAACCGTTCGACATCACCGTAGGGTGGTTCACGGATCTGCTGGCAGCGATCGGACAGCCGCCCGGAGCACCGGCCCACGTCGCACACTGACCTCGCGACATCGGGGTCGTGGGGCATGGAAGGCGGATTCCACAGATGAACATCGTTGCCCTGGGTGGGCCGATCTATCGCGTGCCGACGATGCCGCTGAGCATGATCAATTCGTTTCTGTTCTTAGAAGCCGATGGCTCAGTGACGCTGGTGGATGCCGGTCTGAGCAGCGCGCCGAAGCGCATTGTGGCTGGGTTGGCCGAACTCGGCAAGCACCCGCGCGACGTGCAGCGGATCATCCTGACGCATGCGCATTACGATCACGCGGGCGGCGCAGCGCAACTGGTGGCGGACTCGAGCGCCCCCGGTGTGGCCGCCCACGAAGCGGATGCGGAGTATCTGCGACAGGGTGTGAACCCGCCGGGGGACCCGAAGTCACTGACCTACCGGGTCTTTCTGCGCAATGCTTCCCGGGGTTTCCAGCCAGTTGTGGTCAGCGAAGCTCTGGAAGACGGCCATGTGCTCGATGTCGCCGGCGGTCTGCAGGTGCATCACACTCCCGGCCACACCCCGGGGCATGTGTCGCTGCTGCACCCGGATACCGGTGTGCTGATCACCGGCGACGCGATCTTCAACTTCGGCATTCGGATCGCCTGGCCCTTCGCCGCCGCGTGCACGTCCCTGCCCCTCAACCGGAAATCTGCCCAAGTCTTCGCCGATCTGGATTACCGGTTGGCCGCGTTCACGCACGGCCCGGAGATTCGGGATCAAGCCCGGGAACGGGTGCGCGCGTTCGTGTCCACCCACAGTTGAGACCGCGGGCACTTTGGTGATGACGACTACCGGGTCGAGTGACGTCGGGGCGACTACCGGGTCGAGTGACGTGGCGGCGGACGACGTCGGGACCGGCGAATGTGACGCGGTGACCCAACTACGTCGCACGGCCAACTGGGTCGCGGGGATGCGGCACAGTCGGCTGCGCAGCGGCGACCCCAGCGTTGCCGATCAGTGCCGCCGCCTTGTGCTGGAGACGGTGGCGCTCACCCGGGACCTGTGCCGCATGCATCCAGAGGTGCGCCGCGAATTCGGCGCAGCAGCGCCGTGTCCGCCCGACGACGTGGAACCCGCAGCGGTCGGGGAGTGGGCGCTGTCCGACCAACTGCGAGTGGTGGCCGCGGATCTGGGGCAATTGCTGAACCTGCTCCCCACAGCGGATGCGCTTGCGGATCGCCTCTGCGTGCTCGCGGATGAGTGTGTGGCACTCCGCCGCAGGTGTTGACCAGGAGCCCTATGTGACAAGCGCCCCTAAGAGGGGCTCATGCACCGTCTGGTTGCCGGCGCGTGCCTTGTAGTTGGGTGGCGAAAAAATCCGTCTGGAGGCGCAGCACACTGGCGGCGATCTCCGGCTGCGGAGTCATGTGGGACACGCCCGACAGCGGCACGAAACAGTGCGATCTCCCCGCCGACACCAGGGCATCTGAGAGGGCCAACGTGTGCGCGGCGAAGACATTGTCATCGGACATCCCGTGGATCAACAGCAATGGCCGCTGCAACTCCGCCGCCCGCTGGAGCAAGCCGCTGGCCACATATCGATTGCGGTTTTCGGTTGGGTCGCCCAGGTAGCGCTCGGTGTACGCGGTGTCGTAGCGCGCCCAATCGGTTACTGGGGCACCCGCGACCGCGGCAGCGAAGCGATCAGGCCGGGCGAGGACTGCCAATGCGCTGAGGAATCCGCCGAAGGACCAACCGCTGATCCCCACACGGTCCGGATCGAGGCGATCGGGATAGTTGGCCAGCGCATCATCGAGTGCGAGGAGTTGGTCGGCCAACGGGGGTCCGGCGAGATCCCCGTGCACTGCGCGCTCGTAGGACGGCGACACCCCGGGTGTGCCTCTCCCGTCGGCAATAATCACCACATATCCCTGGTCCGCCCACCACTGCGCTTCCACGTAGGCGGGCCGGGCAATCATCACGTGCTGACTGTGCGGCCCTCCGTAGGGTCGCATCAGGATTGGCAACTTCGCCGGCAGGCCGACGGACCCGGACTGGGTCGGAAACAGAATGGCGTAACGCACATTGCCCACTCGATGCAACGTCGGGAGGGGTGCAATCCCACTGCGCTCACAGTGGTCGGTGATGGGCACTGGAGCCAGAGGCGGGGAGAAACTGGCGACTTCAACATGCCACGTGTCGTCGCGTGGTCCAGCTCCGGTGCCCACCACAAGCCCGTGACCAGCCACGCCGGAACTCCAATGGCCTGTCCCGACCCCGGTGGGAACGAGCCGCCCGTACCCGGAGTCAGTTACCAGACGCAGGATGTCGCTGGCCTCGGGCGTAGTGGCCGCGGTGATCACCAGATCGTGCTGCAACGTGCCGATCACCGCCCGCACCTGCACGTCTGCAGGTGACACCGGCCGATCGTCCAAGAACACGCGCATCCGGTCGACACTCGAATCACGCCGCACTGTGACTAGGGCGCCGTTGGCCAGCCAGCGCGGTGTTCCGGCTACCACATCCACCCAACAGTCATCCCGCCATCGGGCCACGACCTTCGACATGCCGGTGGCGGAGATCGCCAGCACCGCGCATTCACGTTGATCCCGACTGAGCAGCATCGCCAGCGCATCCCCTCCTGCCCAACGCACGGCGCCGAGGTACTCGTAGGGAGCCGACTCACCCACTTCCACGACTTTGCTCCCGGCCTGGCCCCCCGGAGTCACCAGCCACAGCGAAACTGCGGCGTTTCGGGTACCGGCAGCGGGGTAAGAATGTGCGACGGGTGGGAGATCGGGTTGCGCCGGATTACTCAACCACCAGGTGTTCACGCCGCTGTCGTCCACCCGCGCAACCAAGAGCGTCCGCGAATCGGGAGCCCACCAATGCCCGCGCATCCGGTCGAACTCCTCGGCGGCGATGAAATCCGCCAGTCCCCAGGTGGCCCCGTCCGTAGGGGTCACTGCGGCGGCTTGGCTGCCATCAAGACGACTCACCCACAGGCGGCCTTGCGCGTGCCAGGAGACGGCACTGGCGTCTGGGGCCACTCGTGGATCGACCACCGGGCCGGGCACATCCAATAAGTGGACAGAATGCGCCGCGAGTTGATCCGTGTTTGCCACCTGCGGCAATTGGGTCGTGAACAGTCGTCCCGCGTGGCCGAATACCGCCACCGCGCCAGCGTCGTCCACGTCGAAAGCGGTGATGCCGCTGCCGCTGAGCCGCATGCGCTCACGTCGGGCGAGTTCCGCGGCAGGAAGGTCATGTTCCGCAGCGGCCAGGCTGTCGGCGTTGACCAGAAGCGTTTCCTGGCCGGTGGCAACATCTAGCAGCCACAGGTCGCCGACGGCGCTGCGCCCCGAGGCTGACCGCAGGAAGATCACCCGTCCGCCGGGCAGGGGGCGGCACGAGTGTGGCAGGCCGCGGCGAAAACGTCCGGTCTGCGCGAAACGGAGCGGAAAGTCTGCCTCCGGCTCGGATTCCGACGCAGGGGTGCTCATCGTCACAGTACGCCGCTGCGGCTACGAGAGGATCAGCGTGAGGACAATCCCGATCACGGCGATTGCCAGCACGATCCAGGTGGCGATCTTGAAAATGGGGGTTTTGGTGGGGTCATCAGAGTCGTCATTGGCCATGAGGTCATCCTGCCCTATTGCCCTTCGCGCGGATACGGCGATTGTCATGGCCTAGAGTCCCGCCATGCCTGCCACTTCCCCAGCCGCGGTAACCGCGTCGACGACGGGGCCTCCTGCCAGTCGGCGGATCCTTTTTGTGCATGCGCACCCGGATGATGAAACTCTGAGCACCGGCGCGACGATGGCCAAGTACGTGGCAGCGGGCGCCCATGTCACGTTGCTCACGTGCACATCAGGGGAAGAAGGCGAGGTCGTCGTAGCCGATCTCGCTCATCTAGCCGCGGATCGCCACGATGCCCTCGGTCCGCATCGCCGCAAGGAACTTGCCACCGCGATGGCTCACCTCGGGGTTTCAGACACCCGATTCCTGGGCGGCCCCGGTCGCTATCGGGACAGCGGCATGATGGGTGTGCCCAGCAACGTGCGTCCGGATTGCTTCTGGCAAGCCGACCTGGCCGAAGCCGCCACCCATGCGGTGGCAGTGATCCGGGAAGTGCGACCACAGGTGCTTGTGACCTATGACGATTTCGGTGGCTACGGGCATCCCGATCACATCCAGGCGCACCGGGTGGCCATGTATGCCCAGGCGTTGGCGGCGGTGCCGTCCTTTGCTCCGGAATTGGGGCCGGCGTGGCACATTCCCAAGGTGTATTGGCAAGCCCTGCCGAGATCAGTGGTGGTCACGGCACTCGCCTCGACACCGATTGCCCGCCAAGGCGAAATCTTCGGCGGGATCGATCCCCTGACGGCCCCCTTCCTGGTCGATGACGATCTCGTCACCACTGTCATCGATGCTCGGGAGTACTTGTCGGCAAAAATCGCCGCGATGGGTGCCCATGTCAGCCAAATCGACATGACCAATTCGTTCTTCGCCCATGTGGCGGTTGCCGGGGATGAGGCGATGGGAATCGAGTACTACCGCTTGGCACTCGGTGCGAATGGAGCAGCACCCACCGAACAGGAGACCGACCTTTTTGCCGGGATTGTCCTCGAGTAGTCCACCACCCGCATCCGGCACAGTGCGGAGCAATCACAGAACCAGGTTCGCAGCGGTTTCCGACCTGCGCGTATAGGCTCCGGAGATGGAACTCGACATCTCCGATCAGGAATCTTTTCGACGGGTGATGTCCCGCTATGCCACGGGTGTGGTGGTGGTGAGTACGTGCCGGGATGGTGTGGATCACGCAATGACGGCTAACTCTTTCGCATCGCTGTCGCTGGACCCGCTTTTGGTGCTCGTGTGCATTGATCGCGCATCCCGATTCCACTCCGCAGTGCTGGCATCGCCCACCTGGGCGGTCAATATCCTCGGTGAGCGACATCGGCACGCGGCATCATGGTTTGCCACCCGGGGTCGGCCCCTGAGCAATCAGTTCGCTGGATTCCCCACGACCCGAGGCACGGTCAGTGGCGCGATTCTGCTCGAGGGTGCCCTTGCAGTGGTGGAGTGTGAAACTTATGCCCTGCATCCTGGTGGCGACCACGACATTCTGGTGGGGCAGGTGCGAGCGCTGCACCTTGGGGATGACGAGCACCACGATGATTCACCGCTTCTTTACTTTCGACACGGTTTCCGCGGTCTCCTCGACGCCTGACGGGGCAACTCGCACCATCGGCTTGCCAGGTCGCAGCCCGCAAGCGCCCTAACATTGCCGCTGAGCGCGAAAACTCGCGTCGCACACTGCCTGCCGCCCAAGGCATCAGGCCATCACCGAGCCGTAAGTATGGAGATTTTTGTGAGTCAGCAGGCCGACCTCCGTCCGATCGGGCGCACCCGTCGTTCTCGTGACATACCTGGATACCCATGGATTTTGCTGCCGCACAACCTGGGCTTGCTCCTCGGACGCTTCCTCCTGCTGGTGCATCGCATCATCACCGGCGCCCTGCAGATCGCTCGGCGCAACTGGCGGTTGCTCGGCGTTGCGCTGGGTGTAACCGCCACTCTTTATGCCGTCACAGTGGTGCTGGGATCTGATGACGCCCCAGAGGGCACTCGGGTGATGGGGGTGGACATCGGTGGTTTGAGCCGTGCGGAGGCAGCCGATCGGCTGGCACAGACCTGGAATGGTCGGTCCTCCGGTGTGATAGCTGTGGATGCAATGGGTCAGTCCACCACCATCCCGCTAAGTGCCGTCAACTTCGATATTCCGGCCACCGTTGCCAACGCGAGCACCAACCGTTGGTGGCCATGGGATCTCGCCTCCACCTTTTTTGGTGGCAGCGACGTGGCGCCCGTGATGTCAGTCGAACCGACAGCAGTGGATGCCGCAGTAGTCGAGCTGGAACGCAGCGCGGGCAACGCGGCCAAAGAGCCGGAGATCGTCTACGACGGACTCAAGCCGGTGGTGTTGGCCGGCCGGGAGGGCCCCAGCATCGAGGCTCCGCAGGCCGCGGCCGCGGTGGTGACGGCAGTGATCGCCGGCAGATCCAGTGTTGCGTTGCCGGTGGTGTCGGTTGCTCCCGCTGTCAGCCGCTACGAAATCGATCGAGTGACGTCGAAACTGGCGACTACAGCGGTCGCCGCCCCCGTGCGCTTGACTGTCGAAGGTGAAACCATCGACATCACGCCGGAGGACCTCGCCGCGGTGGTGACTTTCGAAGCTGACGGCTCCACACTGGTGCCGCAAGTGGACGGCGTGGCTTTGGTCTCTCGGATCGAGGGACGGGTGCCGGGGGCAGTGCCGCCGGTCGAGGCCAAGTACGAAGAGGTCGACGGAAACCCGCAAGTGGTGCCGTCGACGGTGGGTCGCGGATTGGATCCGGCGGAATTGGCGAGCAATGTCGAGCAGGTGCTCGGCGCAACCGGTGCGAATCGGCGGATCTCCATGGAACTGACCGACCTCTACCCAGCCGCGATTCCAGCAGATCTCCAGGCCATGGGAGTCACGACCGAAGTCTCAACCTTCACTCAATATTTTGACCCGGCCGAATATCGGCGAATTAACATCGGCGAAGCCTCGCGTCGGCTCAACGGCACGGTTGTGATGCCCGGCGAAGTGTTTTCGATGAACGACACAGTGGCTGAGCGCACCGTGGAGAATGGCTACACCGAGGGCGTCGTGGTGGGCGAAGGTGGCGTGCTCACGAAGGACATGGGCGGCGGAGTTTCGGCCGCCACCACGGCAACGTGGACCGCTGCCTTCTTCGCCGGGCTCGAAAAAGTTGAGCAGCACGCGCACTCCATCTACATCTCGCGCTACACCCCAGGACTGGAGGCAACAGTGTCTTGGGGCAACCTGGATCTGAAGTTCCGCAACAACACCGACGCCCCCATCTACATCACTTCCACTGCCGACGACTCCTCCATGACGGTGTCGATGTACGGCGCGCGCCGCTACGACCAGGTGGCCGCGCAAGTGGGAGAGAAGCGCAACTTCACCCAACCGGGGAGCACTGTAGCCAGCGGTTCGCAGTGTCTACCCAGTTCCGGAATCCGCGGTTTCGACATCACTGTGCAGCGGTTGTTCTTCCAAGGCGGCACCCAGGTGGCGGCTGAGCCGTTCACCACTCACTATGCCCCTTCCCCTTCGGTGTCGTGCACTGGCTGACCGGAGGGTCGTAGGATTCGGGTAAGGGCGCTGGCGCGTCCGCATCGGCTAGCTGAGGAGAGCCCATGACTTACGTGATTGCTGAACCGTGTGTGGACCTCAAGGACAGAGCGTGTATTGAAGAGTGTCCGGTGGACTGCATCTACGAGGGTGAGCGCATGCTCTACATCCAACCCGATGAGTGCGTCGACTGCGGGGCTTGTGAGCCAGTATGCCCGGTGGAAGCCATCTTCTACGAAGACGATGTACCCGAAGAGTGGAACGACTACACCGCGGCCAACGCCGAATTCTTCGATGATCTCGGATCGCCCGGCGGGGCGGCCAAATTGGGCTTGATCAAGCACGATGCGGGCATCGTGGCCGCGCTCCCGCCCGACATCAACGCGCCGTAAGTGCTGGAACCACCGCAACTACCGGATTTTCCCTGGGACTCACTCGGGGCGGCCCGCGAAGTAGCAGTTCGGCATCCGGACAGGATCGTTGATCTCAGTGTGGGTACGCCGGTGGACGCTACCCCCGAACTGGTGCAAACTGCCTTGCGCGCAGCGGCGGAAGCCCCGGGATACCCGACCACACACGGATCTGCGGCATTGCGCGACACCATCGCCGACTGGTTGCATCGACGGCGTCGTGTGGCGATTGATCCCGAAGCGATTCTCCCGGTAATCGGGACCAAAGAGATGGTCGCGTGGTTGCCCACGTTGCTGGGCGCGACGTCCTTGGTGGGGTTCCCGGAACTCGCCTACCCGACCTACGAGGTGGGCGCGATCCTGGCCGGCGCACGATCCGCCCGTGGCGACTCCACAGTGGGGTGGGGGCCGAGTGCACCGCAGGTGCTGTGGTTGAACTCCCCTGCCAATCCCACAGGAGCGGTGCTCCCGGTCGCCCATTTGCGCAAAGTCGTGCGGTGGGCACGCGCCCGCGACACGATTGTGGTCTCGGATGAGTGTTACGCCGAACTGGAATGGAACGAGCCAGCACCGTCGCTGTTATCCGGTGAAGTGTGCGACCACGATCACACCGGTCTGCTGGTGCTGCATTCGTTGTCCAAACGGTCCAACATGGCTGGCTATCGATTCGGTTTCTTGGCCGGTGACGCGGACCTGGTGGCTAAAGTGTTGGCAATCCGCAAGCACGCAGGAATGATGGTCCCCGCACCAGTCCAGGCCGCTGCGGCAGCCGCGTACGCCGATGATCAACATGTCGAGATCCAACGGCAACGGTATCGGCGGCGCCGGGACGTGCTGGTGCAGGCACTGGTGCGCGCAGGTTTCCAGATTGATCACTCTGAAGCCGGCTTGTATCTGTGGGTCACGGAAGGAAGGCCCGCTCGACAGACTGTTGCCCGTCTCGCCGACATCGGCGTTTTGTGCGCCCCTGGCGAGTTTTACGGTCCTGCTGGCGCACAGCACGTCCGAATCGCCCTGACCGCGACGGACGAGCGGGTGGCGGCAGCTGCGGCTCGATTGGCCGGCTATCCGCAATAGCGCGCAATGTCATGATTGTCCTCTGCGAATCCCCCGAAGGCACTAGCCCCGCTGCAACCGCCGGGAGTCGGGTACTAACGTGCCCTACATGAGTGAAGCCAGAATTGAGCACCCGCGCGGAACGCTGGATCTGCCCGTAGTGGCTGCCACTGAAGGGGAATCGGGCCTCAATGTCGGAGCATTGCTGAAGACTACGGGCGACGTCGCCTACGACCCGGGGTTTGTCAACACCGCCTCTTGCAAGTCAACGGTGACGTTCATCGATGGCAATGCTGGGATTTTGCGGTACCGGGGATATCCGATTGAGGAGCTCGCAGAGAAGTCCACATACCTCGAAACCTCCTACTTGCTGATTTATGGAGAGTTGCCCTCCGCTGCGCAACTCGCAGAGTTCGCTGCCGATATCAGCAAGCACACGCTTTTGCACGAAGACCTCAAGCGGTTCTTCCAAGGTTTCCCCTCCGATGCACATCCGATGCCGGTGCTCTCGAGCGCGGTGAGTGCGATCAGCACGTTCTATCAGGACTCTTTAGATCCGTTCGACCCCGCGCAAGTGGAGTCATCCACGATCCGCCTACTGGCCAAGGTCCCCACGATCGCCGCCTATGCCCATCGGACGTCGCTGGGGCAACCGCTGCTGTACCCGGACAACTCCCTGTCGCTGGTGGAGAACTTCCTGCGGATGACCTTCGGCTGGCCAGCCGAACCCTATGTCGTGGACCCGGTGATGGCCCGGGCTGTGGACATGCTGCTGATTCTGCACGCGGACCATGAGCAGAATTGTTCGACCTCCACGGTGCGATTGGTGGGATCGAGCCATGCCAACCTTTTCGCGAGTGTGAGCGCCGGAATCAACGCGCTGTTCGGGCCGCTGCACGGTGGCGCGAACCAGGCTGTGTTGGAGATGCTCGACGAGATTCATGCTTCCGGGGACGATGTCAAGACTTTCGTGCAAAGGGTGAAGAATCGAGAAGCCGGTGTGCGGCTCATGGGCTTCGGGCACCGGGTGTACAAGAACTACGACCCGCGGGCGGCGATTGTGCGTCGCACAGCCGCCGAGGTGTTGGACCACCTGAATGTCAGTGATCCACTGTTCGACATTGCCCGCGGGCTGGAAGAAGTTGCGTTGGCCGATGACTATTTCATCGAGCGCAAGCTGTACCCGAATGTCGACTTCTACACCGGTTTGATTTACCGGGCCATGGGTTTCCCGAGCAATATGTTCACGGTGCTCTTTGCCCTTGGCAGGCTCCCGGGGTGGATCGCGCAATGGCGGGAAATGATCTCGGACCCCGAAACCAAAATCGGCCGACCGCGTCAGGTGTACGTCGGTGCCGCCAAACGGGAGTATGTCGGTATCGACGAGCGCTGATGCGCAGGTGTGTTGTGTCAGTTGTCATGGAGCCCGGCGTTGAGACCACCCCAGTGCCCGGTCCGTGCCACCGCCTCTAGTGCACCTGTGAGCGAGTTGCGTCGAAACAGCAAGTCCGATTGGCCGGAGAGTTCCCGCGCCTTCGCGGTGGTGCCGTCTGGTAGCAGGAGCTTCACCCCGGCTGTGATGTAGCACCCTGCTTCCACCACGCAGCGATCACCGAGGCTGATGCCGATGCCCGCGTTGGCGCCGATCAGACAGTCCTGGCCGACTGTGATGACCTCGTTGCCGCCGCCGGATAGCGTGCCCATGATGCTCGCGCCGCCACCGATGTCACTGCCATTTCCCACCACCACGCCTGCCGAGATGCGCCCCTCCACCATGGAGGCCCCCAGGGTGCCGGCGTTGAAATTGCAGAACCCTTCGTGCATGACTGTGGTACCGCTGGCTAGGTGGGCGCCGAGGCGTACCCGGTCAGCGTCGGCGATGCGCACGCCCGCGGGCACGACGTAGTCCACCATCCGGGGGAATTTGTCGACACTGGTCACAGTGATGTGGACTCCGTGGGAGCGCGCTCGCACCCGGGCATCCGGCAGGTCGGCCATCGCGATCGGACCCAGGCTGGTCCAGGCCACATTCGGGAGAAGACCAAATATTCCGTCGAGGTTGAGACTTCGCGGTGGCAACAGTCGGTGTGAGAGCAAATGCAGCCGAAGATAGACGTCTGCGGTGTCAACTGGGGGAGCGTTGAGGTCGTCGATGGTGGTGAAAATGGTGGCCGTCCGGGTGCCGCGGATCGGGTCAGAGTCGATACACGCCTCAAGCCCTTCCACATCGGCCGGAGTTGTGCCCAATGCCGGGCGCGGATACCACGCATCCAGCAACGTAGTACCGCTGTAGGTGGCCAGGCCGATACCCGTGGCGGGCGAGTGCGCAGCTGCAGACATAAGGGCTACGGTAACTTCTGTGACCGCCAAAGCCCACCTTGACATCACTGCTGATGTCGTCGAATTGACAGCTGCCCTGGTGAACATTCCCAGTGAGTCGTTCCAGGAGACCGAATTGGCTGACGCAGCGGAGTCCGCACTGGGCCATTTGCCCTGGCTGCAGGTGGTGCGGGTGGGCAATACGGTGGTGGCGCGCACCGAGTTGGGTCGTCCTGAGCGAGTTGTGGTGGCGGGGCATCTCGACACTGTGCCAGCCGCGAGCAATGACCGAGCCCAGCTCGTGGATGCTGGCGATCCGGTGCCGGTGGAGGGCACCGACGGTCACGATATGTCGCCCGAACAGCGGCTCTACGGTTTGGGTGCGTGTGACATGAAAGGTGGTGTGGCTGTAGCCCTGTCGTGCGCCGCCCAGGTGGCGGAGCCGGTCCGGGACATCACTTATGTCTTCTACGACTGTGAAGAAGTGGCCGCTGTGCACAGCGGCCTAGGGCGGGTGCTACGAGTGCGACCGGAACTCTTGACTGATGCCGATTTCGCCATTCTGATGGAGCCATCGGACGCCGGTGTGGAAGCGGGTTGCCAGGGAACGCTGCGCGTGGAGGTGCACACGACCGGTCGGCGCGCGCACAGTGCGCGCTCGTGGCTGGGTGACAACGCGATTCACAATGCCGCCGAGGTCCTCAATCGGTTGGCGCGCTACACCCCTCGGCACGTTGTGGTCGATGGCCTGGAGTACCGCGAGGGACTCAACGCTGTGGGGATCAAAGGTGGTGTGGCCACCAACGTGATCCCCGACGAGTGTGGGGTCACGATGAATTACCGTTTCGCACCCGATCGTTCCGAAGACGAAGCCTTAGCTCACTTATGGGACGTTTTTGCCGGGTTTCAGCTCTCCGTGCTGGACAGCGCGCCGGGGGCGCTGCCGGGCTTGGAGTCCCCGCCGGTGGCGGATTTCCTGACGGCAGCTGCTGCACTCGCCGCCCCACGACCGAAGTACGGCTGGACAGATGTCGCCCGGTTCTCCGCTCTCGGTGTGCCGGCGTTGAATTTTGGTCCCGGCGATCCGGGTTTGGCGCACACTCGGGAAGAGTATGTGCCCACGGCTCAGATTCGCTCTGTGCATGCTGTGCTTGCCGACTGGTTGGCTGGCCGCTCTTGAGTGGGGAGGTGGGTGAGCCGTCGGCGGGATCCGCACTGAACTTGCTGCCATCGGCAACCCCGCCGGCGGTGTGTGTGTTTTGCTCATCGAGCACGGAGATCTCCCAGCGCTACCTCGATCTCGCCGCCGAAGTGGGCGCCGACCTGGGTCGCCGGGGGTACGCGCTGGTCTCAGGCGGCGGTTCGATATCCAGCATGGGCGCATTGGCTGTGGCCGCTCGGCGCGCAGGAGCGCACACAGTAGGCGTGATCCCAGCGGCACTGTTGGCCTATGAAGTGAGTGACCAAGATGCCGACGAGTTGTTGGTGACGGCTGACATGCGGGAGCGCAAAGCCTTGATGGACGCCCGTGCGCACGCCTTCCTGGTGTTGCCCGGTGGCATCGGCACGCTGGAGGAGTTCTTCGAAGCTTGGGTGGGCAGTGTGCTGGGCATGCACTCTAAACCTGTTGTTGTGCTTGATCCTTGGGATGATTACGCCGCTTTGCACCAATTGTTACGGGACATGGTGGCCAATAAATTCGTGTCCCTCGACGTTGCCTCCCGCGTGGTGTGGACCAAGGGAGTCTCGGAGAGTATCGACGCGATTGAGCGATATTGGGAGCGCAGCGGTCAAACCCAACCCCCCGGCGAGCGAGTGCCCCACGATGTCGCCCCACAGGGCACGCCCACGCGGGTCGCGCCAGCTCCGATTGCGCCTCCCGCCGTCGACCTTGTCACGTACCTAGAGTCTGACTGAACCACACGTCCCAACTGTGCTCCCCGGCGTTCGAAGCGGTTTAGGCCAATCCCCGGACGTTCACGCTGGGATCGCGGTTGCCCTTGATCGTGGCCACCATGTCGAGCACCTCGCGGGTTTCTCTAGCCTCGTGAACTCGGTAGACCTGAGCGCCCAACCATGCGCACACAGCCGTGGACGCCAAAGTACCGGTCAGTCGCTCACCCACCGGACGATCCAACGACTCGCCCACAAAGTCTTTGTTGGACAACGAAACCAACACCGGCCAGCCCGTGTCCACCATCTCGGACAGTCGGCGGGTGACCTCGAGGGTCTGTCGGGTGTTCTTGCCGAAGTCGTGTCCCGGGTCGATCATGATGGACTCTGCGGGCACCCCAAGCGCCCGCGCACGTTCGGCTTCTGAGACTGTGCGTCGCAACACATCGGCCATGACGTCGGCGTAAACAATCCGATGCGGACGGGTGCGTGGGGTGACACCCCCGGCATGTGTGCACACCAGCCCCAGCCCGAAATCGGCCGCCACCTGCGCCACTTGTGGATCCCAACCGCCCCACGCGTCATTGAGCACATCCGCGCCGGCCTGTGCCGCAGCCCGAGCCACGCTGCTGCGATAAGTATCCACGCTAATGATCACGTCGGGGTGACGGGCGCGGACCTCGCTGACGAACGAGACCACGCGCCGGATTTCCTCGGCCGGATCCACCGTGCCGCCGGGGGCCGCCTTGACACCGCCGATGTCCACCATGTCGGCGCCCTCGGCGAGCACCTGGTCCACTCGGGCTAAAGCTGCTTCATCCTCCCACGTGGCTCCTCGATCGTAGAAGGAATCGGGGGTGCGATTAACAATCGCCATCACCACCCCCTGCTCGGCCGGAAACTCTCGACCCCGAAGTCGCAGCACTTCACACCGCCTCTCTCATGCATGCACCCACCAGTGGATTCGTCTGCGCCTGGAAACAGTCGCTTCGGGCCAGCGACCGTGCCATGTGGGCAGAATGGTGTCACGATTAGGTCTACCCGCCCCACCCGCCGCCCGCAGCAGCGGTCACACGGGGAGTAGCGCAGAGGAGATCGGGATGTACTTGGTGTTTGCCGTGCTCATCATTATGGTGATCGCCGCTGGCATGATCGTGGCACTGCGCCGCCCGGACACTGGTCTGGCCGCGAGTCCCACCCCGGACGGCCCCAGCGCTGCGGTTCCCAGTGGTAGGCCGCTGGGTGCGGACGATCTGCGGCGAGCCCGATTTGCGATTGTGTTTCGGGGCTATCGTCCAGCCGAAGTTGACGCCCTGCTCGACGCGCTGACTGCGCAATTGGAGTCGACCGCCGTGCCCGCAGAGGTGGCCACAGTGATACCCCACGTGGCGTCGACAGCGGTGCCACCTGCCGAATCGGACGGGCCGGGCCGCTCCCCTCACACACCGAAAGCGGATCGCTCATGACCGAGCTCGAACTGGCGGTTGACATCGCAGCCGACGCTGACACCGTGTTTCGCGGTGTCACGGATTGGACCGCGCAACGGGAATGGATGCTCGGCACCGATGTGGTCCCCGTTTTTGGCAACGGCGTGGGTCAGGGCGCCCGTTTGGAAGCCTGGACCGGTCTCGGCAGACTGGGGTTCCTGGACACGATGACCGTCACCGAATGGGACGACCGCGCCCGCTCAGTCACGGTTCTGCACACCGGCAAAGTGGTCCGTGGCGGTGGCAAAATGTCGGTGCAGGAACTCGGTGCCGGCAGCAGCCGCTTCGTGTGGTCGGAGTGGCTCGACCTGCCGTTAGGGCTGATCGGTCGAATGGGCTGGCCGGTGGTGCGACCGGTTTTTCGGGCGGGCGTGCAGCAATCTTTGCGTAACTTCGCGGATTTGGTCGAGTCTGGTCGTTGGGAAGTGCCGCGCCGCGACACACCGACGCACCCGCGTAGTGGATAATGGAGGGCACTGACGCGTCGACGACCACAGGAAGGGGACCGAGATGGCGGCAATGAAGCCGCGAACGGGCGATGGCCCGCTCGAGGTCACGAAAGAAGGACGGGGCATCATCATGCGCGTCCCGCTCGAGGGCGGAGGTCGACTGGTGGTCGAGATGACACCCGATGAGGCCCGCGCGCTCGGTGAGCAACTCAGCGCCACCGCCGGGTGACCTGGTACAGGTGGCACGACGCGTCCGATAGCGTGGACGTGTGCTTCGCCACCTAATCCCAGCGACCCCGCAGGATTTTCCGACAGCCGCTGCTGCTGGCGAACCGCTGACCTTGGCGCTGCTCGGCACGCCTGACCAAGTAGACACCTTGGTGACGGCGGTGGTGGGGCAACTGGGAGAGGGTCCACGTCGGATGCTCAGTCGGCAGTTGTTGGCTGGCACAGCTGGCGAACTCACCCAGGTGGATCTCGATAGCGATAGTTTTCCGAGGCTGGTGTGGATTCCGCTGGACCAACTCGCCACGACTGCTGCGCGTCGCGCCGGAGCCGCGCTCGCCACCCGAGTGAGCACGGAAGTCTTATTGCTCACCAATACACCGGTGGACATCCGGGCCGCGTTCGCCGAAGGCTGGTTACTCGGGGGATACACGTTTTCCCTGCGCAGTCGCACGCCGGCCTTGGGCGGTAGTCTGCGGATTCCGCTGACCCAGCCGACTCTGGACCGGGTGCGGTTGAACGCGCAAGCGGTCGCCACTGCGCGGGACTTGGCCAACACCCCCGGAAACCTTATGGACCCAGAGGTTTTCACAGAACGCGTCACGAATTTGTGCAGCGGCGATCGGATGCGAGTGAGTGTGATCGATGCTGATCACCTACGCCGCAAAGGCTTCGGCGGCTTGCTCGCGGTAGGTCGGGGCAGCGTGCACCCGCCGCGGTTGATCAGCATCACGAGGCGAGGTCCAGCGCACGCACCGGTAGTTGTGCTGGTGGGCAAAGGCATCACGTTCGATTCGGGTGGACTGTCGTTGAAGACGCCTGAAGGCATGACCACCATGAAGACCGACATGACCGGGGCCGCGGTGGTCGCGGCCACGATGCTGGCGCTGGAAGCGGATCCTGGCGCTAGCGCCGCAGTCACTGTCGTCGCACTACTACCGATCGCGGAAAACCTGCCGTCGGGCTCGGCCTATCGTCCCGGTGATGTGATCCGGCACTACGGCGGTCGCACCACCGAGGTGTTCAACACTGACGCCGAAGGACGTCTCGTGCTCGCCGACGCGCTGGCTTACGCGGTGAGCAAATACGATCCGGCAGCCATGGTGGATGTTGCCACTCTCACCGGCGCGGCCACCATGGGGCTGTCGCGCAGCTACGGCGCCCTGTTCAGCAATGACGACAGCCTCGCCACGGCTCTTGCACATGCCGGGGAACTGAGCGGGGATCGGTTGTGGCGGCTGCCGCTCGTGGCCGATTATCGTTCCGCGATCGCTTCTGACGTGGCCGATGTCGCGCAAACCCCGAATCGCGAAAAAGTCGGGGCGGGGGCGATCACGGCAGCGCTCTACCTGCAGGAATTCGTCGCAGATCGACCATGGGCGCACCTTGATATCGCCGGACCGGCCCGAGCGGACAAGCCACATGGGGTGGTCACGGCTGGGGGCACTGGCTTTGGCGTGCGCGCACTGGCAGCCTGGTTGCGCGCGGGGCCCGTTCCTGCCAGTGCCTGATCACCCTGGCAGCTGGATTATCAGCACTCCGCCGTCGATCGGCAGCAACGACGCGATCACTGTGGGGTCCTCCGATACCTCATTCAAGAAGCGACGACGCGCCGTTGTCTCGGGATCCCGCACTGTGGCATCGATCACACACTCGTCCGGCCCGAACACGCGCAGGAATACCGCTACCCCGCCGGGGCGCAGCAGGCGTCGTGCCGCCACGAGCAATTCGGCGAGTTCGCCGACTCCGTCGCCAGCCACCACCAGGTCATAGGCATGATCGGCCAATCGCGAAAACACGTCCAGCGGATCACCGTTGATGGAGCGGACACGCGCCGTCACCCCGGCGGCTCGGAAACTCTCCCGCGCAACCTGGTCGGCTTCAGCGTCCGGCTCGATGCAGGTCAACACGCCCTTCGGGGTCATCCCCGAGAGCAGATAGAGTCCACTGACGCCACTGTCGGCGCCTGCCTGCACGACCGCCGCCGCCTCAGTGGTCGCAGCTAGCATGCGCAGCACGGAGGTCACACTGGCGCTTGGCTGTGCCGGCTGGAGCGCGACGCCCCGAGTCCGGGCCCCGGCCACCACCGCATCTTCCACGTACCACTCTTCGGCGTACGAGTGTGAGTCCATGTGTTCCCTCCAGCGCATCATTACGGTGAATGCGGGATGCCCAATTGACAATCGGTTCCGCGCTCATAGGCTAGACCGCACTTACCCCCCTCTTACACGCGGATCGGAAGATTGCCTGGTGGGCATCTTGTTGTGCACCTGACACAAGCGGTATGAGCACGCGTGCCATCACCTGCTCTACCCTTACCCCAGCGCCGAATCCGCACTTGAGGAGAACAAACGATGTCGGACAACTTGCCACCGAGCCCACCACCCGCCCCGGGCAACGGTGGCCAAGCTTGGGATGCTGGTGAATCCCAGACTGAGGCCAACCCGTACGCCGCGCCAAGTCCCGGTCCGGCAACCACGTCCACTGTGGCCTCACCGGTACCCGGATTCGGGGGTCCGCCAGCGGCTGCGGAGTCCGCGTCGACTGATTCGTATGCCTCCTATCCACCGCCGCAGTACAACGGCCCGAGCGGTGCGGTCCCGCCGAGCGGGATGCCGCCCCATGGTGGCGACCCCGGAGTATCGGCTACGCCAGCACGTTCATCTGGGGTGGGTAAGGCAATCGCCGGTGCGGCGATCGTCAGTCTGCTGGTCGGGGCCATCGGTGGATTCGCCGGATACCAGTTGGCGGCGAGCACATCTGAGACGAACGCGGCCGTGACGGCCAGTGCCCCTGGGTCCACCTCGCTGGACGTGACAGCGGAGGACCTTTCCCCACGCGCGGACAATTCGATCACGTCCATCGCCGACAGCACGCTGCCTACAGTCGTCTCAATCTCCGTGGAAAGTTCCAGTGAGTCGGGCACCGGTTCGGGATTTGTCGTGCGGGAGGACGGTTACATCGTCACCAACAACCACGTTGTCGAAACCGCCAGCGGCGCCGACGGCTCGATTTCAGTGCAGTTCGATGATGGCGCCGTGAAGGATGCCACGCTGGTGGGCACCAACGCTTCTTACGATCTGGCGGTGATCAAAGTCGACGCGAATGGTCTTCCAACTGCCTCAATTGGCGATTCCGAGAAGGTCGCGGTGGGTGACACGGTGGTCGCCGTCGGGTCCCCGTTGGGACTCTCGGGCACGGTCACCTCGGGCATCATTTCGGCGTTGAATCGGCCGGTCACCGCAGGGGGGCAGGGTGAAACTTCCTACATCAACGCCATTCAGACCGACGCTGCCATCAACCCCGGCAACTCCGGCGGGCCACTGGTGAATGCAGCAGCCCAGGTGATCGGAGTCAACTCCGCAATCGCCTCGCTCGGTACTTCGTCCGAGGCCGGTTCGATTGGACTCGGTTTCGCGATCCCGAGTAACACCGCGAAACGGATCACCGATCAAATCATCGCGACCGGCAAGTCCGACACGCCGGTGATCGGGGTGACCCTGGACGTCGCCCAAGGGGATTCCGGGGCTGTCATCGGATCGGTGACCCCGGGCGGACCAGCGGCCAATGCCGGACTGCGGCAGGGAGATGTGATCCTGAAAGTCAATGGCACCAACGTCAATGACGCTGTGGATCTCATTACCTTGATCCGTTCCTCCGCTCCCGGTGACACCGTGACCTTGACGGTGTCCTCCGGCGGCGGGACCCGTGAGGTGCAGGTCACCCTTGGGGCGAAGTCCGACTGACGTAGTCTGGGTGTCCCCGGTGACCGCCGGGAACACTACTGGCGCGCGCTGAGAGGCGATGATGTTCGACATAGGTTTGGGCGAAATCGTCGTCCTCGCTGTGATCGCCCTCATCGTGTTTGGTCCCGACCAGTTGCCGAAGGCGGCTGCATCGGTGGGTCGGTTCGCGCGTCAGATGCGGGAGATGGCCAGCAGCGCCCGAGCCGAACTGGGCGACAGTGCCGGTTTGGACGGCATCGGGGAAGACTTGAAGTCGCTGCGCGACCTGCACCCGAAGCGAATTATTGCCTCGGCCTTTGAGGAACCAACCGACGTCAAGCCCAGCGATCAGCCGCAGCCGCCGCCCGGTAGCAAGTCAGCCGCCGGCGCGAGCGGTGCCACCGCGGCAGGAGGTGCTGCGTCCGGAGGTGCTGCGGCCAAAGCCGCAGACGGCTACGACCCGGATGCCACCTGAACTAACCCGAATTGCCTCCGAGTCGAGTTCAGCGACGGGCCGCCGGGGTGATGCCCAGCGACTTCCCGACCAGCCCTCGTGGCTTGTTCGCGAGTTGGGCGGCAATCTCCGCCACCGCCTCCGATGCGCTCGCCGTCGGTTCCGCGAGCACCAGCGGCGAACCGTCGTCGCCGCCTTGCCGAAGGCGTAGATCGAAGGGCACACGGGCCAGCAGCGGCACGTCTGTACCCAGTTCCTTGGTCAAAACCTGGGCCACCAAAGATCCACCGCCGGCACCAAACACGTCGATCGGCTGCCCACAGTGCGGACACGCAAGTCCGCTCATGTTCTCCACCACACCAGCGACCCGCTGCTTGGTGTGCAGGGCCATCATGCCGGCGCGCACGGCGACATCCGCGGCCGCCTGCTGCGGTGTGGTCAACACCAGCAACTCCGACTGCGGCAGCAACTGGCCCAGGCTCATCGCCATATCGCCGGTACCTGGCGGCAAGTCGATCAGCAAGAAGTCAAGGTCGCCCCAGTACACATCCGTCAGGAACTGTTGGAGCAGTTTGTGATTCATCGGACCCCGGTAGGCCACCGCTTGCGCCACGCCGCCCGGCTTGAACATCAGCATGGAAATCGCCAGCACCCCATGGGCGCTGGGCGGCATGATCATGCCTTCGACGCGGGTGGGGTAATGCTCGATGCCCAGGATGCGCGGGATCGAGTGGCCATAGATGTCGGCATCGAGGATGCCGACCGCCAACCCGCGTTGCGCCAACGCCACCGCCAAGTTGGCAGTCAGGGAGGACTTGCCCACTCCGCCCTTCCCCGAGGCCACCGCGATGATCCGTGTGGTGTTGCCCGGGCGATTGAAAGGAATATCCTTGCTCGGCCCCTGCAGTTGCTCGCGCAGAGCTTTTCGCTGCTCGTCACTCATGACATCAAGTTCGACATCCACACCAGTCACGCCGGGCACTGCGGCGACCGCAGTCCGCACACGATCCACGATGGTGTCCTGCATGGGGCAGGACGACACGGTGAGAAAGACCCCCACGCTGACGGCGCCGGCAGCGTCGATCTGGACCGATTTCACCATTCCCACTTCGGTGATGGGGCGACGAATCTCGGGGTCCTGCACGGTGGCCAGAGCGGCCTGAACGGCTTCCGGGGTGACTGTTGGCATGGCCATACCCTAGGCAATCGGGTCGAGCACCCAACCGGGGTAGGTCACGCAAGCGGGCCGGGGCGGCCAAAGAGCCAGCCCTGACCGTTCAGCCAACCCTGGTCCTTGAGAAGTTCGGCCTGTTGCTCCGTTTCGACACCCTCGGCCACGGTGTCCAAGGCGAGGCCGCGGGCCAGACCAGCCAGAGCACTGGCCAACTGGGCAGATGATGATGTCGCGGCCGACAACTCGTGGGTGAATGAGCGGTCGAGTTTGAGTCCCGCGATGGGCAAATCCCGCAGGTGACTGATCGAGGAATACCCGGTGCCGAAGTCGTCCACATACCAAGCGATGCCGGAGTTGGCCAACGATCGCATGTTGGCCAACACAGCCCGATCGATGCTCAGCAGCGTGGTCTCTGTGACTTCCAGGTGCAGTCGGGCGGCGGGAAACTGGGCTGCTGCTAAGGATTGCAGAACAATCTCGGCATATTCGGGGCGTTTCAACGAGGTGGCGGAGACGTTCACCGCGACGTAGGCGTTGCCATGGTGGGTGATGGCCGCGAGCGACTTACGCAGCATCAGCAGATCGAGGTCCACAATCAAATTGCTGCGTTCGGCAACTGTGACGAAACGCCATGCTTCAATCGGTGGTCGATCCGGCGGGATCCAGCGCACCAACGCTTCGT
>CAZVKB010000008.1:8610-19662 GCA_964627505.1 uncultured Actinomycetes bacterium | reverse complement strand
CGCAGCCGCACGATCGGCTGGAAGTGTGGCTGAAACTCGCCGCGCGCGATGCCCTGCTGGATGCCCTGCTCCATCATCAACCGGTTGCGGGCTTCCTCGGCCATGTTCAGGTCGATGAATTCCGCCCGATCGTGACCGTGCAACTTAGCCTGCTGCAACGCCACGCTGGCATCGCGGAGCAACTGTTCTGGGTCGGAATCGCGGTGCCCGGTCGCGATCCCGATGCTCACACTCGTTTTGACCTGGGCGCTGCCAACGGTGAGCACATCGTGGCAGGCGATTCGGATGCGTTCGGCAATCACCGCGGCGTCGGCACCGGCATCGAGATCCGGCACAAGCACGAACACTTCGTTACCGCTACCACGGCCCACCCGGTCTGGATCTCCAATGACCGACACCACCCGAGACGCCACGGCAGCGAGTACACGATCTCCAACCGCGTGCGTGAATGCGGCGTTGATACTCGTGAGTTCGTCCACGCCCACGCACAGCACCGCAATCGCCGAAGGGGCGGGTAGCGAACTTTCCAGGTGCGCCAACCTGGTCGCCATAGTGCTCCGGGTCCCCAAACCTGTGAGCGCGTCGTGGCCGACCACCCGTTCTAGTTCGGCTAGCGCCGCCATTTCATCATTGACATCGCGTAACGTGCCCACCACCTGGGTGGTCCCAGAACTGTTGGTTACTTGCGCTGAGCATGCCATCCATCGGGATGAGCCGTCGGCGGCCAGAATCCGATAGGTGGCCTGCACATCGCGTCCAGACGTGAGGTCGCGGGTGTCGAGTTCCGCACGCTCTCGGTCAGCTGGATGCACCAAGTCGAGACTGTTGCGACCCCGCAGCGCCTCGGGCGACCAGCCCAATATTTGTTCCACAGACTCTGAGACCCATTCGATGCTGCCCGTGAGGTTCTCTTGCCAGACCACATCGGAGGCGTGTTCAGCCAACAGCCGGTACCTGGCTTCACTGACCGCCAACGCCGCCCGCACCTGTTCTTTGGCCTGCTCCGCCAAGGTCTCCTCGGTGACGTCGAGCACCGTGCCGACCATCCGAATGGGTGCCCCGAGCGGATCGCGAGTTACTTCCCCCTGCTCGCGAACATAGCGCAACACGCCGTCTGGGGTGAGAATCCGATGCCGCAGGTCATAGCGATCCAGGCCGGCAATGGCCCGTTCCACGCGGGCTTGCAACTCAGCGCGGTCGTCCGGGTGCACGGATTCCAAGAAGATCTCGTAACTCGCGGGGAACGCTTGCGGTGGGAACCCGAAAATCCGATACACCTCATCGGACCAACGCAACTCGCCGCTGGGGATTTCCCAGATCCAAGCGCCGATGTGGGCGATGCGTTGGGCATCACTGAGCAGTCGTTGATCGGACCACGCCACATCGCCTGGCTCGCTGCGGTCGATGATCAGCGTCAGCACTGTCAACCAGCCCAACAACATGCCGTCGTCGAGCACGGGCACATGCTGCACCGACCACCAGCGCGGGGCTTCGCTGTGGGTGTGCAAACGCGCCAACGACTGACGAGGCAACGGAAGCGTGCCAGTCGCTAAGCCTGCAGTGGCTTCCGCAATGAGTGCGGTGTGGGTTGGCAGGTCGGCGATGTCATCGGGCACGGCGATCAAGTCGCGCCACTGATCCATCGAGAGCAGGGCAGGACCCAGCAAATCGTGCCAAGCGGCATTGGCGAATAATGCGGAGCCGGTGGCGTTCGAGAGCAGGATCGCAGCAGGATGAACCTCTGCCAACGAACGGACGAATGGGTCCACGCTGCCTCGATGCTTGGATCGGCTGGTTACCAATCAGCAGCCTACTGCGCGCGGTCTTGCGGAGTCATGCTTTGCCGTGCAGCCGGCGCCTTTTACTCGATTCGGGAGCCAGGGGTGCTCCGGTCAGCGCCGCGGTCGCTGTTCGTGTTCATCGAGTTGCTCGAGGAATGCACGCAACTCGGAGCGCAGATAGTCGCGCGTGACGACGTCGCCGAGGCTAGCCCGCAGAGCGGCTACCTCGCGGCTGACGTACTCGGTGTCGGCGATGAGGAGTTCGGTGCTACCGCGGTCATCCTGATACTGCACACGGTCGCGGTCGGTCTGCCGGTTCTGGGCGAGCAGGATCAGCGGTGCGGCATACGACGCTTGCAGCGAAAGCAGCAGGGTCAGGAAAATGAAGGGGTACGGGTCGATCCGCCAGTCCGGCGGCGCGAAGACGTTCCAGATGACCCATGCCAGGACGAAGGCGGTCATCCACGCGATGAACCGCCACGACCCGATGAACCGCGCAATCTGTTCGCTGAGCGCGCCAAACGTCTCAGGATCGTACGTCGGGCGGATGGAGCGCCGACCCTCGCGCGGTTGATCGAGTCGCACCCGGCCGGTTCGGCGGATTCTACGCGCCATCTGTGACCTCCACGGATTCGAAGTCTGCGCTGTCCAGAGGGGAATGGGTATCGCTGTCGGGTCGGGGTTCTGGCACTGACTCGACGGGTCGCTCGCGCCAATCCTCGGGCAGCATGTGGTCGATCACATCATCCACAGTGACCACGCCGAGGAGATGTCGCGCGCCGTCGACCACGGGTAGTGCCACGAGATTGTAGGTGGCGAAATTGCGCGTGACTTCCGACAACGGGGCATCCGGGCCGATCGGCTGCAGGCTCTTGTCCAGCACCGATGTGACGAGTGCAGCCGGCGGTTCCCGCAGTAGCCGTTGAAAATGCGCGACGCCCAGCAGCCGGCCGGTCGGGGTTTCCATGGGCGGCCGCACCACGTACACCTGCGCCGCCAGACTGGGGGGGAGTTCGGGGTTGCGCACCGATGCCAAGGCTTGGGCCACGGTGGCGTCCGCAGGCAGGATGATCGGTTCGGGGTTCATCATGCCGCCGGCAGTGCGGTCGTCGTAGATGAGCAGGCGGCGCAAATCTTCGGCTTCGTCCGGTTCGACCAGTTCCAGCAGGGCCGCGGCAGCTTCCGGTGAGAGTTCGGCCAGCACATCTGCGGCATCGTCGGGAGCCATCTGCTCGAGGACGTCGGCGGCGCGCTCGGCGTCAAGGCCTGTGAGGATCTCCACCCGGCCGGTGTCGCCCATTTCTTCAATCACATCGGCGAGCCGCTCATCGGTGAGTCCGCGGGCGAGTTCGATCCGCCGCTTCGCAGGCAGATCGCGGATCAGGACGGCGACGTCGGCCGGGTGCATCTCCGCCACTGACTCCAGCAGCGTGTCGGCCGCCTGATCGGACTCGGCGGTCACCAAACCAGTCACATCCGGCCACTCCACACCCAGGGTTTGCGAGCGCCGAAACCGGGCGCGACCTTTGCGCACATGCAACCGGGTGATGTCCCACTCCTGGTTGGTCCACTCCATGGCCGCATCGAGCACCTTGACGTCCTCGCCGGTCGCCGCCAACGTGCCGCGGCGGTCCAGCAGTTCGGCCAACACCAGCGTTTCGCTTTCCCGCTGGGCAAAGTGCCGCAGATTCACGCGCCCAGTGGTCACCACAGCCCCCGGCTCGATGTCGGTCACTCGCGTCATCGGCATGAAGATTCGGCGCCGGGAGCCCACCTCCACCACCAATCCGATCACCCTGGGGAATCGGGGTGGCTCGCGTAGCACGCACACGATGTCGCGGACAACGCCGAGTTGGTCGCCGTTGGGGGCGAACACAGCGGTGCCCGCCAACCTGGCGGCAAAAACCCGCGTCGCACCCGTCACCATGCACAGCAGGTTACCGTCAGTGTCGTGCTTGTGGTGGTCACCGCGCGTCGCGTTGGTGGGATGGCGTCCGTGGTGATGACGAGCCCGGGGCAGGGAATATCGGGCTGGCGGCGCACCCGACGGGCGGTCGCATCTGCTGAAGAGTGCGCCACTAGCGTGCATGGGTGAACGCAACGCAGCCGACCCACGGGCAACGCCCGCAGTTGGGCTTACTGGCGGTTGCGGTGTTCTTCATCTCTACTTCTGCACCGCTCATCGCGGCGACCGCTGCGCCCGCTCTGGCCATTGCCTTTTGGCGCACGGCCATCGGTGCGGCGCTGACTGCCCCCTGGACGCTGGTGCGTCACCGCGCGGAACTGCGTGGGTTGAGTTCGCATCAGATCCGGCTCTCCGTCGCTGGCGGAGTGCTGTTGGCCGCTCATTTCGCGGCGTGGATCCCGTCGCTGCGGTTCACCTCCGTGGCATCATCCACAGCCCTGGTTGCGACGCAGCCGGTGTGGGCTGCGCTCTTGGCGCGAGCTAGCGGAGTGCGCTTCCCCCGTCGCGTGTGGGTGGGCATCGCGATCGCGCTGGCTGGCATCGTGCTGCTCACCGGGGTGGACGTGACGTTGGATCGGCGCGCTCTCATCGGCGATGCGCTGGCGCTCGTGGGGGCGATGTTGGCAGCCGCATATGTGACCGTGGGAGAGCGCGCCCGCCAGGATGTCAGCACCCCCACATACACATTGGTGGCCTATTCAGCTTCGGCAGTCGTGCTTTTGCCGGTGTGTGTGTTGGCCGGGGCGGCGCTCAGCGGCTACTCCGGACAAGCATGGTTACTGATCCTGGTGCTGACCCTGCTGGCCCAGTTGCTCGGGCACAGTTTGATCAACGCCACGTTGCGCACCACCTCAGCCACGGTCACCTCGTTGGGGATCCTGTTTGAGATGCCTCTGGCGACCATCATGGCCGCGGTGTTTCTCGGTCAATGGCCGCCACTGGTCGTTTTGCCAGCACTTGTGGCATTGTTCGCCGGGGTAGCCGTGGTGGTTCGGGCCGGAGCGGGCAGCCCGGCCGCTGAGACGCTCCCGCAGTTGCCCACCTAGGCCACCGAGCCGCAGAACTTGGTACACAGAATCGCGCACTGTCCAGCGTTTGGGGTGGGATGTGGCTGGGCACCCAACACGCGGTGGCGCGAACCGCCGTCGATTCGGACGTGGTGGGATGTCAGCGCTGGCGCAAGTCGTTTCTGTCCCTACCTACTTGTTGATGCGCACACCCCGCGCACTATCGTCGGTCCTATGACTGATAACGCCGCTCGTTCATTGCGCTCCCGACGTTCCAATCTGGCTGTGCCCGGCAGCAGCCCCAAGATGCTGGAGAAGGCCAAGGGCCTGCCCGCCGACCAGATCTTCATGGATATTGAAGACGCCGTCGCGCCGATCGCCAAGCCGGATGCCCGGAAAAATATCGTGGCCGCACTCAACGAGGGCGGGTACGGCGACAAGGTGCGCGTCGTGCGTGTCAACGACCTCACCACCCACTGGACCTACCGCGACGTGATCGAGGTGGTCGAAGGTGCGGGTGCCAACCTTGACTGCATCATGCTGCCCAAGGTGCAGACCGCTGAGCAGATCCACTGGTTGGACACCCTGCTCACGCAGATCGAAAAGACCATGGGATACGAGGTGGGGCGCATCGGCATCGAAGCCCAGATCGAAAACGCCATGGGCTTGATCAACGTCGACGCGATCGCCGCCGCTTCGCCGCGGGTGGAGACCATCATTTTCGGCCCGGCAGACTTCATGGCCAGTATCAATATGAAGAGCCTTGTGGTCGGTGAGCAGCCCCCGGGATACACCGAAGGCGACGCCTACCACTACATCCTGATGCGGATCCTGATGGCTGCGCGGGCATATGACAAGCAGGCGATCGATGGTCCGTTCCTGCAAATCCGCGACGTGGAAGCCTACCGGCGGGTGGCCGAACGTTCCGCGGCGCTTGGCTTCGACGGCAAGTGGGTGCTGCACCCGGGACAAGTCGAGGCGGCCAACGAGGTCTACTCGCCCCGTCAGGACGACTACGACCACGCTGAACTCATCTTGGATGCCTACAACTACTACACCTCCGCAGAGGGTGGCGCGCTCGGCGCCGTGATGCTGGGCGACGAGATGATCGACGAGGCCTCGCGGAAGATGGCGCTGGTGATCTCAGCCAAGGGTCGTGCGGCTGGAATGGCGCGCACCCAGACCTTCACCCCGCCGGAGAAGTGACAACCGTCATCGACGATCCCGTGCCGCCGCCACAACGTGGATGCCGGTGACGACTATCGCAGCTATGAAGAATTGCGAGTGTCGGCGGCCGTGACACCGGACGACCACATCCCACCGCCAGCGGTCCACCATGCCGCCCGGCGGTGGGATGTGCGCTTGCTAGAACGCACCCACACCCGTTACTCGCAGACCTGGTTTGCCATGCGGGGCGAGCAGCATGTGGTGCTCAAGGTGGGCGACGCCCCAGCTCGCCAACGGGAAGCCACGTGCCTGCGGGCCTACGCGCGCAACGGTTCTTTTGCTCCGACCGGGGTGACGCCGGAGGCGGACGAATCGCCTGCCTGCCTGGTGCTCGCGGAGGCCGACGGCGCACTGCTGCTCGAGCGGGTGCTGCTTGGAGACGACCTGCGACCGCTTGCGCTGCACGATGACGATGCCGCCACTGCCATCGCCGGCGAGGTGTACACACGCATGCATCGGGCGGTCGCGGGTGTGCCGCGGCCAACTGAGTTGCCCGACCTGGCAGCCATCGCTGCTGCCTTCAAGACGTACTGGGAGCGGCCCGACAGCCACCTCTCGGGCCGGGAGCGACTCCCAAAGGACCTGGTGGCGCGGGCCGAAAGCATGCTCGTTGAACTCACCGCGCCCACCACAGCAGACTGCGTGGTCCACGGAGACGCCCACCACCAGAACCTGTTGCGACAGGGGTTCGGCGGCCCGGCGGACACGTGGCGGGTGATTGATCCGCACGGCTGGTGGGGCGATCCCACCTTCGATGCCGTGGCGCTCATGCTCAACCTGCACGGGTCGCTCGACATTGCGGCTCGCCCCCTGGCTGACTTGCGCCGGCTTGCCCACCGTCGAGCAGCAATTTTGGCCGAAACCGCAGCGATGGACAGTCAGCGCCTGTTGGCGTGGACCTTGGTGGGTGGGGTGATCGCAGAGTTGTGGTGCTTGGCCGATCACGGATTTGTGCAGGGCGGTCCGCTCAAGTTGGCCCAGGCCCTCGCCGACTCGGGGTCACCGGATGCGGGCAGGGTCAGCGGATAAGCGTGGTGACGTCGCCGGCCAACTCAGGTGTAAGCAAGTTGAGAGTGCCGGTGGGGCGGCGCTCCTGCAGCAGGGATGGCAGGTCGGCCCACACCGCCGCGGGTGAGGTGCGATTCCAGAAGTAGCACACCAAATTGGTGAGGTCGATCGCCGCCATCCAGCGGGTGGGGTACACCTCGCCGCTGGGATAAGGGGCGCCGGGTGGCTTGGCAGTGGTGGCCACCACTTGGCTGACTCCGGCGAGCGCAGTGGCGGCATTGCTAGGCTCCGGCAGGTAGTGCAAGTAGTAGGAGGCGCGGACAAACCGGTCGAGGGCGGTGATGTCGCCTGGCGGCGGGAGTTCGCCGCCGAACGGCCGGTAGTGCCTGAGATTGGCCAGGTGGGTGTCGAAACTCGGCGCGTTGGTGGCCACACGATAGGCGGGGTCGCGAAACACTGTCATGTGGCCGGCCGTGGGTTCGACAATGGCAGACTCACCCGTGGCGTCCTCGAGCACCAGGTGGACACCGGGAAGCAGCCCGGCCACGGGCGCACCAGTCACTCTGACCGCTTCCAGTCCGGTGAGCGCGTCGGCGACGCAGGTGAAGTTGTCGAGCACATAGGTCACCCAATCCGAGGTGCCCAAAGTGGGTCGATCATCGACAGGCTCATATTCGGCGGTGGTGTACATCAGCGCATGCGCCGCAAGACCGCGCTCGTTGACGCCCTCCAGAATGCCGTCGCCGAAGTCGCGAATGGTGAGGTTGGCGTAACGGGAGGTCCACGCCAGGGGGGCGGATTCCGGTGTGTCGGGAACATGACTGCGCCCAGGTGTTTCCGCAGGTCGCCACACCCACTCCGGGGTGTCGGGGGAGGCGGCATCCAGGGTGCGGCACACCACCATGGCAGCCGGGTTGTCCGGCCAAAACACACGAGTACACATGGCTGCACGCTACCGGCCTCGGGATCTGAGCGCGGCCTCCCGCAAGAGGAATAGCCATTGAGGTGAGGGCACGACTCGCGCCTTGGCTACTGGCCAGTAACATAGGTCCGCAGGAGCGCCGACTGGCGGCGCGACGCTTCGAAAGGGACGTGACATGGGTCGTTTGCTCGAGACCGAGGGACTGACAGAAGTCCAGCAGGAGATTCTCGGAGCGGTGCATGAGTTCGTGGAAAACGAAATCATCCCGGTGGCCCAGGAACTCGAGCACTCTGACACCTACCCGACGGAGATCGTCGAAGGCATGAAGGAGATGGGGATCTTCGGCCTGGTGATTCCTGAGGAGTACGGCGGCCTGGGCGAGTCGCTGCTGACTTACGCGCTGGTGGTGGAAGAAATCGCACGCGGATGGATGAGCGTGAGCGGCATCATCAACACGCACTTCATCACCGCCTACATGATCATGCAGCACGGCACCGACGAGCAGAAGCAGAACTACCTGCCCCGGATGGCCACCGGCGACCTGCGCGGCGCTTTCTCGATGTCCGAACCGGCGTGCGGCTCAGACGTGGCCGCCATCAAGTCGAAGGCCACCCGTGAGGGCGACACCTACGTACTCAACGGCCAAAAGATGTGGCTCACCAACGGCGGTTCGTCGTCGCTGGTAGCGGTGCTGGTGCGCACTGATGGCGAAGCGGACGCTGACGCCTCTGTGTACCGCAAGATGAGCACTTTCCTGATCGAGAAGCCCACCGGCTTTGGCGAGATTCTGCCCGGCCTGACGATCCCGGGGAAGATCGACAAGATGGGCTACAAAGGGGTCGACACCACCGAACTGGTGATGGACAACTTCGTGCTGCCCGAAACTGCGCTGCTCGGCGGCAAGCCGGGCAAGGGCTTCTACCAGATGATGGACGGAGTCGAGGTGGGTCGCGTCAACGTCGCGGCGCGGGCTTGCGGATTGGCCACCCGGGCGTTCGAACTCGGCGTCAACTACGCCCAACTGCGGGAAACGTTCGGCAAGCAGATCGCCCAGCACCAGGCGGTGGCGTTCCGGCTCGCCGACATGGCCACCAAGGTGGAGGCCGCTCACCAGATGATGGTGATGGCTGCCCGGAAGAAGGACTCCGGCGAGCGCAACGACCTCGAAGCGGGCATGGCCAAGTACCTAGCTAGCGAGAACTGCAAAGAGGTGGTGGAGGACTCGTTCCGGATCCACGGCGGCTATGGCTACTCCAAGGAGTACGAGATCGAGCGACTCTACCGGGAAGCGCCGATGCTGATGATCGGCGAAGGGACAGCGGACATCCAGCGCATGATCATCGCTCGCCGCCTGCTGGAGGATTACAAGCTGCGCGGCTAGCGGCCAGCTGCTGGACCGTTGTGGTCGCCGATGTCAGGCTCATCGGATTCGGTGCTGACTTCGGCCCACACGGTCTTGCCGTCCGGGCTGGGCACTACCCCCCACGACGTGCTGAGCGCCGCGACCACTTGGCAGCCGCGGCCGTGCGGCTGGGTGGACGTCGGTTGCAGCGGCCGGGGCAAGCGGTGATTGTGATCCGACACTTCCACCCGCACCCGTTCGTGACCTGCGTGCAGCCCCACCCATGCCACCCCGCTGCCGTGCTGGCTGGCGTTGGACAGCAATTCGCTGGTGACGAGTTCGACGTCGTCGGCGACGGCGGTGAAACCCCAGGCATCAGTCTGCGCACGCACGGCATGCCGAATCGCGCGCAAGTCTGAAGTGCCCTCGAAATACACCGCCATGTTCGAGATGTACCCGTCACTCTCTGCAACTAAACGTGACCTCGGCAACGCTGCCGAAGCCGGTCGCAGCAGCGACCAAAAACCCAGCAGGGCTGCGGTAGTGGCGGCTGGGGCACTGGCTGCAGGGGAATGCCCCTCGCCCCACATTTGGGAACACGCCAGCGCGTGCAGCCGCTCGGCCATGCTGATCTGAGTCTCCGGCAACCAGACATCGTCAGTGGTGCCGAACAGCACCGCCGTGGGCACACCCGTGGTTCGCAGCGCGGCCACCCGGTCGGGCTCGTTGAGTAGAATCTCGGCGGCGCTGTGCAATGCCTGCGGATCGTTGGCCAACCAACGCCGGCGCAGAAAATCCGCAATGTCGGCGGGCACTGCTGTCCGTGTGCCCCGCGCCGCCGCCAGCTCCTGTTGCAGTTGCCAGATTGCAGCGAGGTCAATCTCTGGCAGCGCTGCCTGCAGCGCCCGAAGATCGGGGTGCTGATGAGCAGGCAAGCTTCCCGGTCCGGAGTCCAGGAGCGTCAGCGAGGCAAATGAGTCGGGTGCGGAAATAACCGCCATCCGTGCCACCAGGCCACCGAAGGAGTGTCCCACCAGGTGCGGCCGCGGCCCGTCCGGCCAGCATGTTTCTGCGAGCAAGCGGAGATCTGCCGCATGTGCAGCAAGTGTGAACTTAGCTGGCGCCACGCTAGCGCTCTCGAACTGTCCCCGTTGGTCCATCGCCACTGCCGCCACACCGGCCGCCGCGAGTGGTTGCAGCACCGCGATGAAGTCCTCTTTGCTACCCGTGAACCCGGGGACCAGGAGCACGCGCTCACCGGCATGCGAGAGACCAGCGGAGGCGGGACCCGGAAACACGCGCTGATTCACCAGCACGGCGATTGGAGCATCGGCCACAGGGAATGTGTGCTTTACCACACCTCTGGGCGAGTCGAGGAAGGGCGGGATGCTCACACGGGGCAGAATACGCGTGTGGTGCGCCATGCCTGGGCGCGTTCGCATCACGCTGCACAGCAAATGTGCAACCACAGAGCTGCCCGTGGAAGGTGCCGTGACCCGGATCATTGCTGTCGCCAATCAAAAAGGCGGCGTGGCCAAAACCACCACTGTCGCCTCTCTGGGCAGCGCCCTGGCTGAATTGGGTCAGAAGGTGCTGCTCATCGACCTGGACCCTCAGGCGTGTTTGACGTTCTCTCTCGGGCTTGACCCGGAGGCATTGGAGTTTTCGGTCCACGACGTCCTGCTGGGTCGGGTGGATGCCCGGCTGGTGCTCGCCGAGACTGAAGAGGGCCCGCACTTGTTGCCGGCCACGATCGACTTGGCGGGCACAGAAGCACATCTGCTCACGCGCACTGGGCG
>CAZVKB010000008.1:0-8510 GCA_964627505.1 uncultured Actinomycetes bacterium | reverse complement strand
ACCAAACTTGCCCGCGCCACTTTGGCCGATGTCGAAGAGCGCTACGGGTTGGCCGTGTTGCGCCCGCCAGTGGCAAAATCCGTGCGTTTCGCCGAGGCCCCCTCTGCTGGTCGCAGTGTGCTCAGCACCGCTCGTACGTCGCGCGGGGCGGAGGCCTACCGCAAGATCGCCTCCCGATTGGTGGATGCCTCATGACTGCCAACGACCGTCAGTCCGAGCAGCCGAGGAAGCCCGAGCCTGCAGCTGCGGACACCGACGCCGCAGGCTCCGATCAGTTGTTGACGATCGGGCATACCAGCGCCAAACCAGGGTCGTTCGACCGGATTCGCGCCCGCAGTGCGACCAGCCAGCGACGTGCAGATCCGGAGGGCAAGCAGGCGTTGTTCAGCGCAGCCGAGCCACCGCCAGCGCTAGGGTTCGTGGCCGTCACCTGCCCGGCGTGCCACCATCGCACGGTGGTGTCACTCACCCGTCTGGCCCGCCTGGCCCTGCCAGGCGTCTACGCTCCGGTGCCGGGTCGGGGGCATCGGGCGTGGGCGCGCTGCCCTGCCTGCGAGCACCGAGTGTGGCTGGCCCTGGAGTTCGGCCGCTGATTTTTTTACGCTCTGTCTGCGAAGAAAGCTGCCACGCGTTGCTGCACAACGTCGTAGCCGGGATCCACGAACAGACATAGGTGGGTTCCGCCGGTCATGGTGATCAGTTGCGATCCGGGAATTTGGGCATGGGCGAAGTCGCTGAACTTCGGCAAAACGTCGGTGTCCGAATCGCCTTGGAGGATCAGGGTTGGGGTGCGCACCTGCGACAGGCCAAGATCGTCCAGCGAGGCGAACTGTCGTCGGTCGTTGGACACGCCAGCTCGGCGACGTCCCCGCAACGTTGCGGCTCGGACCAACTCGAGCATGAACCGCCGCCGTTCCCTGTCAGCCATGATGGCCGATGTGCGGGCGGCGATGTCTGCGCGCGCAAGATTGCCTTCCGAGGCCAAAGCGCCCGCAACGACTCGCCGGGGTGCAGTACGCGCCACAGCGGACAGCAGCCATGACCCAATCCGGGTGCCAAACACGAACTGGTCACTGGCGCTGGTACGCCAGTCGAACTGGGCACTCAATGCGGCGAAAGCGACTAGTGCGCTGACGCGCTCCGGGTGGCGCACTGCGAATCGATACCCGGCGGGTCCACCTCCGGACCAGGACAACACCCCAGCCTGTGCGATGTCCAGCGCGTCGCACAGCGCTGCGAAGAGATCGGCCTGGCCATCGGCAGTGGCTGTGCCCGGAAGCAGCGGGGTACCCAGATAGCCGGGACGCGAGGGTGCAAGCACGCGAAATCCGCGTTGCGCCAGGAAACGACCCATGAGGATTCCGTGGTCGTAACCACCGGGCGACCCGTGCACCATGATCGCCGGCGGCCCTGACGGGTCACCCAGTAGCGCAACCTCGATCGGACCCAAAGCGGTTTGCACATGCCTCGGCGAGCTAGGCATGGCCACGCCGGCGTGCGCGTTCGTCAACTGCGAGTTCGTTTATCACGCACACGCGTCCGACCGACCGGGTACTACTCGTCGGAGGTGGATGCAGCCGCGTTGTCGGCACCTGCACTTGCCGCGGTGGCGCTGCCAGTCGACTGACCGCCGCGTCGGGAGCGCCGTCGGCGTCGCGTCTTGCCGCCCGAGCTAGCGTCCGAGGTGGCAGTCGATCCACTGCGGTCGGCTCCGTTCGACTCTGCGGGAACCTTCGCGGCCTGTGATGATTGGCCGGCAGTGCCGGTCGACTGACCACCGCGGGTGCGACGCCGCTTGCGCTTGCGGACGGTGCCCGCTTCCGCTGCGGCGTCCACCCCGGGCTCGGAGTGGACGCGGGCAACTTTCGGTCGGCTGCTGGTTCGTGGCTTGCCGGAGTGTCGCCCGGCTTTGTCTTCCCGGCGGGCGTCGCGCGGCCCACCGCGGTTGCCGCGGCGCGGGGTTTCGCCGAGATCTTCCACCTCTTCGGCGGCCAAGCCCTCCCGGACTCGGGCCGCCCGCGGGAGACGACCACCGGTGGTGGCCGGAATGCCCAGCCCGGCATAGACGTGCTCTGAGGTCGAGTACGTCTCCACCGGTTCATGGAACGCCAACCCCAGGGCTTTGTTGATCATCTGCCAGCGCGCGGTGTCTTCCCAGTCCACCAGCGTCACGGCCACGCCGCTGTTCCCGGCGCGCCCGGTGCGGCCCACCCGGTGCAGGTACATCTTCTCGTCCTCGGGGCACGAGTAGTTGATCACGTGCGTGACCCCGTCGATGTCGATGCCGCGGGCTGCCACATCGGTGGCCACCAGCACATCCACCTTGCCGTTGCGGAACGCGCGCAGCGCCTGTTCGCGCGCGCCCTGGCCGAGGTCGCCATGCACGGCTCCTACGGCGAAACCGCGGTCGGTGAGATCGTCGGCGATGCGCTGGCACTGCCGTTTGGTGCGCACGAAGATGATCGCCAGACCGCGATCTTTGGCTTGCAGAATCCGCGCGATGAGTTCGATTTTATCCATCGAATGCGCTCGCCACACGTGCTGTTCAATGGCTGCCACCAGCGAACTGTCATCATCGGGTTCCGAAGCCCGGATGTGAGTGGGTTGCGTCATGTACCGGCGCGACAGATTCACAATCTGACTGGGCATTGTGGCGGAGAACAACATGGTCTGCCGCACGGCCGGCACCTGTGCGACGATTGCCTCGACGTCGGGCAAGAACCCCATGTCGAGCATCTCGTCTGCTTCGTCAAGCACCAATGTGCGCACCTGCGAAAGGTTGAGTTTGCGCTGCCGAGCGAGGTCGAGCAGGCGCCCCGGGGTGCCGACGACGACATCGACGCCGCGCGCCAGGGCTTCGATCTGGGGGTCGGCGGCGCGACCGCCGTAGATCGCTTCGACCCGGATCTTGCTGCGCTTGCCCGCGGCCGCCAAATCGCGGCTGACCTGCACGCACAGTTCCCGAGTGGGCACCACGACGAGGGCCTGCGGGAATGTGGTGGGGGGTAGATCGGGTGCTGCGATCGCATCGAGACGGGACAGCAGCGGGATGCCGAAACCGAGGGTCTTGCCGGTGCCGGTCTTGGCCTGCCCGATCACATCGTGACCATCAAGGGCAAGCGGTAGAGCCATTTCTTGAATCCGGAATGCGTGTGTGATGCCGATGTCCTGCAGAGATTGCCGAATGGGTTCAGCAATTCCGAGTTCGGCGAACGTGATGTCGCTCAGGGGTTTCTCCAACGTTGAACACAGGCCGGCTGCCGCGCTGCTGCGCAGCGATTACCCGGTAAACCTGGTGGCGCCAGTCTAGCGCGGCCATGCCGCTATGCCTGCGTGCCATCAGCGTTGCGTTCATCACGTCGCTCATCACCCGGGCGCGGGCGCCTGCGTGCGCAGCATGCGGCGGACTACGCTGCTGCGAGTGGACAACAAAGACCTCAGCGACCCGGACTACCGAGTGGCACTCACCGATCTCCTCGGGCTGCTCGCCTACGGTGAGTTGCAGGGGCACCATCGGATCACTGCCGACTCGGTGATGGCACCGACGCTGGCGGAGCAGGCCCGCACGGCCCAAATGGCCGTCACGGAATTTCGCCAGTACGAGAAGCTCTACGCCCGCCTGGTGGAATTGCAGATGAACCCCGAGACCGCGATGGCGCCTTTTGTCTCGGTGATCGACAGTTTTCACGCCCAGACGGCGCCGAGCGACTGGCTGGAGTCGCTCGTGAAGCTCTATGTAGGAGATGGCATCGCACGTGACTTCTACTTGGAGATGTCCGGTTTCGTCGATCCGGAGACGTCCGGTTTGGTGCGCTCAGTGTTTGCCGACCGGGGTCAGGCCGACTTCGTGGTGTCCACGGTGCGCACGGCGATCGCGGCTGATCCCAGCGTGGGAGGCAGGTTGGCACTATGGGCTCGACGATTGGTGGGGGAGGCTTTGAGCCAAGCCCAGCGGGTCTCGGTGGATCGCTACTCGTTAGCGCGATTGCTGATCGAGGGTGAAGACGGACTTGACTTAGTGGGGGTGGGCGAGTTGTTCGACCGCCTCACCGCCCGCCATACCGAGCGCATGGCGCTGCTCGGCTTGGCGGCGTAGTTCAGTCGGTGCCCGGCCTGCGAGCGGAAAGTGCCCGGTCTGCTGTCGGAGTGTCGAAGGTTCGGCGGGAGTTCCGGCCGTCGGCACATTTGGTCAGGCGGCGCCGAAGCCCACGCGACGGGTGGTTGACTCCCCGACTTCGACATAGGCGATCTTGTCAGCCGGTACCAGATGCTGACGTCCCTTGTCGTCGGCCAACCGCAAGATCGTACCTTTGCTCAACGCTGTCTCCACCGACTTCACGACCTCGTCCTGCTCGTCCTTGCTTTCGAACGCGATTTCCCGGGCAACGTTCTGCACCCCGATGCGAATCTCCATGAATCCTCCTGTCGTGTGCGGGTGATCGCCGCACCTGCGTGACGCAACGAGCCGCGCGAACATGTGGCGCTAGCACTGGATTGTTCGCCCCAGATTAGGTGCCGCGACGGCGGTTGGCACGCGTGGGTCGGTCGATTTCGTTATCAGCGGACAGCGCCGACCAGGCGGGCGAGTCCGACTGCGGGTGCATGCGCGGGAATGCCGAGATCCCTCGCCACGCCAACCCCACGACTAACCGCACGGCAGTTTCTTTGGGCATGGCGCGCCGGTTGCGCAGCCAACGGCGCGCACTGGTCTGGGCCATCCCGGTCATCCCGGCGGCTAGCAGCATGGCATCGTCTTCACTGAGGCCTGTGTCGGCGGCGATCACCACGGCCACCGCTGCCGCACATGCTTCGTCGGCACGCTGCACCCGTCGCCGGACATCTTCGACGTTGGTGAGGTCGCTTTCGAAGATCAGGCGATAGGCGCCCTGCGGCTCATCGACGAAATCGAAATAGGCACCAATCGCGGCGGCAACCCGAGCGTGGTTGTCCTCGGTCGAGGCCAGTGCTTCTTCTAGTGCGTTGGTGAGTTGCCCGATGGATTCATCGAGCAACGCCAGATACAACTCCTGCTTGCCGGGGAAGTGTTGGTACAACACGGGTTTCGACACGCCCGCACTTTCGGCGATATCGTCCATGGCCGCAGCGTGGTAACCCTGGGTGACGAATGCCCGGCGCGCGGCATCGAGGAGTTGCGCGCGCCGCTCTCGGCGAGGCAGGCGCACGCCCCGCGGAGGATCCTTCGTGATCGGCATAATCCCATACCCTACTCGCCAGTAACTTACTGGTGGGAGACCCTGCCAAGATTGCTGCTTTTGAGTCGTGGTTGGGTAGGGAATCTCGCTGGAATCAGGAGGTTTGTATGCCGTTGCCCCCGCTGGTGTCACCAACCCAAGAACTCAGCACGGAGCTGATCAGCCGGTACAGCCGACACATCGTGATTCCGGAAGTGGGAATGGCCGGGCAGCGTCGCCTGGCCAGTGCGCGGGTGCTGGTGGTGGGTGCCGGCGGATTGGGGTCCCCGACGCTGCTGTACCTCGCAGCTGCTGGTGTGGGCACCATCGGCATTGTCGAGTTTGACTTGGTGGATGAGTCGAATCTGCAGCGGCAGATCATCCACGGCCAGGCGGACGTGGACGAGCCGAAGGTGCACAGCGCCGCCGCGAGTATCCGGGCCCTCAACCCGCACGTCACGGTGGAGATTCACGACCTGATGCTCGACTCCGAAAACGTCATGGACGTCTTCGTCGACTACGACCTGATCATCGACGGCACCGACAACTTCGCCACCCGCTATCTCATCAATGACGCCTGCGTGTTGCTGGGCAAGCCATATGTGTGGGGGTCGATCTACCGCTTCGAGGGTCAGGCTTCGGTGTTCTGGGCCGAGCACGGGCCCTGCTACCGGTGCCTGTACCCAGAGCCGCCGCCGCCGGGTATGGCGCCGTCGTGTGCGGAGGGGGGAGTGCTCGGTGTGCTGTGCGCGTCGATCGGTTCGATCCAGACCACCGAGGCGGTGAAACTGCTGCTGGGGATTGGGGAACCGCTGGTGGGGCAGTTGATGGTGTACGACGGGCTGGAGATGAGCTACCGGAAAGTAGCCATCCGCAAGGATCCCGATTGTGCGATCTGTGGGGAGCGTCCCAGCCTCACCGGCCTGATCGATTACGACGCGTTCTGCGGCGTGGTAAGTGCCGAGGCGGCGCTGGCGGCCAAGGACGCGACCATCTCGGCGCGGCAACTGGCCCAGATGTTGGCAGAGCGGGAGCGCGGAGAGCGCGTGTTCGAACTGATTGATGTGCGCGAACACGGGGAATGGGAGATCGTGGCCATTCCAGGCGCTCGCCGGATCGGGAAGTGGGACTTCCTCATCGGTGACGCGATGGCGCAGTTGCCACGTGATGTGCCGGTGGTGTTCTACTGCAAAGTGGGCGAGCGCTCGGCAGAGATTTTGGCGCTCGCACATGCGGCCGGACTCGCCGACGCCAAGCACGTCGGCGGCGGCGTGCTGGCTTGGGTGGATCAGATCGCACCGGAGTTGCCGTCGTACTAGTGCATGCGAGTCAGCGCACACCGCCATCCCGGCACCGGCTACGGCAGGATGGCAGGGTGCGGCGACACCACACACTCAGATCCCCGTACACGGTTGGCTCGGAGGAGGGTCAAAATGCACTTCAAACTCATCGTGGCGGTGGTGGAAGACGCCGACACCGAGGCCATCGTGAACGCCGCGCGTGCTGCCGGGGCGACCGGTAGCACGGTTCTCAACCAAGCTTGGGGGGAGGGGTACGCCAAGGAGCGACGGCGGTTCCTTGGCTTGGATGTGGGCGGCGAGCGCGACCTGATCCTCATGCTGGTGGAAGAACACCTCGCCCGGCGGATCCTGGAACGAGTGGGGGCCGTTGGCAAATTCGATACCGAATCCGGAGCGGGATTAGCTTTCCAAATCGACGTCGAAGACGCCATCGGGGTACTGCATCAACAGTCACTCTTGCACCCGCGAGTCGAGGAGGAACTATGAGTCCGCAACGCGCCATCATCCGAGTCCGCGATGTCATGAAGACGCGAGTGGACATCGTCGATGGGCTGACGTCGGTGGCGGATGCGCTTCGGCAGATGAAACATGTGGAGACCAAGTCGCTGATTGTGGACAAGCGCCACGACGATGACGAATACGGCATTGTCTTGATCGCCGATATCGCCCGGTTGGTGTTGGCCAAGGACCGTTCGCCGGAGCGAGTGCATATTTACGAGATCATGTCGAAGCCAGCCATCTGGGTGGATCCGGACATGGACATCCGATATTGCGCGCGATTGTTCGATCGCTACGGCCTCTCGCGGGCACCGGTGATCGATGGTCGCAAGATTATCGGGGTGGTGTCTTACACCGACATGGTGCTGCGCGGGCTGCTGCGGGAAATGTGACCGGTGCAGGCATCCACGGACCTTTTCGAACTGGGGGCGCTGCTGCTGGCTGCTGCGGCGGCCGGTTGGTTCGCCCGCCGGTTGACGTTGCCGGCGGTGCTCGGTTTTTTGTTCGTGGGCGTGTTGGTGTCGCCGTTTACGCCCGGCTATGTGGCGGATCGGGAACATCTGGAGTTGCTGGCTGAACTCGGTGTGGTGCTGTTGCTCTTCGAAGTGGGCATCGAGATCAACCTGGGGCAGGTGCGGCGCGAACAGCGGCGGCTGCTGGTGGCGGTGCCGGCGCAAATGATTGTCTCCACCGCCATCACCACCGTAATTCTGACGATAGCGGGAGTGCCGGTGGCGTCGGCCGCGGTGTTAGGACTAGCTGTCGCGCTGTCGTCCAGCGTGGTGATCGTGAACATCGTGCGGAGTCGGAAGCGGCGCACCGACCGGGCAACTGAGTCGGCAATGCTCACCTGGAGTGTGTTGCAGGACGTGTGCACGGTGCTCTTTGCCGCAATCCTGCTGTCGTTTGCGCAAGTTTCGGACCAACCGCCGCTGCTGGCGCTGGCCGGTTTGCTGGGATTTCTCGTAGTGGCAGCCGGCACGGCCTGGCTGCTACCACGGGTGTTGCGGCGGTTGGGGACGGAGCCGGACCTGTTTCTTGTGGTGTCCATCGGTGTAGGTCTGACGTTGGCCGGGCTAGGCGCGGCGGTATTCGACGTGCCGGCGGCGCTGGCTGCGTTTATCGCCGGGCTGGTGGTGTCGGAGTCGCCGGAGTCGGCGTCGGCACGGCGCAAACTGGTGCCGTTCCGGGACGTGTTCGCGATCCTGTTTTTCGTGTCGGTGGGGACGTTGATCAACCCGGCGGCGGTGCTGGCCGGGTGGCGATGGGTGGTATTGCTGCTGGTGGCTGTGGTGGTGGGCAAAGTGGCGGTGCTGGCGCTGGCGGCGCGCTGGGCGCAGGTGAGTCGGCCGCTGCAACTAGCGGTGGGGATGGGACAGATCGGGGAGTTGAGCTTCGTCCTCGCATCATTGTTGATGGCCGCTGGGCTGCTCGCCGACGATCTTTACTCAGCGTTGTTAGCCACAGTGGTGATTACCATCGCCGTCTCTACAATCGCAGTGCGGATGCACTGGCAGCG
>CAZVKB010000007.1:0-46897 GCA_964627505.1 uncultured Actinomycetes bacterium | reverse complement strand
TCATCCCCGACGGCGACACCCGCGGGTGGCTGCAAGCCCGTCTGGGTAGTCAGCCCGGGCCGGTCGTGGAGGTCCGCACCGGGGAGCAAGTGGGTGCACACGACGGTGCACACGGCTTTACCATCGGCCAGCGCCGCGGATTGGCACTTGGCCGTCCGGCTCCCGACGGCGCGCCCCGCTATGTGGTCGGGGTGGAGACGGAATCCAACACCGTGTTTGTCGGTCCGCCTGCGCTGCTGGAAGTCGATCAACTCGAAGGTGACGACGTGGTGTGGTTGGAGCCGCAGTGGACCGGCGAACGGGCCGGCCTCACCGTGCAGGTGCGTGCACATGGACATGCAGTTCCTGCCGTTGCGCGCGCCGTCGACGGACCCGGGGTTTCGGGGCTGCTCATCGCTACGGAACGCAAGTTGCGGGCGATCGCAGCTGGCCAGACGGCCGTCCTCTACGACGGCGACCGGGTGGTGGCTTCTACCACCATCAGCCGTTCTGGACGGCGCTCGGTGGTCGCCAGCGGGCAGTAAGATCCATCGGCATGGGTGGGCGGATGTGCGCCTGCAGCGTCGCCCATCGGAATCCCCCAGCCACCACGAGTGTGGCTATTTCGTCGAAGAAGAGCGGGGTATTCAGCGAATTGAGCACCACATAAGTCAGGGCCGCCAAGAACGAAGCGAACGCCAGCCATTCCCCCGGCCGCAAGGTGGAGGGCACTTCACCGCACAGCAGGTCCCGCAGGAGCCCACCTCCCACCGAAGCCACCACTCCTACGAATACCACGCTCACTGCCGGCAGACCGGCAATCGCAGCCTTCTGGCAGCCGATGAGCACCCACACACCGAGCGTGGCGACATCGACAGCGTTAAACACAAACGTGAACCGACTGGCGCGCCGCGCAACTAATAGGCCCAGAACCGCACCGACCACCGCATACAGCAGATAGCTGGAATTGGTGAGAAAAGCCGGCGTGCCGCTTTCCAGGATGACGTCTCGGATGACGCCGCCGCCCAGTCCGGTCACAAAAGCAATGGCCAGCACCCCAATCACGTCGAATTTCTTGCGCTCGGCGTGGAAGGCTCCCGAAAGCGCCCCGATTGTGACCGCAATCGCATCGAAGATCGCCGGCATGGCGATCACTGGGGCGGGGCTGACGCCGACTTCCGCGATCAACATGGGTGGGTCACCGGGGTTCCGTCGAGTCGGGTGTCACTGACTTTTCGAGACGGACTGCAGCCATCTCCCCGGTGTCCCCATCCCGCGCGGCCGTGTGGGCCGGCAGCGGCATATCCGTGGTGAGCACAGCCATGGGAATCGCGCCGGTACCGTGTAGTCCCACCGGTTCCCCGGGGGTGGCCGGAGGCGGATGCTTGGCCCGCGACCAGAAATCCCAGAGTCGGTCGGTGACGGCCACTGAAGTGGGTGACTCCCACCCGCGCCACATGGCCAACAGCCGCATCCCGAACACAGCGACGATGGTGATGAGTTGGTTCAGTAACGTGTCCACGCCGAAATCAGCAAGAGCCACGAAGACCAGTGACCCGAAAAGCGCTGCGACGCCGGAAAAAATGCCAGGGCGCATCACAGACGGCGGTTCACCGGACAGCAAATCGCGCAGGATTGTGCCGCCGACTCCGGTGGTCACGCCCAGAAAGACCGCTGCGGGGGCACCCAAGTCATAGTAGAAGGCAGCACTTGCGCCCAAACTCACGAACAGACCCATGGCCAAGGCATCCAGGACCAGCAGCACCCCCGCAAATCGGGCGATAAGCCCGGCAAAGAAGAAACCGATCAGTGCCGCGAGCGCCGCAAAAAGCAGATACCTGGGATCGGTGAGCACCACGGGGGTGCCCTTCTGCAGGAGCACGTCTCGGAGCAAGAGCCCGCCCAGGCCGCCGGCGATCGCCAAACCGAGCACGCCGATCACATCAAATCCGCGCCGCGCCGCGTGCGAAGCTCCCGCCACCCCACCCACCATCACGGCGGCATACGAACTCCACACAGGCAGCGAGGGAAGGTCGAATGCCGCGGCGAGAAGTGTCACGTGCCCGAGCCTAACCTGATTCCTGGGCCGGGCTGTGGACTGTCCACAGTGGATTCCCGAAACAACGGGGGCGAAAATAGACCGTACATCGCTACACTCAGCGACGTGCCTGCCGAGGAGCCTGCCCGACCCCAATCGCAAGACGCGATCGGTGAATTGATCGCGCAACTCGAGAGCCTGGGAACGCTCAACGACGGCAGTTCGGCGCCGGCGGGCGTCGATACTCTGAACGTGAATCTGGCGCAATTGTCCCGTTCGCTCAACGACCGATACGAGCAAGAACGTCGGATGGCGCGGATCTACGAGCGCATCGTGCAGGGGTTGTATCTCGATGATGTGTTGGACGAAATCTACGAGTCCTTTCGTTCGATCATTCCCTACAACCGGATCGGGTGTGCACTGTTAGAGGATGGCAACAGCAAACTCACTGCGCGGTGGGGCCGATCCGACAGTTCCACTATTCGGCTCAAGCCCGGCTACACCGCACCCATGGCCGGCAGCAGTCTGTTGGACGTAATGGCCAGCGGCAAGCCCCGGATTATCGACGATCTCGAGGCCTACTATCGCGAGCATCCGCAGTCACGTTCCACGCGACTGATACTGGCCGAAGGCGTGCGGTCCAGCCTGACGTGCCCGTTAGTCGCTTTGGGGGCGCCGGTTGGTTTTCTGTTCTTCTCCAGTTTTGAGACCAATACGTACTCGTATCGGCATCAAGATGTCTTTTTGCGGCTGGCCGCAGTGGTCTCCACCCTGGTGGAAAAGGCGCGGCTGTTTCAGGAACTTGCCGACCTCAACAAGCAGTTATCACTCGCCCGCGATCAGTTGCAGTGGCAAGCCACCCACGACGGTTTAACGTCGTTGCTCAATCGCAGCGCCATGTGGGATGAGCTCGTCAGCCGCACCCAACGCGCAACCGTGCGTCAACAAATGATCACAGTACTGCTGTGCGACCTCGACCGATTCAAACTGATCAACGACACCTATGGCCACCAAGCTGGCGATGCGGTGCTGGTGGAAGTAGCCCGGCGGCTGAGTGAGGCGTTGCCCGCTGGCGCCATGTTGGGCCGCTATGGCGGTGAGGAGTTTTTGGTGGTGGCCGATGTCGAGAGCGTGGAAGCAGCGCAGGTTGTGGCTGAATCCATGCGGGAAGTGATCGGTGCCTCGCCTGTGCACTCCCCACCATGGGTCTTCGACATCACTGTCAGCATTGGCATGGTGACGGGGATCCCGAGCCCAGGGCAAACCTCCGCGGATTTGGTGCGCTGGGCGGACATCGCGCTCTACCAGGCCAAAGATTCCGGCCGCAACTGCGTAGTGTCTGGGTCATGGGGTTCCTGACGAGCGCTGCGCTGGCGGTGCCGGTTGCCCAAGGGTCTTTCCCCGGGACGGACCCGCGCGAACCGGTGCGGATCTGCGCGGGGGAAACCCCCGAATGTCCCAGTGTGCCGGAGTTACCGAGCCGGGGTCCGGGGGCGGACATGGTGGGGCGGGCGTGTGCCCTGCTGGCCGGTGTGGATGCTGATTTCGCGGTCGAGACGACCCCAACCGGCTGGCGCACGGCTGGCGCGATGCGGAGCAGCGGGCCTCGAGTGATGCGGCGGGCGCAGGCGTGGTTGAGCCAGGATCTGGAAGCAGCCGAAGCAGGCCTGCGTGGTGCCCCAGCCATAAAGTTTGCGCTTGCCGGGCCGTGGACCGTGGCTGCCGCCGTGGAATCGGCCAGTGGTCATCGCCTGGTCGCCGATCCAGGTGTGCGTGGGGACTTGGGTGCGGCTTACGCCGAACTGATCGCTGATCTGGTGCGGCGATTGGCACCACTGGCAGACCAAGTGGTGGTGCAACTCGACGAGCCGGCGTTGCCTGCCGTGCTCGACGCGCGCCTGCCCACCCCGAGTGGCCTGCAGACCTATCGCGCGGTGCCGAGCGCCGAAGTGCGCGCAACTCTGATCAACGTTGTGGATGCTGCGCACGCTTTCGGTGCGACGGTGGTGATGCACTGTTGTGCGATCCCAGCGCCATTGCAATTGTTGCTGGAAACCGGTGCCGACGCAGTGTCCCTGGATCTCACCAGTCAGTCGGCCAGCGGTGCAGCCGGGCATCCTGAAGACGCGCTCGGTGAACTTCTGGAGTCGGCGCTCACGCTGGTGGCAGGAGTGGTGGACTGGTCGCCTGACCGACCCGCAAACCCGTGTGAACCGGTGCCGGTCAGTACCCATCGGCTGCTGGATCTGCTGCATCGCCTCGGCGTGCCGCTGGACGCTTGCGCTGACAGACTGGCCGTGAGTACCCCGTGCGGGCTTGCGGGCGCAACTCCCGACGGTGCTCGCGCAGTGATGCAATCGGTGGCGGCCACCTCGGCGGTGATCCGAAAGGAATTGGCATGATTGGTGTCCCAGCATGACGGCGCCTTCCCCCGCTCAGCGTTGGGCTGAACTGGTGGACGTCATCAACGACGCCCGCACCGCCTATTACCAGCGCGATGCGCCCACCCTGGCCGACGTCGAGTACGACGCACTGTTTGCGGAATTGAGTGCGCTGGAGCAGGCACATCCAGAGTTGGTGACCGGCGATTCGCCCACGCAGACCGTCGGTGGTTCCCGCGGCGAACTCTTCGATCCCGTCACCCACCTGGAACGCATGCTCAGCTTGGACAATGTGTTTTCGCGCTCCGAACTCGACGATTGGTTGGGGCGAATCAGCAAGGACCTTGGCGTGCTGCCATCGCTGCTCTGCGAACTCAAGGTTGATGGCCTCGCCGTGGATCTGGTGTACCGCGAGGGGCGACTCGTCAGCATGGCTACGCGTGGTGACGGTCGGATCGGCGAAGATGTCACAGCGAACGTCGCCTGGCTGTCGTGTGTGCCGCAGCGGCTGAGCAGGCCGGTCCAGGGACCGAAGATGCCACACGTGCTGGAAGTCCGGGGTGAGGTGTACTTCGCGCTCTCGGATTTCGCGGACATCAACGCCCGAATGTTGGCACTCGGCCGCTCGCCGTACGCCAATCCTCGCAATGCGGCCGCTGGCACGCTGCGCCAGCGCATTGATCGACGGGTGACGGAGGTGGCCGCAGCCCACGCGGCTGGTGCCGCCCGGGTGGTGCGACTGCAGGAAGACCTGGACCGGGCCACCGATCTGCTGGGTCGATTGCGCCTGGTGATCCACGGCGTGGGCGTTACTGAGGGCTATGAGGTGACCTCCCAGAGTGCCGCCTACGCAGCTATTGCCGCCTGGGGGTTACCCGTGGCGGATACGGCGGCGGTGCTGGATGACCCCGGCAAAGTGACTGCCTATGTGGATCACTATGCGGAAGATCGCAGCAGCATCCCCCACGACATCGACGGGGTAGTGATCAAGGTGGACGATATTGCCTTGCAGCGAAGTCTGGGTGCCACCTCCCGCGCTCCTCGCTGGGCGATCGCCTACAAATACCCGCCGGAAGTTGTGCGCACCCGGTTGCTCGACATTCGGGTCAATGTCGGGCGCACCGGTCGGGTCACCCCATATGGGGTGATGGAACCCGTGCGGGTGTCGGGCACCACAGTGGAGATGGCCACACTGCACAACGCGCACGAGGTGGCACGAAAAGGTGTGTTGATCGGGGACCTGGTGTTCTTGCGCAAGGCCGGCGAGATCATCCCGGAAATCATCGGGCCGGTGGTGGAGGCCCGTGACGGGACGCAGCGGCCTTTTGTGATGCCGACGGTGTGTCCGGCTTGTGGAACCCCGCTGGGACCGGAGAAGGCGGGCGATGCGGATCTGCGCTGCCCGAACTCCAGATCGTGTCCGGCACAATTGCGCGAGCGGCTTGCTGAGATCGGGTCGCGGGCGGCCATGGACATCGAGGGGCTTGGGGAGAAGGCTGCTGCGGCGCTGCTGGCGGACGGTGTGCTGACCGATGAAGCCGGGCTCTTCGCACTGACGGAGGCAGATTTAGCGCGTTCGGCGTTCTTTGTGGTGGGATCAGGAACCCGTGCGGGCCAGTTGACCGCCAACGCCGAGAAACTCTTGGCGTCCCTCGCGGCTGCCAAAGAGCGGGAACTCTGGCGGGTGCTAGTGGCCTTGAACATTCGACATGTCGGGCCGCCGACCGCTCGCGACATCGCCTCCCACTTCGGCTCCATGGACGCGATCGCTGCGGGGGAGGTGGCCGACTTGGCCGCTGTTCCTGGTGTCGGCACAGTTGTGGCCGAGGCCATCAAAGAGTGGTTCGCCCAAGAGTGGCACCGAGAGATCGTGGCCGCCTGGAAAGCCGCCGGGGTGCGGATGGCAGACCCGCAGGCCGCCGCCGATCAGCCGCAGCGGCTAGCGGGTATGACCGTGGTCGTGACCGGCACCTTGAGTGGCTACACCCGCGAGAGCGCCGCAGCCGCCCTCGTCGATCAAGGTGCCCGGGTTGCGGGCTCGGTGTCGAAGAAGACGTCATTGGTGATCGCCGGCGACAATGCGGGCAGCAAATTCGACAAGGCGGTCGCACTGGGGATTCCGATTCTGGATGCCCAGGGATTCGCCCTGCTGTTGGCGCAGGGTCCGCAGGCTGCGCTCGCCTTGGCAGAGGCGGGCCCTGGTCAGACTGACGGGGGTAGTCCGTAGACTCGCGACCATGCCTCATGAGCCCCTCACTGCGGCTGACGTCGCACATCTGGCCGACCTCGCCCGCATCCAGTTGCCCCCTGACAGCCTGCCGCATTACGCCGAGCAGCTCGACGCCATCTTGGATGCCGTGAGTCGAGTCGCCGAGGTGGCAGCGGCAGATGTGCCGCCGATGTCGCACCCGCAAGATATCGCCAATATCACCCGGCCAGATGTGGTGGTGCCTGGGCTGAGCCGAGCCGAGGCCTTGGCGGGGGCGCCCGATGTGGAAGATGAGCGTTTCCGCGTACCGCAAATTTTGGGAGATCCCGCATGAGTCTCACCGACCTCAGCGCGCTGGACCTCGCCGCGGCCATGGCTGCCGGGGAAGCCAGCAGCGAAGAGATCACCGCCGCGCATCTGGATCGGATCGCAGCCGTCGATGGGCGCGTACATGCGTATCTGCATGTCGATGACGAAGCAGCGCTGCGGCAAGCCCGCGACATCGATCGTCGGCGTCGGGCCGGGGAGGATGTGCCGCAATTGGCGGGCGTCCCGGTGGCTGTGAAGGATGTGTTGGCCACGCGCGGTGTCCCGACCACTTGTGGTTCGCGAATTTTGGATGGGTGGCGACCGCCCTACGACGCCACGGTGGTGACACGGCTGCGGGAAGCTGGCTTGGTCATTCTGGGCAAAACCAACATGGACGAGTTTGCGATGGGTTCTTCCACTGAGCACTCGGCGTTTGGACCGACGCGCAATCCGTGGGACCTGGAACGCACCCCGGGCGGTTCCAGCGGTGGCTCGGCGGCAGCGGTGGCAGCTTTCTCGGCACCTTTGGCGATCGGTAGCGACACCGGCGGGTCGATCCGCCAACCAGCCGCCTTCACCGGCACGGTGGGAGTCAAACCGACCTACGGTGGAGTTTCCCGGTACGGGTTGGTGGCGCTGGCATCCTCTTTGGACCAGGTGGGTCCGTTTGCCCGCACCGTGTTGGATGCGGCCATGCTGCACGAAGTGATCGCTGGCCACGACCCCAAAGACTCCACGAGTATCAACGCCCCGGTGCCGCCCCTGGTGGAATCTGCGCTCGCCGGTGATGTGCGGGGATTGCGCATCGGGTTGGTGCGCCAACTCTCGGGAGCCGGCTTTCAACCGGGCGTGCAGGCGCGCTTTGCTGAAGCGGTGGACTTGCTGGCCTCGCGCGGTGCGGTGGTTTCGGAAATCGACCTGCCGCATGCCGAGTACGCCCTGGCCGCCTATTACCTGATCCTGCCCAGCGAGTGTTCGTCGAATTTGGCCAAGTTCGACGGTATGCGCTTCGGGCTCCGGGTGGGAGATGACGGCACTCGCACCGCAGCGGAAGTCATGGCCGCTACTCGGGAGGCGGGTTTCGGTCCCGAGGTCAAACGCCGCATCATGCTAGGCACCTATGCGCTGAGCAAGGGCTACTACGACGAGTACTACGGCCAAGCCCAAAAGGTCCGCACCCTGATCGCCCGCGATTTCGCGGAGGCCTTCGCCCGAGTCGATGTGGTGGTGACACCCACCGCGCCCACCACCGCCTTCCGGCTTGGCGAGAACCTCGATGACCCGGTGGCGATGTACCTCAACGACATCGCCACCATTCCCGCGAACTTGGCCGGGATCTGTGGGATGTCGGTGCCCGTGGGATTGGCCGCGGAGGACGGCTTGCCGGTGGGTTTGCAGATCATGGCGCCGGCGATGGCCGACGACCGGCTCTACAACGTGGGTGCGGCATTGGAAGCCGCGCTGATCGATCTGTACGGGCACAGCACGATTCAGGAGGCGCCGAAACTGTGAGCGAGACAGCAAACGACTCGTTGGTCGATTACGCCGATGCCGTCGCCCGGTACGAACCTGTGCTGGGGTTAGAGGTGCACGTTGAACTCAGCACGGCATCGAAGATGTTCTGCGGGTGCCCGACCACATTTGGGGGTGAGCCGAATACGCACGTATGCCCCACGTGCCTGGGGCTTCCAGGCTCCCTACCCGTCGTCAACGAGGTTGCAGTCGAGTCGGCGATCAGGATGGGATTGGCACTCAACTGCGATATCGCGCCGTGGGGCCGGTTCGCACGCAAAAACTATTTCTATCCCGACATGCCCAAGGACTATCAGATCAGCCAGTACGACGAGCCGCTGTGCACCGGTGGGTGGCTGGATGTCACGGTGCCCGGGGAAGAGGGACCCACCACGGTGCGCGTTGGGATCGAACGCGTGCACATGGAGGAGGACACCGGAAAGTTGAGCCACTCCGGCGGTGCCACCGGCCGCATCCACGGGGCCGATCACTCGGTGGTCGACTACAACCGAGCTGGGGTACCGCTGATCGAAATCGTCACCATGCCGGTGACGGGTACCGGCGCGGCCGCCCCCGAGGTGGCCAAGGCCTATGTGGCGCAATTGCGCGAATTGATGCGCGCGCTGGGCGTGTCCGATGTGCGGATGGAGCAGGGGTCGCTGCGGTGTGATGCCAATGTGTCGATCGCGCCGCCGGGTGCCGAATGGGGCACCCGGACCGAGACCAAAAACGTCAACTCTTTGCGGTCGGTGGAGCGCGCCGTGCGCTACGAGATCCAACGGCAAGCCGCGGTGCTCGATGCTGGCGGCACGATTCACCTGCAAACGCGGCACTTCCACGAAGACAACGGCACCACCACCCCCGGACGGTCGAAGGAGACCGCCGAAGACTACCGCTATTTCCCAGATCCGGATCTGGTGCCCGTAGCCCCTGATCCCGCCCGCGTCGCCGAATTGCGGGCGACCCTGCCGGAATCGCCGGAAGTGCGTCGGGAACGGTTGCGACAGGCTTGGGGGATCTCGGACTTCGACATGAGTTCGGTGATCAACGCCGGCGCGCTCGACCTGGTGGTCGCCACGATCGAGCAAGGTGCGGACCCCGCAAGCGCCCGCAAATGGTGGCTGGGTGAGTTGGCTCGGGAAGCCAACGATCGCGGGGTTGGGTTGGCCGACCTGCCCGTCTCACCGTCCGATGTGGCTGCGGTGGATGCGCTGATCGTCGCCGGCGAACTCAACGACAAGTTAGCCCGGGAAGTATTCGCCGGTCTGCTGGCCGGCGAAGGCACACCCGCGGAGATCATCGCGAGCCGCGGGTTGGCGGTGGTTTCCGACGAAGGTGTGCTGGTGGCTGCGGTGGATGAGGTCATCGCCGCCAATCCAGACGTGGCAGCCAAGATCCGGGCCGGCAAGGTCGCTGCGGCCGGTGCGCTGATTGGCCAAGTGATGAAGGCCACCCGCGGGCAGGCCGATGCGGCGCGGGTGCGGGAATTGATATTGGAGCGCTTGCACTAAAGCGCGGTCATGTCAGTGCACACCATCCCACCTACTCCGACTACTTTCGGTTACCCGCGGCCGGACCGCACCGAGATCATCATGTTTGCGATCACGGGCGGGTTCTTCGTCATCATTCTGGCTATGTTCGCGGCAAGTTGGTTTGGGCGTGACGCCGGGCTGCAAATGCAAGTGGCCGGACTGGGCATGTCGGTGATGTATGTGCTGTGTGTCTGGCATGCCGTCGTGGTGAAAGGTGTTGGCCCGGCAATCGGATTCTTCGTCCCCGCCGCCGTTGTGACGTTTGCTGCCGAGTATGTCGGGGACAACTTCGGGTGGATCTTCGGTGACTACACCTACACCGGCGCACTCGGCCCCCGGCTCGGCGGCGTACCCGTGCTGATCATCGTGGTCTGGGGAGTGGTGCTCTACGCCGGTTACATGCTCGTGAACTGGTTGGTGGGAGCGCACGGTCGGCGGCGGGGAGCCTCCTGGCCCGCCACTGTGCTGTGGAATGCGGTCGTGGCGGCCACGACCGGTCTGGTGATGGCCGCTTTCGACCTGCTCGCCGACCCGATGGCCGTGTCCGGAGTGTGGCAACAGGTCCTGGGGCGGGAACCGTGGTGGTGGTGGCAGGGCGGCAGCTATCTGCCGGACTTGGTGGTGTGGCAGGGCAGCGGCGGCATTCCGGCGGAGAACTTCTTCGGTTGGTGGGCGGTGGCAGGTTGCATCGTCTTCTGCTATGCCAACGCGATGGCCTGGTGGCGACCCGCTGGCAATCGGGTGCGGGGCAGGCTGCTCAATGCGCTGCCGCTGTTCATCTATGCCTACATGTACGTCACGATGGTCACCGCAGTGTTGGTGATGCGTTGGCACGACCCGGGTCTCACGCAGGCGGCGATCATCGGCACGTTCACCATGGGCCCGGTGATTGGTCTGGGTGTCACGGTGCTGATGCGCGATCTGACGTCGACAGGGCCCGATGCCTCGGTGGCTGTGGCACGCGAATCGTCGGGATAGCTCCCCGGAGCCCAGAGGGCGCGGAACTCCCGAGCGCACGCCCGTCACAGTTGGCCGTGTTCGGCCATCCACAGGTCGTAGCCGTGCACGGCCACCGGCAAGGTCGGAAAGATGAACTCCTCGCCGATGCCGTCTATCAATCCGAAAGCTTGCAGCGGGATTCGCAAGTCGTTCTTCACCCGGGTGAGGGCGAGCACGACGCCGCGGCCCGCCAGTTCGGCGCGCAGGGACTCCAGGGCGTACATCGCGGTGATGTCCACTTCGACATTCGCTTCCATGTTCAGCAATAGCCAGTAGACCGTCCCATCCGCCTCGGCGGCCTCGACTGCGGCGAGCGCTTTGCCGCGAAAATCGTCGGCATTGGCAAAAAACAGCGGTGAGTCGTAGCGGTACACCACAAGCCCGGGAATCGTGCGCGCTTCCGGATGATCGTCGACATCGTGCATGCCCGCCAGTCCAGGGACGAATCCGACCACAGCATCGTGCGGTCGGGCCACCCGCTGCAACATCTCCACCACGGACAGGGCGACAGCCAGCACCACCCCATTCAGGATGCCGAACACGAGCACGCCGGCCAGCGCTGCGATGGCCAGGGCAAACTCGCTGGTGCGGAACGTCCACAGCCGACGAAAACCGGCCACATCAACGAGTTTCGTGGCAGCAAAGACCACAATCGCGCCCAGGACCACGTTCGGAAACCGCGCGAGCAGTGGGCCCAACACCACAATCACCGCCACTGTCCACACCAAAGCGGTGAGTGAATAGACCTGGGTGCGGGCGCGGGCGGTCATGGCCAGCGCGGTCCGACTCCCGCTGCTGCTGACGGCGAACCCACCGATCAAGCCGGCTCCCACGTTCGCCGTGCCGAGGGCGAACAGTTCCTGATTGGCGTCTATCCGATCACCACTGTCGGCGGCGAATGCCCGCGCCGTGAGAGTGAAATCGGTATAGGCCACAAGCAGCACGCCGACTGCCGGCAGCACGAGTAGTCCCAGATCAGCCAGAGTCGGCAATGTGAGGTGCGGCGGTGCCGAGGTGAAGGTCCCCACCACCGAGATGCCGTATGACTCCAAGCCGAAAGCCACCACAGCCAGTGTTCCCAGCAGCACCGCGAGTAGCGGTGCCGGTGCATTCGGCCAACGCCACGACACGATGAACAAGAACACCAGCGCCACGATGGCCATCCCGAGGGTGGCAGGATCCACCTGATTGAGGCGGCCGAAGAAACTGCCAACTTCCGCGATCACTCCCTGCCCTGCGACCTCCACCCCGGTGAGTTTGGAAAGTTGCCCGACCACCATCAGGACGGCCACGCCGGCCATGTACCCCACCAGTACCGGGCGCGAGAGCAGATCGGCCAGAAAACCCAGCCGGACCACCCACGCCAGCAGTCCGATCAGGCCCACCATCACGGCTAGGGCGGCGGATAGCGCCGCGTATCGCGCCGCGTCACCGGCCGCCAGCGGTGCGACCGCGGCCGCTGACATCAGGGCCGTGGTGGACTCCGGACCGATGGACATCAGGCGGGACGTGCCAAACACGGCATAGATGATCAAACACGGCACCAGAGTCCATAAACCCACCACGGGTGGGACTCCGGCCACAGTGGCGTATGCCATCACCTGCGGCACCAGATAGGCCGTCACGGTGGTGCCGGCAATCACATCGGGGCGCAGCCAACTGCGCCGGTATCCGGCCAAGACCCGCACGCCGGGCGCGTCGGGGATGAGGCGGGACTTGTTCACCTCATCATCTTGGACCCTCAGCCGTTGCGATGTCCGATGTTGTCGGACCCCGCAGGTATCCTCGGCCTAGGTCTTTCAGGAGGGCATATATGGCGGCGTCGACCGATTTTGTGCATCTGCACGTCCACACGGAGTATTCCATGCTGGACGGTGCGGCGCGGTTCGATGATCTCTTCCAAGAAGCAGCCCGCATGGGCATGCCTGCGCTGGCCATGACCGACCACGGCAATGTGTATGGCGCCTTTGAGTTTTGGAAGAAAGGCACCGCCGCCGGCGTCAAGCCCATCATCGGCATGGAGGGGTACTACGCACCGCAGGGTCGGCGGACCAAGGCACCATTCGATTTCGGCGGTGGTTACGACGAGGGCACCGGCGAAGATGGCGAACCAGCCCCCGGACGCGGTCGGCAGGCCTATGCCCACATGACCTTGCTGGCGGAGAACACCGCTGGTATGCACAACCTGTTTCGACTGTCCTCGTTGGCGTCGCTGGAGGGTTACTACCGGAAACCGCGCTTCGACCGGGAGTTGCTCGAACGCTATGGCAGCGGCATCATCGCCACCACCGGATGTCCGTCCGGGGAGGTCAACCGCTGGTTGCAGGCCGGCAACTATGATCGCGCGCTGGCCGCGGCGGCGGATTTTCGTGACATTCTGGATCCGGGCAACTTCTTTGTCGAACTCATGGACCATGGCATCGGGATTGAGCGTCGACACCGCGCGGAGTTGTTGCAGATCGCAAAAGACCTGAACCTGCCGCTGCTGGCCACCAACGATTCCCACTATGTGTACCCCCAGGACGCCGACACCCACGACGTGCTGTTGTGTATCGGCACCCGGACCACCATCGACGACCCCAAACGGTTTCGTTTCACCGGCCGTGACTTCTATTTGCGACCTGCCGACGAGATGCGGGAGGTGTGGCGAGACTTTCCGGAGGCGTGCGATAACACCCTGCTGATCGCCGAGCGCTGCAACGTGGAGTTCGCCGAGGGCGCCGATCTCATGCCGGTGTTTCCGGTGCCACCGGGGGAGACCCAAGAATCGTGGCTGATCAAGGAGGTCGAACGCGGGCTGATTGCACGGTTCGCCCCCAACGAGGTGCCGGCGGCGCATCGCAAGCAGGCGGAATACGAGGTCGGGGTGATCCTGCAGATGGGGTTCCCCGGATACTTCCTGGTCACCGCCGACCTTGTGCGCCACGCCAAAGAGAACGGCATCCGGGTGGGTCCGGGCCGCGGGTCAGCGGCCGGTGCCCTGATCGCTTATGCGCTCGGGATCACCGAACTCGACCCCATTGCGCACGGTTTGCTGTTCGAGCGTTTCCTGAACCCCGAGCGGGTCTCCATGCCGGACATCGACATGGACTTCGACGAGCGCCGCCGCGGCGACATGATCCGCTACGCCACCGAGAAGTACGGCGAGGATCGGGTCGCTCAGATCATTACGTACGGCTCCATCAAAGCTAAGGCTGCGATCAAGGATTCCGCGCGCGCGCTTGGGTTGCCGTATGCGCTGTCAGACCGGATCACCAAGGCGATGCCCCCGGCGGTCATGGGTAAAGACATTCCGCTGGCCGGGATTTTTGACCCGCAGCACAAGCGCTACTCGGAGGCCGGGGAATTCCGCGCGCTGTATGAGGCCGAACCCGACGTCAAGCGCGTGGTCGACACTGCCAAGGGGATCGAGGGCCTCAAACGCCAGCCCGGCGTCCACGCGGCCGGGGTGATTCTGTGTCGGGACCCACTGCTGGACGTCATCCCGTTGTGGCGGCGGGAGCAAGACGGCGCAGTCATCACGCAGTTCGACATGGGCGCCTGTGAAAGTTTGGGCCTGCTCAAGATGGACTTTTTAGGTCTGCGCAACCTCACGGTCATCGACGATTGCCTGGCCAACATCGCGGCCAACCGAGGCGAGACAGTGGTGCTGGAGAGTCTGCCGCTCGACGATCAGCCCACCTACGAATTACTTGCTCGCGGCGACACCTGAGGGGTTTTCCAACTTGACGGCACTCCCATGCGCGCGCTGTTGCGCAGCATGGTGCCGGACAACTTCGAAGACATCTCTGCCGTGCTAGCGCTCTACCGACCCGGCCCCATGGGCGTCAACGCGCACAATGACTATGCCGACCGGAAGAACGGTCGCAAACCGGTAGAGCCGATCCACCCGGAATTGGCGGAAGCGTTGGCCGACATCTTGGACGACACCTACGGCCTGATCGTGTATCAGGAGCAGGTGATGGCCATCGCGCAGAAGTTGGCTGGCTATTCACTGGGCAAAGCCGATCTGCTGCGGCGGGCGATGGGCAAGAAGAAGAAGGAGATTCTGGAGAAGGAGTTCGTGCCCTTCCAGGAAGGCATGGTGGCCAACGGCTTCAGCCAGGGTGCCATCGACAAACTGTGGGCCACCCTGGTGCCGTTCTCCGATTACGCCTTCAACAAAGCGCACACGGCGGGCTACGGTTTGGTGTCCTACTGGACGGCCTATCTCAAGGCCAACTATCCGGCCGAGTACATGGCTGGATTGCTCACCAGCGTCAAGGACGACAAGGACAAGTCGGCGATCTATCTCAACGAGTGCCGCCATATGGGGATCACCGTGCTGCCGCCGGATGTCAACTCCTCCGACGCCAACTTCACTCCGATCGGCACCGACATCCGGTTCGGACTCGGCGCGGTGCGCAACGTTGGGGGCAACGTGGTCGCCGGCATTGTGCGCGGTCGCACCGAGTCTGGGGCCTACACGTCATTCACTGATTTTCTCGACAAGGTGGAGATCGGGGTCTGCAACAAACGCGTGATTGAGTCACTTGCCAAAGCGGGTGCTTTCGATTCCCTGGGCGTGACCCGGCGGGGTGTGGTGGCGATCCACACCGATGCCGTGGATGCAGCTGTGGAGCTGAAACGGCACGCTGCCACCGGTCAGTTTGATCTCTTCGGAGGTATGACCGAGGGGGTCGGCGGGGGGATGGAGATCGTGGTTCCCGGCACCGAATGGGACAAGCGGACGCTGCTGGCCTATGAGCGGGAAATGTTGGGTCTGTACGTGTCGGATCATCCGCTCAACGGCATCGAACACATCCTGGCCAGCAAAGTGGATATGCCTATCGCCACACTGCACACCGATGAACGTGCTGACGGCAGCATCGTCACCGTGGGCGGGCTCGTGACGTCCGTGCAGCGCAAGATGAACAAGCAGGGTGCGTCCTGGGCCATCATGTCGCTGGAAGACCTCGCCGGATCGATCGACGTCATGGTCTACGCCCAGACCTACCAATTGGTGGGACCGCACTGTGTGGAAGACACCGTGTTGTTGGTGAAAGGTCGGCTGGACAAACGCGACGAAGATGCCGTCAAACTTGTGGCAATGGAAATCACGGTGCCCGATTTGGAGTCGGGCTCGACGGGCCCGGTGGCGTTGCGGTTGGAGGCGCGCCGCTGCGTGCCGGAGACGATCGGCAGTCTCAAAGACATCCTGCGCACCCACCCGGGCACCACGGAAGTGCGGCTGCAGCTCATTCATGGGCCGCGCACCACGGTCATGAAACTCTCGGATTCGCTGCGCGTCACACCCTCCCCAGCGCTCTACGGAGACCTCAAAGCGTTGCTTGGTCCCGGGTGCGTGGGGGCCGCGTGATTCCAGCAGCAGGTCAAGCCGACGACGGGCAACAAACCGACGCGGCGGCCGCTGCTGCCCCCGGATCGGAGTCGCCGTCCGCGGTGACTACCGTCGCCGGTTGGGTGTTGATTGGTGCCGTCGCTGGGTTTCTCGTGGGCTTGCTGTGGACGCTGACCGCACCGCGGGTGCAGTACACGGTGGGCGACGGTGAACTCGTGCGGGTATCCAGCCAACCGGAGGAGTTTTTTGGGGCCGATCTCGTGCTGGGGTCGTTGCTCGCCACGGTCGGGTTGGCGTGTGCCGTGTGGTGGGTGATTCGGATTCGCCGCCGGCCCTTGCGAGCCATGTTGGGCATGTCGTTGGGCGGAGTGATCGCCGGGGTTATCGCGGCATTCGTCGGTCACATGTTGACCGCCACGACGTTGTCCGCGGATGGGTTGGCCGAGGGAGTGACCGTCACCGCTGGCTTGCAGATGCGTTCGTGGGCGATGCTTTTATGGTGGCCGGCCTGGTCGGCGATAGTGCTAGGCATGACCACCATTTGGTGTGGCGGGGAGTGCCCGGAACGCCGCGATTCGCCGCGGCTGACTCCTGAGCAGCGCGGGTCAGCGGTTTGACGCAGTCGGTGTCGCGGTCGCGTTCGCGGTGTTGGTCGGCCCGGTCGTCGCGGCTGCGCTGGGGTTTGCCGATCCGCCGGTGCCACCCGAAGGCGCTGCATTGTTGCTTGTCGGAGCAGTTCCATAGAGTTGCGCTGCCGACCACGGGATCCACTCCGCGAACGACGTCCGCCAGACCGCGAAGTCGTGGCTGCCTGGAATCTGTTTGCTCACCACGGTCATGCCGACATTGGTCGCGGCGGCAGCGAAGTCCTTCTGACTCGCGATCAGCGTGGCGTCATCTTGGGCGCCAATTTCGAGCCACAAGCGCACCGATCGTGAGGCGGGTTGGGTTTGCACGACGTTCGTGGAGTCGTAGTTGATGGCTTCTTTCTGGGCGTTCTCTGCTCCGAACAACACCTCGTCACCACCGCCTCGAGGCACGGCCTTGGACGAGCCGGACAGATTGGCCGCCAGGGAGTAGGTTTGCGGGTTGCGCAACGCCATGATCTGGGCGCAGTACCCACCCATGGAATAGCCGCCCACGGCAGTGTTCTCCGCTCCGGTCTTGAAGCGGGGGAATTGGGAGACCCACGCGGGTACGTCTTTGGTGAGGTAGGTGTGCCACTTGCCTTGCACCCCATCGACACATTCGGTGTCGATATTGGTGGGGGAGGACACCACCGACACCAGGATCACTGGGTGGCCCTGGTCGGCCGCAGCTTGCGCGGCGTCGTCGGTTTTGATGGGCTCGAACAAGCCGGCAGGTCCGACATCAGTCGGTAAACCGGGTACCACCCCGTCGGGAACCCCGTGCAACAGATAGATCACCGGGAATTTCTGGTCCGGGTTAGTGAAGTACTGCGGCGGCAACCACACCATTGCTTTCCAGTCGCCCACGCCGCTGGTGGTGCCGGGGATCGACGTCGTCACCACCAGCCCGCGGGGCCAGTCGCCGGTGGGGTTGGTGAATTGGTTGTCGTCGCCAGTGTCGTAGTCGGTGAGACCGAACAGTTTGCCCATCGTGGTTTTGTATTTGAACTCGTGGTTGAAGTAGAAGCCCGCAGCGGCGGTCATGCTGAGCACGATCAGCGGAATGAATAGGAACAACCACCACCGTGGTTTGACGAAAATGGCCAACACGATGAAGACAACTGCGGCTGCGGTGAAGCCCACGAACCACCAAATGGTCGTGATGTCCAGGAATTCGGCCTTGCGGAGCCAGATCTCCCACAGACTGAGATTGTCCGGTGTCACCTGGTCTTGCCACGGCACCAGCGTCGAGATGCGCATGGTGCCATTATCACGCGAAATCGTATGGATGTAACGAGACTTTGGACCCAGGAAGCCTTCGGAGCGGCGCTGGTCGTTCGCGATCTGGCGGGCTTACCCGTACTGTGCCTGCATGCGAGCAATTGTGGTGGAGCGGTTCGGTGGTCCGGAGGTTCTGGAATATCGGGAGGTGGCTGACCCTGTCGCGCCGGATGACGGTTCGATGGTGGTGTTGGATGTGATGGCGGCGGGCGTGAACTTCGCCGATACCCATGCGGTGGAGAATTCCTACCTGTCGGCCCAAGAGCTACCTTTGATTCCTGGTTCGGAAGTGCTGGGGCGGGCCCCGGATGGTCGGATCGTATGCGGTTTCACCGTTGGCACCGGCGGTTATGCCGAAAAGGCGCTTGTGAATCCTGCAGGTGTTTTTGAAGTTCCGCCGGGGATGAGTGCGCCGGTGGCTCTGGGTTTGTTGGTGCAGGGACTCACCGCCTGGCACCTGTTGCGAACATCGGCACGGATGGTTCCAGGTGATTGCGTTATCGTGCACGCAGCGGCCGGAGGTGTGGGCAGTCTGGCGGTGCAATTGGCAAAGTTGTGGGGGGCAGGACGGGTGATCGCCACCGCGAGCACGCAGGCCAAGCGGGACGTGGCCCTCGGGCTGGGTGCCGATGCAGTCGTGGACTCTAACCACCCGGATCTAGCGGTGGCCTTGCGGGAGGCGAACGGCGGTCGGCGGGTAGACGTGGTGCTGGAGATGACAGGTGGGACCGTCTTCGACGATTCGCTTGCCGCCCTGGGACGGTTCGGTCGACTGGTGACCTACGGTATGGCCTCGCGGCAAGCACCCACTCCAGTGGCACCGGGCAGTCTGATGGTGGGCTCGAAGTCGATCATCGGCTTCTGGTTGATGGATGCGCTGGCTGTGGACCCGAAGGCGATGATGGGCAAGCCATTAACTGAGATGGTCGAGTTGATTTCAGCGGGGAGGCTGCATCCGTTACCCGGAGCGGAGTACCCCCTGGCCGAAGCCCGGCGGGCACACGAAGATCTGCGCGCCCGCCGGACCACCGGCAAGGTGGTGCTCACAACTGCCTAAATCGGCCAGATCTCGAGGTCACTCCGCGAGATCAATGCTGACTGGGATAGCTGCTGCCAGTGTGTGACCCACCGGCGAGGTGGCGATGACAGCGCTGTGCAATTCCTGCAGGTGCTCGCGGGAGGCGTCGCTGGCGATGTGCACCTCGGCTGTGATGTTGCTGAAACCAGCGTGGCCGGGACGCAATCCCAAGAACGTGTGCAGGTCGAGGTCTCCGCTGAGATCGATGCGGAGGTCTCGCAGTTCGATGCCCCGGGCCGAGGCGTTGGCCGCGTAGCCCACTGCTAGGCAATTGCCTAGGGCCGCGAGGAGTTGTTCGACTGGGTTGGGTGCGGTGTTGGATCCGCCGAGTCCAGCCGGTTCATCACTTTGGAGCGGCGCGAAATCGCGGATGCGAGCCGACGAACGGAATGCACCGTCCCAGGTGACGCTTGCGGACCAGGTGGTGTCGCCCGCCTGTTCGTTGCCTGCGACAGTTTCGGCCAGTGCGGCGACTGCCGCCAGGTCGACGTCGTTGAGGGTGCTGGTAGCAAGTGTGGTCATGGTGAAGCCTTTCGGAAGTTAGGTGCGTGGAAGTGCGGGTTTTTGGGATGCGTGAAACTAGCGAGTCCGGCATAGCGGGGAACTCTCCCGGTTGCGATGGTGCGTTGCTAGTTCGTCACGCGCGACTGCAACCGGGAGCACACACACATAGGTACATGCTGAGGCCGACAGCGAAACGTCGCGGGAATTTCCATCGTTACATCCTTTTCATCGATCAGGCATTGGCACCCGTGGTTCGGGTTGCCGCGGCTTCGAAGGGCCTGTCCCTCCACCGCTCTTGATGATTCCGCGCCCGGTGGTGAGCGCGTGTGAGGAAGTTAGCGGAGAAGTAGTTGATGGGTCAAGTGTTTGCGCGATTTTTTGGAGACGGCGTGTCGCGAATGCTCACAGCGCTCGCACCCGCAGCACCCCACCGGCACCCGCAGCACCCGACCGGCACCGGCAGCACCCGACCGGCACCCGCGGTACCCCTCCGGCACCCGCGGTACCCCTCCGGCACCCGCGGTACCCCTCCGGCAAAATCGCCCACAAACCGCAGAATCGCCCATTGGCCAACGGGCGATTGCGCGGTTTTCAGGCGATTTTGGGTGGGGGAGCAGGCCTAGTCGCGTCTGGGAGGGGGAGCAGACACAGTCGCGTCTGCGTGGGGGAGCGGGCCTAGTCGCGGTCGCCCGAGAGCATCCGCTCCAAGGCATCCTCTTGCTCCGGCACCGCGACAAACACCAGTTCATCTCCGGCTTCGAGCGAGTCATCGGCAGTGGGGTCGATCACCCGCGAGCCCCGCAGGATGGCTGCCAGAGAGGTATCCGGCGGCCACGTCAGATCACCCACGCGATCGCCCACGACCGGTGAGTCTGCGGATAACGTGAGCTCCACCAAATCGGCACTGCCCTCGCGTAAGGCGAACAGCCGGACGACGTCGCCGATGCTGACCGCCTCCTCTACCAAGGCGGAGAGCAACCTCGGGGTCGAGACCGCCACGTCTACTCCCCAGGAGGCATCGAAGAGCCACTCGTTCTTGGGGTGATTGACCCGCGCGACGACCCGCGGAACTCCGAACTCGGTCTTCGAGAGCAGGCTCACCACAAGATTGACTTTGTCGTCACCCGTGGCAGCCACCACCACCTGGGCATTGTGCAATCCGACATTTTCCAGAGACGAAATCTCGCAGGCATCCGCCTCGGTCATCTCCACACCGGGGATTTCGTTGGCCAACGACCGCGGATCCCGGTCCAGAATCACGATGTCGTGATGATTGAGTTGCAGCTCGCGTGCGATCGAGCGGCCGACTTTGCCCGCACCGGCAATCACTACCCTCATCGCTTGTCCGTCCTCACGACCGGTCCTCAGGAGGGGATCCCAGGATCTCAGCTACTTCGTCCACTCGGTCGAGTTCATAAAGTACCCGCAGTTGATCGTCCTGCTGCACCACGAGGTCAGGGTGGATGCGCAGGCCGTCTCCGAACCGATTCACCACGGCGATCGTGACCCCGGCGGCGATTCCCACCTCGGTGTACCGCATGCCGATCCAGCCCGGATCCACCTGGAACTCCCCGAGCCCAATATGGCCAGTGGAGTCGCGCCATTCTTCGCGATCCCGACCCGGCAGCATCCGGTGCAGAATCTCGGCGGCCGTCCAGGCCACCGTCGCCACGGTGGGAATGCCGAGGCGCTCAAAAATCTCCGCGCGTCTCGAGTCATAAATGCGCGCCACCACATGCTCGACTCCGAAAGTCTCCCGAGCCACCCGGGCCGCGATGATGTTGGAGTTGTCACCGCTACTCACGGCGGCAAACGCGGCGGCCCGTTCGATTCCGGCCCGAATGAGCGTGTCGCGGTCGAAACCCACGCCTCGAACGGCGATGCCGGCGAATGAATCAGGTAGCCGCGCGAAAGCGAGGGCGTCCTGATCTACCACCGCCACAGAATGACCTTCGCGGTCCAAATCGGTGGCGAGACGAGCGCCAACGCGCCCGCAACCCATGATGACAACATGCACGATTTCTGACGCTACACCCTGACCGGGTACATCTGCGGCAGTTAGGGGTCTAACATCGCTAGTCGTGGCCCTTTTGTCGTCCAACTTTGCCAAACGCTTGATGGTCGGTCGCGCTCTGCGCACCGAGAAGCTGGGCGAGACGCTGTTACCCAAACGTTTGGCGTTGCCGGTATTCGCCTCCGACGCGCTGTCCAGCGTCTCGTATGCCACGCAAGAAATCCTGCTGGTGCTGTCGCTGGGAGGGCTGGCACTCTTCGTCTTCACCCCGTGGATCGCCCTGGCTGTGGTGCTTGTCATGGTGGTCGTGGTGGCTTCATACCGGCAAAATGTGCGCGCCTACCCCAGCGGTGGTGGCGACTACGAAGTGGCCAGCGTCAACTTGGGGCCGAATGCCGGGGTCACGGTCGCCAGTGCGCTGTTCATCGACTACGTCCTCACCGTGGCGGTCTCGGTGGCAGCCGCAGTGGCCAACACTGCGTCCATCATCCCCTTCGTCGGCGAACACAAAGTGATGATCGCCGTGCTGATAATCATGGTTCTGACATTCATGAACTTGCGCGGAGTGCGCGAGTCCGGCACGTTGTTCGCCATCCCCACCTATGCCTTCATCGCCGCCATCGCGCTGATGGTGGTGTGGGCTAGCGTGCGCCTGATTTCGGGTGCAGAATTGCTGGCGCCATCCGCCCCCTACGAAATACAAGCTGAGGAGTCATTCACCGGTGCGGCATTGGTCTTCTTGATCGCCCGGGCATTCTCCTCCGGGTGTACCGCGCTGACCGGGGTGGAAGCCATCAGTAACGGGGTCCCGGCCTTCCGTAAGCCCAAGTCGGCCAACGCCGCCACCACGCTGCTGATGCTTGGGATCATCGCGATCTCCATGTTTCTGTCGGTCACCGCACTGGCGATCATCACGAAGGTGAAAGTGGTGGAGAATCCCGCAGATCTGGTTGGGGCTCCTGCGGAACTCGCCGAACAAACAGTGATCGCCCAAATCGCGCAAGCGGTGTTTGGGGATGTGCACATCCTCACGGGCCTGGTGGTCGTCACCGCCGCATTGATCTTGATGCTGGCCGCGAATACAGCCTTCAACGGCTTTCCGGTGCTGGGTTCGATTCTGGCTCGGGACGGCTACCTACCGCGGCAGTTGCACACGCGTGGCGATCGATTGGCTTTCTCCAATGGGATCGTCGTGCTCTCGCTGCTGGCGATGTTGCTGATTTGGCTTTTCGATGCGGAAGTCACCCGATTGATTCAGCTCTACATCATCGGCGTGTTCGTCTCCTTCACGATGAGCCAGACCGGGATGGTGCGCCATTGGACACGTCTGTTGCGCAACCCGGAATTGTCCGCCGCCGAACGCAACACCATGCGCCGCAATCGGGTAGTCAACGCTGTGGGCTGCACGATCACCGGCATTGTGTTGGTACTTGTGCTGACCACCAAATTCACGCACGGCGCGTGGATCGTGGTGGTGGCGATGCCCGTCCTGTTCTTGATCATGAAGGCCATCCACCGCCACTATGAGGAAGTCGCCAACGAACTGAGCCCCATCGACGACAGTCGGGTGACCCTGCCCGCCCGCGTGCACGCCATCGTGTTGATCTCCCGGATCCACTCGCCGGCGCTGCGCGCACTGGCTTATGCGCGCGCCACCCGACCAGACAAACTCGAGGCGGTGGTCGTCAACGTTGACCCCTCGGATACCCGGGCACTGATTGACGATTGGGATCGGCGCGAGTTGCCGGTGCGTCTGAAAGTGCTGGACTCGCCATTCCGGGAAATCACCCGGCCAGTGCTCGATTACGTCAAGGATCTCCGGCAGGAGCGCCCCCGAGATCTGGTGACGGTCTACATCCCCGAGTACGTGGTCGGCAAGTGGTGGGAGACGCTGCTGCATAATCAGTCCGCGCTCCGGCTCAAGACCCGGCTCCGCTTCACCCCCGGTGTGATGGTGGTCAGTGTGCCCTGGCAGTTGCGTTCGAGTGAGGGGATCGCCGATGAGCCGATCAGCAATGCGGCCGGGGCAGTGCGCCGTGGCGAACCGACGGCAGCGATAGCCGAATACGAGGTCGCCCGCGACATCCGGGAGGGGATGTAGCCCGTGACGGTCTTGACCTTGACGGTGGGTGCACCCGCAGCCGGCGGTTCTTGCGTCGCCCACACCGATGAAGCCACGGTGTTCGTGCGGGGAGCGCTGCCGGGTGAAACTGTGCGCGCGACGGTTGTCGGTTCGATCAAGTCCGGGCGCATTCTGTTCGCCCGCACCACTGAGGTGATGACGCCGTCTGAGTTTCGGGTGACCCCGCCGTGTCCGGTGGCCAGCCGCTGCGGGGGTTGCGACTTGCAGCATGTGCATCCGGCTGAACAGGCGGAGTGGAAAGCCAGTGTGTTGCGTGACCAACTCATGCGCATCGGCGGCATCACCGACATCGCCGGCGAACCAATGGCCACTGCGGTCACCGTGCTCGTTGTGCCAGTGGCGGGTGCGGAACCGGGTCTCGGGTGGCGCTCCCGAGCAACCATCCACGCCAACGCCTCGGGGGCACCCGGTTTCTATGCCTACCGGAGCCGGGAGGTTGTCCCCACAACCCACTGCCCGGTGCTGGTGCCCGCGCTGCAACCGGCACTTGCGCACCGCTGGCCTGGGGGAGCCCAAGTGTCGATCGCTGCCAGCAGCGATCGAGTGACAGCAGTGGGAGACGTGGGTCGTAGCGGCGTGCCCGCGGGTTGGAGTTCCAGAGCTTGGCTGGAACAGGCAGCCGTCGGCCGGACCTGGCGCGTAGCCTCTGATGGGTTCTGGCAGTCGCATGTCGAGGCGCCTGCGGTGCTCACAGCCGCGGTGCGGCAAGTTCTGGTGCCGCGCGCAGGTGATCGGCTGTTAGATCTGTATTCCGGGGTGGGTCTGTTCGCCGGTGCCCTGGCCGAAGACGTCGGCATCACAGGGCGGATTGACGCAGTCGAGGTCGACACCACGGCCGCGCGTTTGGCGCGTCGCAACCTGCACGACTGTCCGCAGGTGCAACTGCACAACGCCGATGTTCGCCAGTTCCTAGCGGAGCGCACCACCGCACATCCAGGCGAAGTGGCCGACCTAGTCGTGCTGGACCCACCGCGAGCCGGTGCGGGGGCCGCCACGGTACGCCTGCTGACGCAGACCGGCGCACGGGCAATCGCCTACGTGGCCTGCGACGGCGCCGCGCTGGCTAGAGATGTCCGCACCTTCGCCGAATTGGGGTGGCACCTGGCGACCGTGCAGGGGTTCGATCTGTACCCCATGTCCCACCACACTGAGGCGGTAGCGCTTTTCACCCCTGACAATGCCGAGGCCACCGGGCGCGCCGTCGGCTGACCCCGATAGCGTTGGGGACCTACGCTCGCCTGCCGCTGCGTGCACCGCGGACCGCGGTGAACAGCAATCGATCGGAGGATCCATGGACTCATTCGGCGCCCGCTCAGACCTGACTGTCGACGACACCACGTACGAGATTTATCGCATCGCGCAGGTGCCGGGGTGGGAGCGACTGCCCTACACCCACCGGGTGCTGCTCGAGAACCTCCTGCGTACCGAAGACGGGGCGAACGTCACCGCCGACCACATCCGTGGATTGGGAAACTGGGACGCCGACGCCCAACCGAGCGAGGAGATCCAGTTCACTCCGGCGCGGGTGATCATGCAGGACTTCACCGGCGTGCCGTGTGTGGTGGATCTCGCCACCATGCGCGAGGCCGTGGCTGCCCTGGGCGGAGACCCGGAGAAGATCAACCCGCTGGCTCCGGCGGAGATGGTGATCGACCACTCTGTAATCGCAGATGTCTTCGGCCGCCCCGATGCGCTAGCGCTGAACGTGGACTTGGAATACGAGCGCAACCGCGAGCGCTATGCGTTCCTGCGCTGGGGACAAGGCGCCTTCGACGAGTTCAAGGTGGTGCCGCCGGGCACCGGGATCGTGCACCAGGTGAACATTGAGAATCTTGCCCGAGTTGTCATGGTGCGCGACGGCAAGGCCTACCCAGACACCTGTGTGGGCACCGACAGTCACACCACCATGGTGAACGGGCTGGGTGTGCTCGGCTGGGGAGTGGGCGGCATCGAGGCTGAGGCCGCGATGTTGGGGCAGCCGGTGAGCATGCTGATCCCCCGCGTGGTCGGTTTCAAGTTGCACGGGCAACTGCCCGCCGGCGCCACCGCCACTGACCTCGTGCTCACGATCACCGAAATGCTGCGCAAGCACGGTGTGGTGGGCAAGTTCGTGGAGTTCTACGGGGAGGGCGTCACCAGTGTGTCGTTGGCCAACCGCGCGACCATCGGCAACATGAGCCCGGAGTACGGCTCCACGGTGGCGATTTTCCCGATCGACGAGGAGACCCTGTCCTACCTGCGGTTCACCGGTCGCCCGGAGGCTCAGATCGAGCTGGTGGAGGCCTATGCCAAGGCCCAAGGGCTCTGGCACGACCCCGCGCACGAAGCGGTGTACTCGGAAACCCTCGAACTCGACTTGGCCACAGTCGTGCCGTCGCTCGCCGGCCCGAAGCGTCCGCAAGATCGGGTTCTGCTCAGCGCTGCCAAAGAGTCGTTCGCCGCAGCTTTGCCGACCTACACCGATGAGCCGGGCCGCACCGCGGACCTCACCATCGAAGGCGAGAACGTGACCATCGGCAATGGTGCGGTGGTCATCGCAGCCATCACCTCGTGCACCAACACCTCCAATCCGTCAGTGATGATGGCCGCCGGTCTGCTGGCCAAGAAGGCCGTCGAGGCGGGGCTGACCCGCAAGCCCTGGGTCAAGACCACCTTGGCTCCTGGCTCCAAAGTGGTCACTGACTACTACAACGAGTCCGGCCTCGACGTGTACCTGGACAAACTCGGCTTCAACTTGGTGGGTTATGGCTGCACCACGTGCATCGGCAACTCAGGGCCACTGCCGGCGCCGGTCAGCGCCGCGATTCGGAAAGCCGATCTGGCGGCGGTGAGCGTGCTCAGCGGCAATCGCAACTTTGAGGGCCGCATCAATCCGGATGTCAAGATGAACTATCTGGCCTCGCCCCCGCTGGTGGTGGCATATGCCATCGCCGGACGGATGGATATGGACATCGTCAACGAGCCCCTAGGCGTGGGGTCCGACGGCCAACCGGTCTATCTGGCAGACATCTGGCCGAGCCCACAAGAAGTCGCCGCGGTGATCGCCGAAAGCATCCAACCTGAGATGTTCCTCAACCGCTACGAGGACGTGTTCGCGGGTGATGCCCGTTGGGCCAACCTGGAGACGCCGTCAGGGGCGACTTTCGCCTGGGATCCGGATTCCACCTATGTGCGCAAGCCACCATACTTCGACGGCATGTCGGTCACCCCGGAGCCCGTTACCGACATTGTCGGCGCCCGGGTGCTGGCGCTGCTCGGCGATTCGGTCACCACCGACCACATCTCCCCGGCCGGGGCGATCAAGGCCGATTCCCCGGCCGGTGCCTACCTCGCTGCGCACGGCGTGGCCACGTCCGACTTCAATTCCTACGGTTCCCGTCGGGGCAACCACGAGGTCATGATCCGCGGGACGTTCGCCAACATCCGATTGCGCAACTTGCTGGTGCCCGGGGTGGAAGGTGGGTTCACCCGCGACTTCACCGCGGCCGGGCCGGCCAGCGAGGCACCCACCACCACCATCTATGACGCCGCCCAGGACTACGCGGCCGCAGGAGTACCGCTGGTGATCCTCGCGGGCAAGGAGTACGGGTCCGGCTCGTCGCGGGACTGGGCTGCCAAAGGCACTGCCCTGCTCGGGGTGCGTGCGGTGATCGCAGAGTCCTTCGAACGCATTCACCGCTCCAACCTGATCGGGATGGGAGTGGTGCCGCTGCAGTTCCCAGACGGCCACACCGCCGCCTCCCTGGGTCTGGATGGCACCGAAGTGTTCGACATCGCCGGCATCACCGAACTGAACAACGGGGTGACTCCGAGCACACTGGCGGTAACCGCCACCCGTGCAGACGGCCCAGCGGTCACCTTCGACGCAGTTGTGCGCATCGACACCCCAGGCGAAGCCGACTACTACCGCAACGGCGGCATCCTGCAGTACGTGTTGCGCTCGCTGCTGGGGTGACCCCCCGACACGGGCCACCCGGCTGGCCGCAGGAATTACCACCGCCGGACACAGCCGAGTTCCCACCCCGCGCGGTGTCGTGGTTGCTCGACTACGGACCTCCAGAATTGAGGTCACATGACGTGTTTCGGCGCCAACCGCAGGTCCTGGCCTGGCTGGTGGCGGGGTTCCTCGACGGCGAAATCTCCGCGCTGCGTTCCTGCTACGCGCGCACCCGGGAGCAGTTCGCCGACGACCTGGAACCCACAGCCCTGGACGACGTGCTGCGGGCAGTGGAAATCGAAGGCGTGCGCCTCGGCCGGGTCCGTCGTGAGGTGGAGATGGTGACACAGGCGTTGGCGGGCCGAGTCTGGAAACCCCGCTTGTAGTTGTGGCGGGTCCGATTGTGCTGCGCGCGGGCAGGCGTAGAATCCGCAATTACGACGCACGCGACGTGTGCCGATTGCTGACCCCGGGCTCTGGAAGGATGGCGCAGTGGCGCTACTCGACGATCTGCACAGCCCAGCTGACCTCACCGGACTCAACGCGGAGCAACTGGCTGACCTCGCCGCCGAGATCCGCACCTTCCTGGTGCAAAAAGTCTCCCGCACCGGCGGTCACCTCGGTCCGAATCTCGGAGTGGTGGAGCTCACCCTCGCCCTGCACCGGGTGTTTCACTCACCCACGGATGCGATCCTGTGGGACACCGGGCACCAGGCATATGTCCACAAAATCGTCACCGGTCGCACCAGCGGCTTCGACCATCTGCGGCAACCCGACGGCCTGTCGGGTTACCCCAGCCGCACGGAGAGCCCGCACGACATCATCGAGAACTCCCACGCCTCCACCGCTTTATCGTGGGCGGACGGCTTGGCCAAAGCGTGGCAGTTACGAGGTGAACTCGGTCGGCGCAAAGTCGTCGCGGTGATCGGCGACGGGGCGCTCACCGGGGGCATGGCCTGGGAGGCGTTGAACAACATCGCCGGGGCCACCGATCGGCAAGTGATCATCGTCGTGAACGACAACGAGCGCTCGTATTCGCCCACCATCGGCGGTCTGGCGTTTCACCTGTCCACTCTGCGCACCACGGAGGGTTATGAACGCTTCCTCACGTGGGGTAAACGCATGCTCTCGAGCACTCCGGTGGTGGGTCGGCCAGCGTATGGCACGCTGCACGCTGCCAAGCGTGGGATCAAAGACATGATCGCACCGCAGGGCCTGTTTGAAGACCTCGGATTGAAATACATCGGACCGGTGGACGGCCACGACATCACCGAGATGGAAGTGGCGCTGCGGCAGGCTCGGCGCTTCCCTGGCCCTGTGATCGTCCACGCCATCACCGAAAAGGGGCGCGGCTACGCGCCTGCAGAGGCCGATGAGGCTGATCGATTCCACGGAGTCGGGCAGATCAACCCCGACACCGGCGTGCCCCTGAAGGACGCCGGTCCCACCTGGACGGCTGCGTTTGCCACCGAGTTGTTGGAGTTGGCCCGCGAGCGTCCCGATGTGGTGGCCATCACCGCAGCGATGCCCGGTCCTACGGGCTTGGTGGAATTTTCGGAGGAGTTTCCAGATCGGTTCTTCGACGTCGGAATCGCCGAGCAGCACGCGGCGACGTCGGCGGCCGCGATGGCTTATGGCGGTTTGCACCCGGTGGTCGCACTCTATGCCACTTTCCTCAACCGCGCCTTTGACCAGGTGCTGATGGACTGCGCGCTGCACCGCGCAGGCGTGACGTTCGTCCTGGATCGGTCGGGCGTGACCGGCGATGATGGCGCCAGTCACAACGGGATGTGGGACCTGTCGCTGATGTCCATCGTGCCGGGCGTGCAGGTGGCCGCTCCTCGTGATGCAGCGCAATTGCAGGTGCAACTGCGCGAAGCTGTGTCCATCGCGGACGCGCCCACGGTGGTCCGGTACCCCAAAGGCGCCCTCCCGGAATCGATTCCTGCACTGCGTCACGTCGAGGGTGTGGACGTTCTAGCCGAAAGCGCTGAGCAACGCCTGCTGATTGTCAGCGTGGGGGCGATGGCCACAGAATGTCTGCTGGCAGCCGACAAGCTCGCAGCAGATGGCATCGGTGTCACAGTTGTGGACCCGCGCTGGGTGTTTCCGGTGCCAGCGGCGCTGCTGACGCTCGCGCAAGGCAAGGACGCCGTCATCACGGTGGAGGACGGCGGTCGCAGTGCCGGGGTGGGAGCAGCCATCGCGCAAGCACTCACCGAAGGTGGTGTGCACACGCCATGTGTCAATTTGGGCATTCCCCAGCGCTTCCTGGAGGTGGGCCGTCGACCTGCCATGTTGGCCGAGTTCGGTCTTGATGCCGAAGGCATCGCCGCGTCCGTCCGCAAGGTTGCGAACCAGGAGCACCGGGCCTAGCCGAACAACCAGCGAAGTCCCGACCCCCTATGCCACAGTGGGCGTTGTGATGTAGGAGGCACATCGCATATCGTCCATGTGCTTGAACATCCACGAACTCGTGACTCAGCACCACATCCCGATCGCACCGCACCACCTACCTCGCGCGAGCAGGAGTCGGCAACACATGGAATCCCACGATTCGCCGTGCTCGCCTGATGCCGAATACATCAGGCGGCTCATGGACGTCACCGGCGATGTGTACTACGCGATTGCGCTCAGCCCAGACTTGCAGATCGAGTTTCTCAGCGACTCAGTCGAAGCGGTTGTCGGCCGCAGTACTGCGGCCTTCGTCGAGCAACCGGACTTGATGTTCAGCGTGGTGGACCCCCGGGATCGCCCGCAACTGGCCGCAGCGTTGGCGGCTCCAGCAGGATCGCTGCTGGATCTGGATCTGCGGTGGATTCATCGCGACGGCAGCATCCGCTGGACCCACCACCGGGCGCGCACGCGCGAACGCACCGATGGCAGTGTGCTGTTGGAGGGCAGCGGCCGGGATCTGACCGACCTGCAGATGGCCCACCAAGCCGTCGCCGAGTCGGAGCGACGCTACCGACTGCTGGCTGAGAACGCTTCGGATTTCATCATGCGCACGTCAACGGATCGGATCATTGAATTTGTGTCGCCCTCGGTGGTCAAAGTGGTGGGCTGGACACCGGAGCAGCTGGTCGGGCAGCCCACGGTGAACTTCCTGCACCCGGATGATCAAGAAATCGCCCTGCTCAACTCCGATCGCGTCAACGCCGGCGAAGCGGTATTCATCCGCACCCGCTTTTTGTGCGCAGACGGCACGTATCGCTGGATGTCCCAAAACGTCCGACCTTTGCGCAACGACCAGGGTCGCACAATCGGACGGGCTGGCAGTTGGCACGACATCACTGATGAAGTGGTGGCACAGGACGCGTTGGCAGAGTCGGAACGGCAATTTCGCTGGTTGGCCGAACATACCTCCGATGTGGTGTTTCGGGAGGGACCGGAGGGAATCGTCGAATGGTGGTCACCGTCGGTCACCAGTCAACTCGGGTGGCAACGTACCGATCTCGCGGGGAAAACCTTGGCCGACTTGGTGCACCCTGACGATCTTGCGGACCTCGCAGGTGTCAACCGGGGAGCTGCCGCCGGCACTCCACCGGTCGCCGAAGTTCGGGTGCGGTCCGCCGATGGGACGTATCGTTGGGTAGAGATCACCAAACAGCCCGCCGACCCCACTCGGACGTCAGCGTTCCCGCACAGCGGCGGCATCGGCAGTTGGCGAGATATTCATCAGGAACGTCTGGCCACAACGGAATTGCAGTTCATGGCCACCCATGACGCCTTGACCAATTTGGTCAATCGCCGGGAATTGCTTCGGCTCATGGCCGAAGCCATGTCGGGGCAAGCTCGGGTGGATGCCACCGTGGTGGTGTTGTTCGTTGATTTGGACGACTTGAAGGGCATCAACGACACCCTTGGTCACGTCGCCGGCGACAAGGTGATTCGGGCGACCGCCGAGCGGATTTCAACCACAGTGCGCGGCGATGACATCGTGGCACGGATCGGTGGCGACGAATTTGTGGTGGTCCTGCGCCATGTGCACTCGATCGATCCGGCGCACCGCGTGTCGTCGGAGGTGCACCGCAAGATGGCGCAGGCCATCATGGTGGACAACACTCCTGTGCGGGCTACCGTCAGCATCGGAATCGCTGAGGCTGGGCCGGGTGAAAACCTAGAGGATCTTCTGGCCCGGGCCGACGATGCGCTCTATCGGGCGAAAGCCGCAGGGCGGGGACGGACCGAGGTTTTCACCTAGCCCAACCCCGCCCCGCGCAAGTACGCAGTCGGCGGTGACTACGCCGGCAGGCTGGCCACACCCGCAGGCAGGAACCGCTTGCCGTTCACCCGCTCGGAGACACCTGCGCGATCCAGGTACGGCGTAATCCCACCGAGGTGGAACGGCCAGCCCGCACCCATGATCATGCAGAGGTCGAGGTCTTGCGCCTCGGCCACCACACCTTCGTCCAACATCAACTGGATTTCTTCGGCCATGGCATCCAAGGCGCGGTCGCGAACTTCGGGATCGCTGAGCGGCGAGTCACCCTGCTCGAACAGCGCGGCCACTTCCGGGTCCACTACCGGCGTGCCGGTGTCCCAGTTCCAGATGCCGGTCTTGCCAGCGTCCACAATCCGACCCAGGTTGGTCGACACGTAGAAGCGGTCCGGGTACGCCTCCGCCATGGTCTCGGACACGTGATAGGCCACGGCCGGTCCAACGAGTTGCAACAACACGAACGGCGTCATTGGCAGACCCAACGGCGCGAGCGCATTGTCCGCGACTGCGAAATCCGTGCCCTCGTCCACCGATTTGGTGATCTCTCCCATGAAGCGCGTGAGTAGTCGGTTGACCACGAACGCGGGAGCATCTTTCACCAGCACGCACGACTTCTTCAGCGACTTGCCCACCGCGAACGCTGTGGCCACCGTCGGGTCATCGGTCTGCTCCGCCCGCACAATCTCCACCAGCGGCATCACTGCCACCGGGTTGAAGAAGTGGAAGCCGACCACACGCTCGGGATGGGCGAGGTCGGCGGCCATGTCGGTGATCGACAACGACGAGGTGTTGGTGGCCAGGATGCAGGTATCGCTCACCACTGCCTCAACCTCGGCGAATACGGTCTTCTTCACGGCCAGGTTTTCGAAGACGGCTTCAATTACGAAGTCGGCGTCTGCGAACACGGCCTTGTCGACGGAACCGGTGATCAGCGCCTTGAGCCGGTTGGCTTTGCGCTCGGAGAGTCGGCCCTTGGCGGCCATCCCGTCGATCTGGGCGTAGCAGTAGTCCACGCCCTTCTGCACGCGTTCGGCATCCAGATCGGTCATGGCGACCGGAACCTGCAACCGCTGGGCAAACAGCAGTGCCATTTGCGAGGCCATCAGGCCCGCGCCCACGACGCCGACCTTGGTCACAGGTCGGGCCAGCTTGCGGTCCGGCACACCCACGGGCCGCTTCGCCCGCTTCTGCACCAAGTCGAACGAGTACAACCCAGAGCGCAGTTCTTCGCTCATGATCAGGTCAGCCAGCGCCTGGTCCTCCGCGGCGAAGCACTCGTCGGCAGACGCGGTCTTGGCCATCTCGATGAGATCGAGTGCCCGCAGCGGTGCCGGTGCCGCAGCGCCGACCTTACCCGCGACGAACTTGCGACCACTGGCCACTGCGGCATCCCAACCCGCACCGCGATCCACCTCGGCACGTTGCACAGCTTGGGCACCGGTGAGCACTTGGGCCGCCCACAGCAGGGACTGCTCGAGGTAGTCAGCAGGGGCGAAGATCGCATCGGCGATGCCGAGGTCGGCCACCTGCGCCGGCTTGAGCATCTTGTTCTGGTTCATCGCGTTCTTCACGATCACCTCGACCGCGCCCTTGGCTCCGATCAGGTTGGGCAACAGGTAGGTGCCGCCCCAGCCGGGGACGAGGCCAAGAAAGCACTCGGGCAGGGCGATCGCCGCGGCGCCGGTCGAAATCGTCCGGTAGTTGCAGTGCAGGGCGATCTCAAGTCCGCCACCCATGGCCGCGCCATTGATGAAGGCAAACGTGGGCACACCGAGGTCCGAGAGCCGTCGGAACTGGGCGTGACCGGCTTCACCGATCTCTAGGGCCATGTCGCGCCCGGTGATGAAAGGCACACCGGAAAGATCCGCACCGACGGCGAAGATGAACGGCTTGCCGGTGAGGCAGACCGCAGCGAGGCCATCAGCAGCCGAGACCTCGTCCAGGGCTGCACCCAGGGACGCCAGGGAACCCAGCCCGAAGGTGTTGGGCCGGGTGTGGTCGTGACCGTTGTCCATGGTGATCATGGCGGCCTTGCCAGCACCCAGCGGCAGGTCGAGGTAGCGCACCTTGAATTCGGTGACGACCTCGGCGGGAAGTTCGTTGCTCATGCCTCATGCACCTTCCGTGTAGTTGGCGTTCTCCCAGACCACAGTGCCGCCCATTCCGAGGCCGATGCACATCGTGGTGATGCCGTAGCGAGTGCCGGGGTTTTCGGCGAAATCGCGGGCGAGGTAGTTCATGAGGCGGATTCCGGTGGAGGCCAGCGGGTGCCCGACGGCGATCGCGCCACCCATCGGATTCACCCGCGGGTCGTCGTCATCGATGCCGTAGTAGTCGAGCAGGCTGAGCACCTGGATCGCGAACGCCTCGTTGATCTCGAACAGGCCGATGTCGTCGATGGTCAGGCCGGCCTTCTCCAGCGCCTTGATCGTGGACGGCACCGGGCCGTACCCCATGATGTCGGGGGCCACACCGGCGAAAGCGAAGGAGACCAGACGCATCTTCTTGGCGAGGCCCAGTTCGTCGGCCACATCCTCAGCGGCGAGCGCCGCGGCAGTCGCGCCGTCGTTCAAGCCAGCAGCGTTGCCAGCGGTGATTCGGCCGTGTGGTCGGAAGGGGGTCTTGAGGGAACTCAAACCTTCCAGCGTGGTTTCGGGTCGCGGCGGTTCGTCCACTGTGGCGAGGCCATAGGCGCCGTCCATGCCGCGGATCGCCACGGGCACCAGGTCCGGCTGAATCAGCCCGGCGGCGTAGGCGGCGGCCGTCTTCCGCTGGCTGGCCAATGCGTAGGCGTCCGTGCGTTCTTTGGTGATGTGCGGCAGCATGTCGTGCAGGTTTTCGGCAGTCTTGCCCATCTGCAGCGCGTCCGGGTCCACCAGACGCTCAGACACGAAGCGCGGATTGGGGTCCACGCCCTCGCCCATCGGGTGCCGACCCATGTGTTCGACGCCCGCAGCCAGAGCGATGTCGTAGGCACCCACACCGATGCCCGACGACACTGTGGTGACGGCGGTCATGGCGCCGGCGCACATCCGGTCGACGGAGAAGCCGGGCACACTTTCGGGCAATCCGCTGAGGATCCCCGCGGTCCGACCGAGGGTGAGGCCCTGGTCGCCGATTTGGGTGGTGGCGGCGATGGCCACTTCATCGATCCGCTCCGGTGGCAGGTCGGGGTTGCGTCGCAGCAACTCCCGGATGGCTTTCACCACCAAGTCATCGGCGCGAGTGTCCGCATATATGCCCTTGGGGCCGGACCTTCCGAATGGTGTGCGCACGCCGTCGACGTAGACGACGCTGCGACCTGCGTGGGGCACGTGGGCCTCCTGAGATCGAGGATTGTTCTGGCCCGGGCTATGTTACTCGCCAGTAATTTGCGGCGGTGACGCGCCATCCCCTTCCAGGATCGCAGTCGCAATTGCAGTTCCCACGACGTCCACCTGCCACGTTCTGGCACCCGCTGCCCGCAGCGCCGCTGACACGTCTTGGGCGCTGAGTTCTTGGTCGGGGCCAACGGCAGATGCGCTGGTGCTGCTCAGTGACCAGATCGCGGCTCGCAGCACTCGCGGACCCAGGAGGTTTTCCCGGGGCATCGCCAAGGTCTCGGCCAGGTCGGTGAGTGCGCTGTTGGCTGCGGTCAATCGGTTGGCGGCCAACGGATTGATCCGCGGCCACACGCGGTGATGTGGAATTTCTGAACTATTGCGCACCGGGGCGGGCCATTCGGCTTTGGGCAGTGCTTGGGCCCGCTGCACCGCTGCCCACCAGACCCGCCGGGTGGGAGCTGGCTGGCGCTTCATTCCGTTCACCGAAGCCAACATCGGAAACGAGGTGGGTGGTTGCGCAGCCAATGCCGCGATGGTGGTGTCGGGGAGCACCCGGCCGGGGGCTTTGTCCCGCTGCCGGGCGATCCGATCCCGTTCCAGCCAGAGTTCCCGGACAATGGCCAGTTGCCTGGGTGCTCGCGTGCTCACGCCCTTGACGCGCCGCCACGGTTCCGGTCGAGGCGGGGCCGGGTCGGCGAGTCGGACGGCTTCGAACTCTTCTTGTGCCCAGTCCCGCCTACCTGCAGCGACGAGTTCAGCCTCCAACAGCGCGCGCAGGTCCAAGAGCAACTCCACGTCGAGCGCCGCGTAGACCAACCATTCGGAGGGCAACGGTCGGGTGGACCAGTCTGCAGCGGAGTGCTCTTTGGCCAGAGAGACCCCGAGGTACTGCTCGGTCATCGCGGAAAGCCCGACCCGGGCATTTCCCAACAATCGACCGGCCAATTCGGTGTCGAACAACGATGGCGGGTGCAGCCCGAGTTCGGCCAAGCAGGGCAGATCCTGATTGGCGGCGTGCAGCACCCATTCGGCCTGCGTCAACACTTCCGCGAGCGGGGTCAAGTCCACCGAAGCCGTGGGATCGATCAGCCATGTGCCGGAGCCCTGCCGCCGAATCTGCAGGAGATAGGCGCGCTGGGTATAACGGAAGCCGCCGGCGCGCTCAGCATCGAGGGCAAAACTTCCCGTGCCTTGCGTCAGAGCGGCCACCGCGGCATTCACCGCGGCCTGGGTGGTGACCAACGGGTTGATCGGCTCGCGCGGGGCAGTCAGCAGGGTCGGCGCTGTCGGATCTTGGGCACCACCACCATCATCGGACGATGGGGGTGGTGCAGCAGACGACATGGGGCGAGGATACCGCCCGCGTTCAGGAAATAATGCCGCTGCGCATACCGATCGCGACGAGTTGCGCACGATCACCCGTGCCAAGTTTGCGGGCGATGCGGGCGAGGTGGCTCTTGACCGTGAGGCCGGACAGTCCGAGGTGTTGACCGATTTGCCGATTGGTCAGACCTTCCGCGACCGACTGCAGGACTTGCACTTCGCGATCGCTGAGGGTATCGACCGAGCGTTCCGGGCCGACGCGTCGTTCCACCGGGGTCATGACGACATAACCCCGAACCCCGGCTTGGATAGCCGCACGCACTCCTAGCATGTCTTGCCGGCTGGTGACCAGGATGCACCGTCGCCAGCCCACCGCGGCCATCGTGCGCATGAAACTGAGCACCGGAACGTCGTTTACCGAACCGTCGACGATGGCGACGTCGTGCAGGGATTCGATCCGCGCGGAGCGTTGGGCGGCGCGAGCGGACGGGAACTGTTCTACTCGTCGCGCACCTGCCCGATGCGCGGTTGCAGCCAAACTGCCACGTCGACGCGGGTCCGGTGACACGACCGCAATGCTGTACACACTGGCAACATCGGGAGAGGGTCGAAGCGCCGTCGCGGCGGAGGTGTGCGAATGCTGTCGGTGATCCCGTCGAGTCTGCGCCCGGGACGCCTGTTCCCGAGTAGCCCGCTGCCGCAGCGCGATGCCGGAATCTGGACTCTGCGTATTTGTGTCAGTGCTGACAGTAATCACAAGTGCGTCATCGGCAGATGAACGATCAGCCTTAAGCGAAACCACGGGCTGTTTCCTCCTCTTGGGGAGCTCAGACGAAAACACCATGGGGATGGACGCTTGGTACCAATTGGGGTGATTCAACCGCGTGGGCGAAGCACCGATACGCCATCCGGGACAGGTTCCAGTCCACACGCGGTAGCCATCAGCGACGTCCACGCCGTCACATGGTCTGGCAGATCTGCCACCTCGGCGCCTGTCCAAGAGGCGCGCACCTGGAGTCGGCCTTCCATACCGCGCTCGGCCATGGCGCCGTAGGACTCAGATTGCACGCGCGTCACCGTGCCGCCCAGGGCCCAGTACGACATCCCAGCATCGGTTAGTGACTCCTGCAACCAGGTCCAGCCCACCTCCGGCAAGAGCGGGTCGCCAGCGAGGTCGGCTTCCACGATCGCATCGACATACAGCACCAACCGAATGGTGCCCTCCCACGCCGGTTCGCCGGCTGGATTATGCAAAACGACGAAGCGGCCAGAACCCAGGTCCAGATCACCGTCGCTGGCGTCGATCGTCAACGCCAGGGCATCTGGAGCCATCCGGCGTGGCGCCGGGGCTTCCACCAGATCTAATTCCGGACGCACCTGGAGGGTGCGCACCCGCGCCACGGCTTGGTCGAAAGCAGTGCTGGGGGTCATGAGCATCAGCGTAAGACGACTTGCGCGCTCAGCCCCTCATCACGCGCACTCGGGGTGTCGGCATGTCAGGATTGCCCCGTGCCCACATCCCCGCCCGAGTCTTCCCACCCGCCGGCAGCGCAGAACTTCGAAGTCCCACCGGTGCTTGATCTGCCACCCACCCACCCGCTGCGGGACGGTCGGACGAGCGATGCCGATTTGGTTCGGGCAGCGCGTTGCCAATCCGTCTCCCGCACACCGGTGTGGTTCATGCGCCAAGCTGGACGTTCCTTGCCGGAGTATCGCGCTGTCCGCGCCGGCGTAGCCATGCTGGACGCCTGTATGGATGCCGAACTGGTCACCGAGATCACACTGCAGCCGGTGCGGCGATATGGCGTGGATGCGGCCATCTTCTTCAGCGACATCGTGGTGCCCATCAAAGCTGTCGGGGTGGAACTGGACATCGTGCCGGGAGTCGGACCGGTGATCGCCGAGCCGATCCGCGACGCCGCAGGTGTGCAACGACTGCGCCCGCTAACCCCGCAGGATGTCGCCGGTCCACTGGCCGGAGTACGTGCGCTGGTCTCAGAATTGGGATCGACTCCGCTCATTGGATTCGCCGGTGCCCCCTTCACTTTGGCCAGTTATCTGATCGAAGGCGGCCCGAGTCGTGATCACGCGGCGACCAAGTCGCTGATTTTTTCGCAACCCCAGCTTTGGCATCGCTTGGCCGATCGGCTGGCCCACATCGCGGGTTCGTTCCTGGCGCTACAGGTGGCCGCCGGGGCATCTGCGGTGCAGTTGTTCGACTCCTGGGCGGGGGCATTGTGCGAAGCCGACTATCGGGAATTCGTCTTGCCGCACAGTCGCACTGCTCTGTCCTACGTGCCAGCCGTGCCCCGGATTCACTTCGGTGTGGGTACCGGGGAACTCCTCGCAGCGATGGCCACAGCAGGTGTAGACGTCGTGGGGGTGGACTTCAGGGTGCCGCTGGCGACCGCTGCCAGACGGGTGGGTGCTGGCAAAGCGCTCCAGGGAAACTTGGATCCAGCCGCGCTGTTCGCCGGGGAATCGGCCTTGCGTGCACGAGTGGACCGCGTGCTTGCTGATGCCCGCGACCTGCCTGGACATATCTTCAACCTGGGTCACGGCGTGCTGCCCAGCACGGACCCCGGCGCGCTGGCAGCGGTGGTCGCACAGGTGCACGAGGGTACTGTCCGCTGATCGATGGTCGCCGCCAGGCGAGGTGGTGTCGCGCGCCGGGCACTGGCCGATCGCGCTGCGAGTGGTTGGCCGATCGCGCTGCGAGTGGTTGGCCGATCGCGCTGCGAGTGGTTGGCCGAGTTGACCCCGCAACCGCTGCTAACCTGGCCTTATGGCGCGCGCACGAGCATCGCAATCCCGGTCCGCACGTCCTGCCCAGCGCGATTACAAGTGGGAAGTCGCCGTAATCGGTGGCGGCATCACAGGACTCTCGGCGGCCTGGGCGCTGTCCGCCGATGCTGACACCGTGGTCACCGTGCTGGAAGCTGACGCGCAGCCCGGCGGCAAACTGGCGAGTACGGACATCGTCGGTGTCACCGTGGATACTGGTGCGGAATCCATGCTCGCCGCTCGCCCAGAAGCAACTCGCCTGGCCAATGAAGTCGGCTTGCGGCCCGCGATCGTGCACCCGGAGAGTCGGTCGGTATGCGTGCTCGCGCGCGGGCAGTTGCGCGAAATCCCCACCGGTTTGGTCACTGGCGTTCCCACCAATCTGCGCGCCCTTGCGGCCAGCGGGATCATCTCGTTGCCTGGGCTGCTGCGGATTCCGATGGATCAAGTGATCCGGCGCACCGAAGTCGGCGCAGACATCTCGGTGGGTGCCTACCTCACAGCCCGGGTGGGCCGGGAAGTGGTGGAGCGGCTGGCCGACCCGTTGTTGGCCGGGGTCTACGCCGGCAACGCTGACCATTTGAGTCTGCGAATGGCCAATCCCTCGCTGTTTCGGCAAATCCAGAAGGATGCCTCGCTCTTACAGGCGGCTTCGCGAGTGCATTCCGGTGGCGCCCAAAAAGCAGGCGCCCGTCGTGGTCCCGCTTTCGCCGGCATCCGCGGGGGCATTGCCCGGTTGGCAGCCAAGACAGTCTCGTCGCTGCAGGCGCAGGGTGTGGTGATTCACACGGGCGAGCCCGTGCTGCGGTTGCGGCGCGCGCGGAACCGCTGGCTGGTGGCCACCCCTTCGTCGGAACGCGAATACGACGCAGTGGTGATGGCAGCCCCGGCGAATGTGGCAGCCGACTTGCTGCGAGTCAGTGCCCCGTTCACCGCCATGCAGCTACGCGCGATCGAATATTCCAGTCAAGCAGTTGTGACGTTGGCCTACCCCGTGGGCGCCATGCCACCAGTGACCGGCACCGGATTCTTCATTCCGCCGTTCAAGGGCTACCAGGTCAAAGGCGTGACGTTCTCGTCGAACAAGTGGGAGTGGGTGGCTCGGGACGCTCGCGGTTCCAGCAAACGGGGTGCCTTCATTGTCCGGGCCTCGGTGGGACGGTATGGCGACGAGGCTGCGTTGGAACTCGACGACACCGAATTGGTGAACAATGTGCGCGCCGAACTGACCGAGATCGCCGGCTTGCCGCCGATCACCATTGATCACCGAGTCACCCGTTGGCAAAACTCGATCCCGCAGTATCACGTGGGACATGTGGAGTTGGTGGATCGCGCCAAACGGGCGCTGGCAGATGTGCCCGGTTTAGCATTGGCCGGGGCCGCCTATGACGGGGTGGGGGTCGCCTCATGCATCGCATCTGGTCGGCGTGCGGCCATGGACATCCTGCGTCATCTCGATGAAACTTCGGAGCTTGCCAATGGCTGATCAGCCCGCGAACCGGGGCAAACTCGCCCGGGACATCAACGCCACTATCCGCTACACATCGTGGTCGGTGTTTCGGTGCCAGCGTGATGTGGTGCCGGACCCCCAGGCCGCGGCGGCTGCCGCCCAGGCGGCGGTGGCCGCAACGCCGGGGGTGGCGGTCCGGGGCTGGTACGACGTAGGCGGGCTACGCGGCGACGCCGACCTGATGCTCTGGCTGCACGCCGAAAGCAGCGACGAACTCCAGGACGCGTATCACGCGCTGTTGCGGACTCCGTGGGGACGCACCTTGACCCCAGTGTGGTCGCAGATGGCGTTGCACCGTCCCGCAGAATTCAACAAGAGTCACATTCCGGCCTTCATGGCGGATGAGCGGGTGCGGCCTTACGTCTGCGTCTACCCGTTCGTGCGGTCCTACGAGTGGTACCTGCTCGATGAAGCCCAGCGGCGCGAACTGCTGGTAGAACACGGTGCGATGGGGCGGGATTATCCAGACGTCCGGGCTAACACGGTGGCGAGTTTCGCCCTGGGCGACTACGAATGGATCTTGGCCTTCGAAGCTGACGAGTTGCATCGGATCGTCGACCTCATGCGGCATCTGCGGGGATCCCGGGCCCGGCTGCATGTACGTGAGGAGATCCCGTTCTACACCGGCCGACTTGTGGAACTTGCCGCGGCGATCGAGCGGATTTACCCTGCCATATGAGCACTTCAAACCCGGCCAATGCAGGACCAACCCGACCAGACGGCAGCGCGTATCCCGTGGTTAAGACCGAGCAAGACTGGCGGGCGGTGTTGGATCCGGCCGCCTACCAGGTGTTACGGCTCGGCGGCACCGAGCGGCCATTCACCGGCGAATACGAGCACACCTCCACGGTCGGCACGTACTGCTGCCGCGCCTGCGGGGCTCGATTGTTCGCCAGTGACACCAAATTCGATGCCCGCTGCGGGTGGCCAGCTTTCTACCAACCGGCGGCAAACGATGCAGTGGTACTGCTCAGCGACCGCTCTGGTGGCATGGTGCGCACGGAGGTGCGATGCGCGGCGTGTGGCAGCCACCTCGGCCACGTTTTCTCCGGCGAAGGTTTCCCCACACCCACCGATCAGCGCTACTGCATCAATTCGGTATGTCTGGAATTGCGTCCGGCCGAGGATGCACATGCTGCTGACGATAACGATTAGGTAGTCCACAACAGGGTGTCATTCAGGGCGCCCGGAATGGTGCCATGTGATGTCACTCGAAACCGCCGCCGGCCCGCACGGCCATGCCCACGGCCATCCGGGAGGACTTCCCGGGGTGGGGGCAGTGCAGCCGGACGGGTACGTCTACGACCGCGCTCCGATGCTGATCTATTGGGAAACCACGCTGGCCTGCGGTTTGGCATGCCAACACTGCCGGGCCACGGCGATGCCCGAGCGGGCGGAATTCGAATTGAACACCCAGGAGGGGCTCACGCTGCTGGACCGAATCACCGGCTTTGGTCGGCCCTATCCGCACATCGTCTTCACCGGCGGCGACCCGCTCAAGCGCGACGACCTGGAACAACTCGTGGCTGGTGCGACAGATCGGGGGATCGGTTCGTCGCTGGCGCCCGCAGTCACTGCCGACCTCACCCGCGAGCGGTTGGCATCGTTGCAGTCCGTCGGTATCCAAACGGTGGGTCTGAGCCTGGACGGTTCGACCCCGGCCCGGCACGATGGGCTGCGGATGGTGCCGGGCACGTTCGACGCGACGATGACCGCGTTGCGGACCTGCGCCGACCTGGGCTTGCCGGTGCAGATCAACACGCTGGTGACCGATCAGACCGTGGATGACCTGCCCGCCATCTACGACGTCCTCACCACCGTGCCGGTGATGCGTTGGAGCCTGTTCTTTCTGATTTCCATCGGCCGCGGCACTGCGCTGACAGAAATCTCACCGGGGTCCGCGGAACGGTTGCACGCGTGGCTCTATGAACTGGCCAAGACGGCGCCTTTCCAAGTGAAAACGACTGAGGCCATGAGTTACCGACGTGTGGCGATCAAGCGGGCCAAGGCCGAAGGTCTGAGCAATGAGGAGATTCGGGCAAGTTCGGTCGGCCGCGGATTTGGGATTCGCGATGGCAACGGCATCATGTTCATCAACCACAAGGGCGAGGTGCACCCGTCGGGTTTCCTGCCCTATGTCGTGGGGAATGTGCGCGACGACGACGTCGTGGACCTCTATCGCCACAGTGAGGTTTTCACCCAACTGCGCGATATCACCGCACTCGAGGGGCGTTGCGGGAAATGCGAGTACGCACGCTATTGCGGCGGCTCCCGGGCCCGGGCCTACGCCTGGACCGGCGACATGTTGGCCGACGACCCGCTGTGCCCGTACCACCCGCGGGAAGGCGCTGCCGATCCGCTGGCAGCCACAGCCCCGGCAGTGCAGTGAGTCGGGCCGCCGAAGTGCCCGTGTTGGTGATCGGTGGCGGTGTCGCGGGCCTGGCCGCAGCGACCCGGGTCGTTGCTGCCGGGACGCCAGTCGTCGTAGTGGAGGCCGCCGATCGTTGGGGAGGCAAAGCTCACACTGAGCACCACGAAGGCTTCCTCATCGAAGCAGGACCGGATTCGTTTGTGTCCTATCGACCCGCGGCGATCACCTGGGCGCAAGAGTTGGGTCTGGGTGCGGACATCATCAGCACCACTGACCCGCGCACGGTGCATCTACGACGCGCCGGCGAGATGGTCCCGATGCCGGCCGGGATGGGCATGGTGCTGCCGACTCAGTTCGCCCCTTTCGTGCGCACCGAATTGTTCTCGTGGCCGCAGAAGTTCCGGGCCGGTTTGGACGTGGTGATGCCGCGCCGCCTACCACCCGGAGACATCTCCATCGGTGACTTTTTGGCTGAGCGCTTGGGGCCCGGTTTGGTGGATCGCCTGGCGGAACCGATGTTGGGCGGGGTATATGGCGCGTCGGTCTACGACCTGAGCCTGGACGCCGTGCTACCACAGTTGCGGGACTACGAGAATCAATACCGCAGCCTGTTGATCGCCGCCCTCCGTCAGGGTCAGCAGGCGCGGACGGCTGCAGCCGGACAGTCTGCGGCAGGCTCAACCGGCGCGTCGCCATTTCGCAGCCTGCGCGACGGCATGGGCTCATTGGTCACAGCCGCGGTGACGCACTGCGCGACGTCCGGGTTAGCCGACCTCCGCGCCGGGGTGTCGGTGACGTCGTTGACGGCGGCGCCACATGGCACCGTGGCCAACCTGTCCGACGGATCACAGGTGAATGCCGCTGCAGTGGTGTTCGCTACCCCAGCACATGTGACAGCGGAGTTGATTGCAGAACACTTGCCCAAAGCGGCCGCAATCATGAAATCTGGGGTCCGCGGTTCCACTGCGGTCGTCAGTTTGGCGTATCGCGAGGAGGCATTCGACGTGCCACCGACTGGACACGGATTCCTGGAAGCGGGACCGAACCCGGCAGTTTTTTCCGGCGTGACGTTTTCTTCGCGGAAGTGGGTGGGTCGCGCTCCGGCGGGGACTGTGCTGCTGCGAGCATTTCTCCCGAGCCGGTCAGCGCGCCTGGCTATGGGCTTCGATGACGAAGTGGTGGCGGCAGTGCACGAACAACTCTCGGCCATCCTGGGCATTCACGAAAAGCCCGTTGTGCGAAGCGTGCATCGCTGGGTGGAAGCCATGCCCACCTACACAGTGGGCCACCTCGATCGGATGACGGCGTTGGATCGTGCGACCAGTGTGCGTCCGGATTGGGCGCTGGCCGGGGCTTCCTACCGCGGTGTGGGTGTGCCCGACTGCGTAGCATCTGGACGTAGCGCTGGTGATGCCGTGCTCACTCATGTGCACACCGCGGCATGAGGTACTGCACTCGGCTTACCATAAGAGCACCCGAGCGTGAGAGGCTGACATGATCGACACAGCGATCGAGGAGTCGGCGGAAGCATTTGCGACGGCATTGCTGGCTCTTGATCATCTTGCGGCCACCGATGTGCTGGATCGTGCCGTCAGCACGCAGCCGGGCTCCTGGTACTTAGATGACATTGTGGTCCCGGCATTGGTGCGAATCGGTGACGGTTGGAGTGCCGGCGAGGTATCGCTGTCACAGGTCTACATGAGCGGTCGCATGTGTCAGCGCTTGATCGCCGATCGAGCGGGCTCGCCCGCGGCGTTGCGTCCCACCCAGCCGCGCCTGGCGATCGGTGTCCTCGACGACTCCCATGTGTTGGGTAAACAGATCGTGGTCCATCTGTTGCGTTCCTCCGGCTACCAGGTGAGCGACTGGGGGGCCCGGCTGTCGGTGGAGGACATGGTGGAGGCGGCGGTGGAAGAACGCCCAGACGTGTTGTTCGTGTCCGTGCTCATGCTGCGTTCGGCGCTGCTGGTCGCCCAGTTGCGTCAGAGATTGCACGATGCCGGCCTCGACGTATTCATTGTGGTCGGAGGAGCACCCTTCCGATTCGATCCCGGTCTCGCGGGCGAAGTGGGAGCCGACTTCGTCGGTTCGTCAGCCTCGGATGCGCTGCCGATCATGTCCAACATCGAGACGTTGCTTGCGGGTGAATCGGAATGAAACCTGGCGTCGCTCCTATGACGTCAACGGAGCGGGTACTCACCACATTGGCGGGCGGTCCAACCGATCGGGTGCCGTTGTTCTTGCCGTTGACCATGCATGGGGCATGGGAAGTGGGCTTGCCGCTGGATGAGTATTTCACCTCGGCGGCGGCGGTTGCCGAAGGCCAACTACGGCTCCGGGCGAAGTATCCAGACGACATCGTGTACCCATTTTTCTACGGTGCGCTGGAACTCGAGGCGTTTGGCGGCGAGGTCCAGTTCTACCCCGATGGCCCACCCAACGCGGTTGGTCCGCTGCTGGCCAGCCCGGCGGGGATCACGGATCTGCAAGCACCGCGGGTGGCGGACAGTCCGCCCTTGACCAGGGTGCTGGACACATTGACCATCCTGCGGGACAGGCTGGCTGGCGAAGCTCTGATCGTCGGCGTGGTGATGTCTCCATATTCGATGCCGGTCATGCAACTGGGCTTTGCGGAGTATTTGCAGTTGCTCTACGAGCAGCCAGATCTGGCAGCACAACTGCATGCGGTGAATGAGGCCTTCGCGGTTGAGTGGGCGAATGCGCAACTGGCAGCCGGCGCCAATGCCATCGGGTACTTCGATCCGCTGGCATCGCCGACGGTGCTTCCCACAGCCATGTTCACTGCCACAGGATTGCCCATGATGACCCGTTCCATGGCAGCTATCAACGGGCCGTGCGCGGCGTTGCTGGCCTCCGGAATCACCACTCCGGTCATCGACGATCTCATCGCGAGTTCGGCTGTGATCTTAGGCGCGAGCAGTGACGAAGATCTCGGGGCGGTGAAGCGACTGGCGGCCGGTCGAGCCACGGTCATGGGCAATCTCAACGGCATTGCGATGCGGCGCTGGAGCCCCCAAGAGGCGGCCGCTGCGGTCAATGCGGCGCTCGCTGCCGGTGCGCCTGGCGGCCGTTTCATTGTGTCTGACACCCATGGCGAAATCCCGATGCAAGTACCAGCCGATGTCTTGCACGCGATAGTGGAGACGGTGGCTGACTACCGCCCCCAGCCACCGGACGACTAACTTATGGCCGCACGTGACGACACACCGGCAGCCCAGGAACGGGACCGCTTGCGGCGCAGACTGGCGGACCAGGCGATGGCGCTGGACTTGCTCGCAACGTTACCTACCGCCCAATCCCCGGCGGCTGCGTTGGATGTTCTGCTCGACATCGTGGAGGAACTCTGCGCGCCTGCCGCGCTCGGGTTCTTCCCGGCGCAAGAGACGGCAGCGCGGGTGTACCGCCCAGCCCGTAAACGGGCACGAGAAGCAGTGGATCGGACGCGGAGCGCGCTCGC
>CAZVKB010000006.1:0-54099 GCA_964627505.1 uncultured Actinomycetes bacterium | reverse complement strand
GCCACAGTCACACCTGGGCTGCCGGCTAGCCGGCAGCCCAGGTGTGACTGTGGCATTGGTCTCGGGTCGGCCAGTGGCCGATTTGCGCGAGGTCAGTGGGGTGACCGAGTCGGTGCTGCTCATCGGCAGTCACGGCGCCGAGTGGGGTGGGCGAGACCACAAGCGTCTCAGCGACCGGCAAGCAGAAACTCTGAGACAGGTGCGAACAGAAGTCGCCGCCATGGTGGATGCCACGCCGGGGGCCATGATCGAACCCAAACCAGCCGGATTCGCCATTCACGTGCGCCAGGCAGAGCCGACTGCGGGTGCGGAACTGCATGCGGCCGTACAAGCGTTGGCACGCGCGGCGGATCTGCATGTGCTCGCGGGCAAGTCCGTGCTCGATGTCGGCGTGCATCCACTGGACAAAGGAGCGGCCGTGATGGAGTTGCGTCATCGACTCGGTGATCCCACTGTGCTGTTTGCGGGCGATGACGTGACCGATGAGACCGTGATGACCGCCGCACAGTCCACAGACATCACGATACGCGTGGGGCCGGGGGAGACGTCCGCGCGTTTTCGGGTACCTGATCCGCATGCGTTGGTGACGGCACTGGAGTATGTGGTGGAAAGTCGCGCCACGCTGGCCCCATGAAGCACACTGACCCCATGGACACGACTGTGCCGACGTCACCGTTGCGCTGGGGTTTGGTGGGTTACGGCGCTGGGGGGCGAATCTTTCACCGTCCTTTGCTTACCTCCGCGCACGAACTCGCACTGACGGCGGTGGTGACTGCATCCCCGGAACGGGTGGCGCAGGTGCGGGCCGACCTGCCAGACACTCAGGTTGTCTCCCGACTGTCGGACCTGGCCGACATGGGTGTCGTCGGCGTGACCATCACTACCCCGACTGCGACGCACACGGACGTGGCCCACGAAGCGCTGGCCTTGGGACTGCACGTCGTGGTGGACAAGCCTTTTGCCTTGTCCGCGGCTGCGGCCGCAGAGGTGCTGAGCCACGCCGCGGAAGTAAACCGGTTGGCTGTGCCGTATCAGAATCGTCGTTTCGATAGTGATTTCCGCACCCTGCGAGCCTTGGTAGCGCGCGGAGACTTGGGTGCCGTGCACGGGTTTGGTTCCCGCATTGAGCGGTCGCGCCCGGTGAAATCCAGCTGGCATTCAGCCGACGCCAGCCACGGTGGCGGAGTGTTATTCGACCTCGGTCCGCACTTGCTCGATCAAGCACTGGTGCTGTGGGGGCCGGTGCGCGCGGTATTTGCGGACTTCCAGCAGGTGCGCCCTGGTGTGGCAGCCGAGGACGTCGTGACCATTCATCTGGAGCACACCAACGGGGTGCGCAGCGACATTGTGGCGAGCCTGGCGTCTGCTGCAGCGGGACCAAGATTCCTCGTCAATGGTTCGCGGGCTGGTTTCGTAAGTTATGGCTTTGACGGTCAGGAGGCCCAACTCAAGGCAGGACTGTCGCCCGCAGACCTCGGGGCAGGCTGGGGAGTGGAACCCGAATCCGCTTGGGGTCATCTCTTTCTGGGCGACGACGAGGTTGCGGTGCCTAGCTTGCCCGGTGCGTGGGACCGCTTCTACCCAAGCGTGGCGCGGGCAATCCTGGGCGACGGGCCACCACCGGTGACTGGGCGGGAAGCTCTCGTGCTCGCCACCGTGTTGGACGCGTGCCGGGAATCTGCCACACAAGGGCAAGTGGTGGAGTTGACGCCCGGCGTACACTTGTGAAATGGCGGCGACCCCGGCACGAGCAGTTGCTCGTGGTACCGGGGTCGCGACGTATTTACCCTGACATATTCGCACCGGTGTTGGGAGTCGAATGTGTAAGAGGGATGTGAACATCTGGGCAACACCCGAGGCTCCGGTTCGCTCCCCGCAGGTGCGGTGTGGGCGCTATGTGGCGCTGGCCGAGGGCCCGTGCTGACGCGGTGGCCAGAGCAGCACGGCGGCCAGCAAGAACATCAGCGCCCCGACGAATGTCCCCAGGTTGGTCCACACAGCGCTCTTCATCGTGTCCGGTGCGATGAGTTGATTGCCGACTGCGGAGAGGGCAAAAAAGAATGATCCAGCAATGTTGCACCACGCGATCACCCGCGAGCGGCCGTAGATCAATCGGTGTCGACGCAGGCGTGCGACCGGGTGCGCGGCAATCGCGCTGGAAATCAAGAAGGCTGCCGAACCGTAGATGTCAGGTTTCCACACTTCGGAGTTGAACTCCACCGGGTTCGCCAGTGTGATCGACAACGCCCGGATGGTCATTACGTTGAAGTACAAGGTTCCCAGCAGTTGGATCACCGCTGCCAGCCAATCCGGATTGCGGAAATCCTGCGCGGCAACTTTCCAGACCCGGTGATTGTCCGGATCATGACGAATCGCCGTGCGCCACTGCACGGTCGCTGCGGCAGTGAAGAACACCGCCCCCACAGCAAACGTCGGGTTCGCCACCTGCCAACCCACAACACTCATCACTGCCCCGACGGCAAACAAGGTGGAACCGATTCCGAACCCGCCGGCCATGAGCCGAAGGCCCAAAGAATCGTCGTGGTTCATCGTGGCCGACACGGTCCTATCCTGCCCGATTGCCCAAACTGGAACTGTCGAACCCACCCACGATCAGTCGGTCACCCGAAAACCGGCCACCGGCGGCAAGTTCGGGTTGAGTTTGGCGGCGATACCCGCGGTGATGGTGGATTGCGCGGCCGGACAGCCGCGGCACGCACCGCTGAGTCGCAGCGTGACGACCCCGTTGCGAACGTCCACCAAGGAGATAGTTCCACCATGGCTGGTGGCGTAGTCGGTCACATCTCCGGCCACCAGTTCTGCCACTGCATTCGCGAGGGCGGCGTCGTCTGCGTCTGAACGTTGACAGGCCAGGACGTGACCGGACGTCAGATAGGTGAAGAGCGCCTCATTGATCAGCGGTGCGAGGTGCAGCCAACGGGAAGGATCGGCGATTTCGCACTCCATCGACGTCGCCGTCAAGCACACTCGGGTCAGGTCACCAGTTGCCAACGCTTGGAGGACGGCGGCCGGCACATCGGTGTCTGCGTCATCACATGTGACACGTCCCACGCTGCGCACACACTCCGCGGGCACCACCCAGCGCACCACTCTCGGATCAGCTGTCGACTCGGCATGCAGCCGCACCCGGGGACTGGCTGAGCGCACCTTGGGCGAACCGATCCGGATCATGTCAACGCCGTCACCGTGACATTGGCGACCCAGCCCAAAACCCAGGCTAAGGCAAACATGTATCCAAACGCGATGGCCGGCCATCGCCGTGAGTTGGTTTCCCGTCTCATCACCACCACCGTTGAGATGCACTGCAAGGCGAAAACGAAAAACACCAGCAATGCGGCCACTGTGCCGGGGGTGAACACCGGAGTGCCGTCCGGATTTGTCTGGCCCTGCAATTGTGCGGCGACCGATTCTTGATCATCGCCCTCAGCAGCTGTGATCTGACCCATGGTGGACACGAATACTTCCCGGGCGGACAAAGAGGCAATCAGCCCCACATTGATTTCCCAGTTGAACCCCAAAGGCGCGAATACTGGCTCGACTGCCCGCCCAATGCTGCCGGCAACGCTGTGTTCTAGTTGGTAACTCGTGGCCTCCGACTGCGATAAGCCGGCGGGCGGGGTCACCACCGGTACATGCAGCAAACCCCACAGCACCACCGAGGCGAGTAAAATCACGGTCCCGGCTTTGCGCAGGAAGAATCGGATGGCGTCCCACACCTGATGCAGCACAAGTTTCCAACCCGGTACCCGATAGGGCGGAATTTCCAAGAAGAAAGGCGCCGCATTCGCCCGTAGCGCAGTGCGCTTGAGCAAGCCGGCGATCAGCAGAGCGCTCACCGAACCCAACAGATAGAGCCCGAGCAGCACCAAACCTTGGAGGTACAACGGCCCCCACACCTGGTCGTTGGGTACAAACGCGGAAATCAGCAAGGTGTAGACAGGCAGCCGCGCCGAGCAAGTCATCAGCGGCGCCACCAGGATGGTCGCGATCCGGTCGCGCGAAGATGGGATCGTCCGGGTCGACATGATGCCCGGGATGGCACAGGCATAGGACGACAACAGCGAGACAAAACTTCGGCCCTCCAACCCGATCGAGCCCATCACCCGATCCATCACGAAGGCCGCCCGCGACATGTAGCCCACATTTTCCAGGAACGAAATCACCAGAAACAGCAGGAAGATCTGGGGGATAAATGTCAGTACCGTGCCCACGCCGCCGATCACGCCATCGGTGAGCAGGCTGGCCAGCGGCTCCCATGCCACCCGCTGCGTGACCTCGGCCGACAACCAACTCAAGGCCGCTTCGATAGCGTCCTGCGCCGGCACCGCCCAGCTGAAGATGATTTGAAAGAACGCCACCATGACGCCGATGAAGATCACCACTCCGGCCACAGGGTGCAGCAGAAGTCGATCGATTCGGCGGGTCCAGGCGTGTTCGCGCGGCGCCTGAAACAGCACGGACTCCAGCACCGAGTCGATCCAAGCGCTGCGCTGCGCCAGGTCTGCCGGTGGTCGCAGTGCTGGAATTGGCCAGGTCGCAGGTGCTACCAACAGATCGCGCACCGTGTGGACGCCGATGCCCTTGGTGCCGACCACTCCCACCACCGGCACCCCGAGGATTGACTGCAACCGGATGATGTCGAGTCGGCCGCCACGCTCCTGGAGTTCATCGGTCATCGTGATCACCACACATGCGGGCAGACCCAACTGCAACGCCTGGGCGACCAGGATCAGCGACCGCGACATCGTGGTGGCATCGGCGACCACGAGAATGGCATCCGGAGCGGGAACTCCGGCCAATCTGCCAGCAAGCGCGTCGGCCACGACTTCCTCATCTGGGCTGACGGGCACCAAGCTATACGTGCCAGGCAAGTCGTCGATGATCACCGTTGCGTCATCTACCACCGCGGTGCCGGTGCGGCGGGTGACTGTGACCCCTGGATAGTTGGCGGTCTTGGCGCGCAGCCCGGTGAGCTGATTGAACAATGTGGTCTTGCCCGCGTTCGGGGCGCCGATCAGCGCAACTCGGGGGGCTGAGGTTAGTCCCGGATCACCGGTCGCTCCGTCGTGGCAGGAAGCGGACACTTCAGTTGGATGCGGGATCAGTGATCAAGATGTTGTCTGCATCCACTGCCCGCAGACACACTTTGGCGCCGCGCAGTTGATAGGACATTGGATCACCCATGGGCGCCCGGTGTAGTGCGGAGATCGCAGTACCGGGCAGGAATCCCAGGTCGGCCAAGCGACGGCTCACAAGGGAGTCTTCTTCGTGCAGTCGCGAGATCACTGCGGAGGTTCCTGGGGACAGTTCACTCAGTGGAATCTGTCGCACGTCGTCCTCCACATTGTCCACTGCGGCCTCCCGAGATGCGCGCACAGACCGCGCGTCTCCGTTCGACCACCTATGTTAGCCTTACCTAACTATATATCGAGATCAACCTCACGGGTGGGTCCGGGATGTCCGAAGAGAGGGATTGATGGAAGGCGACTCCGCAGTCATCAGCATTTTGAACGATGCGCTCACCGCTGAACTCACCGCAGTCAATCAGTACTTCATCTCGGCCAAACTCGCCGCGCACTGGGGATATGCCACGTTGGCCGCTGAGTATCGGGCCGAGTCGATCGAAGAGATGAAGCACGCCGAACTGCTCATCGATCGCATCCTGTTTCTCGATGGCGTGCCGAACATGCAGCGGCTTTCACCCGTGCAAGTGGGGGAGAGCGTGGTGGAACAGTTCACGCTCAACCGCGAGGGCGAAGTTTTCGCAATCGATCTGTACCGCCGCGGTGTGCAGGTGTGCGAAGAAGCCGGCGACCCGGGCAGTCGGATGCTTTTTGAAACCTTGCTGCAAGACGAGGAACATCACCTCGATGAGGCAGACGCTGAACTCACCAACCTGGCGCAGGTGGGCGAGGCGCTGTGGCTCAGCAAGTGGGCCTGAGGCGGTAGTTCCGACCGAGACTGCGGTCAGGTTTCGGCGTTACGGTTCAGATGAGGTTGATGGCGCGGCTCAACGTGACCAGTACCGTGACCAGGGAAACCGTGGACTGAATCACGAAGAGAAACTTCACGCGGTGCGTCAGCGGCATGGTGTCGGTGGGGCTGAACGCGATGATGTTGGTGTACGCGGTGAATAGGTAGTCAAACAGAGTCGGTTGCCAGTCCATCCCCGATGCTTGCTGTGGAAATTGAAAGTCCGGCGGGTGCAATCCCAGTTCCCGACCCGCCGGGCCGCCGCCGTCTAATTCCCAGTACACGAGACCGAAGCTGAGCACGTTGATGATGAGGACACCGAAACCGGCCAGTAAGAGTTCTTGACCCGTTTCGGGCACTGCCTGCGTCGTCAATAGCGAGTCGAAGAGCAACAGTCCATTGAGCACGCTTGAGGCGATCAGCATGGTGAGGTAGACCGACACCACTATCCGACGTGCCCGGCCAGTCAAGTCCGACAAGGCCAGCACCAAAGCCAAAATCACTGCACCGACCACTTCCAAAGCCGGAATGGCCCAGCGGGGTCCCACCGAGACGGTTTCCGGCAAAGCCAGCTGGATGATGACGATGGCAGTGACCACGAATGGGGCGCCCACAGGCATTTCGGCCCGTTTGACTTGCTTCGGAAAAGCCGCGTTGGCCCGCGCGGACTTGACGTGGGCACGCGCAGGCTGAGCCTGCGTCGGGTGCACCTGCGGGTGCGGATTTTCACCGGGCGTCACGTCGGGAGAATACGCGATTCACCTGACATTAACCTGGTGATCTGAACTTGGCCTACCCGTTGTTCTTAGAAGTACGCCGCAGGTTCACCGAACATCCGATCACCGGCATCGCCGAGACCGGGAGTGATGAAGTGGGCGGCCGTCAGTCCTTCGTCCACAGCTCCGCAGAGCAGCCGGATCGGCGTGGCGGTCGTGGCTGCACACTCTCGCAGCGCAGCGACCCCTTGTGGTGCGCAGAGCAGGGAGAGCACGGTGACTCGGGCAGGCCCAAGGGCACTGAGCCGATCAGCCACATGGGTGAGCGTGCCGCCCGTGGCGATCATTGGCTCCAGCACGATCACATCTTTGCCAGCTAAAGAGGTCGGCAGCCCATCGAAATACCAGTGGGCAGCGGCAGTGCGCTCGTCGCGGCGCAGTCCCACGAAACTCACATGGGCGGTCGGCAGCAAGAGCCGAGCTGCATCCAGCATGCCCAGGCCGGCGCGAATGATGGGGACCACAACCGGCGGGTCCGTCAACACATCGACCGTTGCGGGGGCCACGGGAGTTTCGATGTGCGCACGCCGGGTGGGCAAGTCCGCTGTGGCTGCGGCGAGCAGCACCAAGGTGGCCCGATGCACACAGGCGGAAAACTCCGGTTGCGCCACATCGCGCTGGCGCAAGCGTGCGAGGCTATCGGCGAGAACAGCATGCTCAATGATGTTGACGTGCACGCCCTTATGGTGGCAGGTCTGGAGTTGGATGTCACAGGGAGTAAAGATGGCGGAATTCACCGGTCAGCGCGCGCTCATCACGGGTGCGGGGCAACGTGACGGAATCGGCTTTGCGGTGGCATTGGCATTAGGTACCCGGGGGGCCGCAGTGTGTTTGTGTGCCACCGGGGACCATGTGCATCGACGCGCTGCACAGTTGCAGGAGCAAGGAATAGCCGCCACGGCAGTTGTTGCCGATCTCACTGACGAACGCCAGGCGGCAGCGGCGGTGGCGGCCGCAGGCGATGTCGACATTCTGGTCAACAACGCCGGAATGACCAGTCGCTCAGATTCTGCGGCCGCCGAAAACGGCAGGGCGGGGGAGGTCGACACTGGAGCTTGGCGGGCAGGTTTGGCTCGCAACTTGGACACCGCTTTCTTCGTCACGCGCGCAGTCCTGCCCGGTATGGCTGCGCGCCGCTACGGCCGAATCGTCATGATCTCCTCGGTCACCGGGGCAGTGATGGCCATGCGCGGGGAGTCGATCTATGCGACGGCGAAAGCTGCGATGGTCGGTCTGGCGAGATCCGTTGCGCTGGACTACGCCTCCTTCGGCATCACCTGCAATGTGGTGGCGCCGGGCTGGATCGCCACTGGTTCCCAATTGCCGCGCGAGGTCGCAGAGGGCAGGTTTACCCCTTTGGGCCGCAGCGGTACACCGGCGGAAGTTGCCGCCGCAGTGACTTGGTTTGCGTCCCCAACGGCGTCCTACACCACAGGGCAGGTGTTGGTGGTGGACGGCGGTAGCGGGCTAGCCGAAGAGCGCACCGTCAACTAACGAGTTCAGCTGTCTCGGCACGCGGGGATGTCATGTCGGTCTTCGCTGCCAGCGTGTGCAAGGCTATGGTCGCAGTCGCGGTGCACACATGATCGGCCGCGACCCCCAACTGACTCTGGAGCGCCGTTTCGTGACTAGTGACGCGTCGAAACCGTCATCATCGCAGCAACCGGATGATCAGCCCACATCCACAGAACAGTCGTCGGTCGCGGACTCGACCGTGGACCAGATGCCGAGTGCCGCCAGCGCAAAGTTGGACAAGAAGAAGACCGTCATCGGCGCCATCATCACGCTGATCATCTTGGGTTTTGTGTTCTGGGGACTGTCGAAGCAGTTTGGTTCATTCTCAGACGCTTGGACGCAGATCCAGGCGATGCCACGTTACGTGACGGTCTCTCTGATCCTGGTCGCGGTGGTCAACATCGTGGTGTACGTGTTTCCCTATCAACGCGCGATCCCGGGCCTGAAGTACAAGCCGGCCTTCATGGTGCGCCAGACATCGTGGATGATGGCCGCCCTCGTACCTGCCGGAGGCGCCTTTGCCCTCGCCCTGCAGTACGTGATGTTGGCTTCCTATCGAGTGGCGCCAGCGGCCGCCACCACTGGTATTGCGGTGACCAGTGTCTGGTCGTTCTTCATGACATTCCTGTTGCCCGTACTGGGTGTCTTGGCGATCGCCAACAGTGGTGAACTGCAGTCGGCCTGGGTCTACGCGGGCTTGATCGGGCTGGCTGCTCTGATCATCATGGTGGTGCTTTTCTGGCTGATTTTGCGCAGTGAGACCAGCGCTATGAAGGTCGGGAAGCTCGGGCAGAAGGTCGCGGCTCCGGTGTTCCGACGGATGCACAAGGACATCGACCTCACCGATTCAGTGATGAGTTTCCGTGACGAGGTGGTGGACGTAGTCAAGGATCGCTGGATGTCCTTGACGGTCACCAACCTGGCGGTGTCGTTCATGCAGTTCATGATCCTGTTCGTGGCGGTGCGTGGAGTGGCACCGGGAAGTGGCGATCAGATCTCTTTCGCCGAGATTTTTGCCGCCTTCGCGATCTCCCGACTCGGCACGTTGATTCCGATCACCCCCGGCGGCTTGGGCACCGTAGCTGGAGTGCTCGGGGCGATGCTGGCCGCCTTCGGACTGAGTGAGGACGCGATTTTGGCAGCTGTGGTGGTGTGGCAGGTTGTGCAATTGCTGCCGCAAGCTGCCACCGGAATCGCCACCCTCGTGGGCTGGCGGGTACAGGAAGGTCGGGCGCAGAAGCAGGGTCAAGCCACTCTCGCCTAGTTCCCCGTCGAGCGGGTTGTGGTTATCCACAGCTGACGAAGATGCTCTGGTGTGCATCGGTGTGGCTGGACAATGCTCGAGCCATGCCAAATTCTCCAGCTCAACCCGGGGCCCAGCAGCCCCCCATTCATGTGACGTCCCCTACCGCCATGATTGCCAGCCTGCCTTATCTCGTGGGTTTCATTCCACACGACAGTGTGGTGTTGCTCTTCCTGGCTGAGCATTCGAACCAAGTTGTCGTCTCGTTGCGGGTGGATTTGCCCCCCGTCGACGACGCTGCCGTCGAGGATGATGTGGTGGCAATGATCACCGAAACAGTGCGGGGATCGCTAGCCCTCGAGGTCGACCTGCATATGGCGCACTTGGTCTTATGGCATGACGATGCGAACGCATCTGCGCACCGGCGGCTCGTCACGTCGCTGACGCGATCTCTGCAAGACCTGGGGATTCGCACTGGACACTGCCTGGCCACCGATGGACTCGCGATGTGGGACTACGGCCCCGGACACAGTGAGTGTTGTACTACTAGCGGTCACACGTTGGATGGCGAAGAAGTTGAGCGCATTCGGTTCGCATTGGTCGTCTCCGAACTAGGGTTCGTCCCCAGTAGATCAGCCTTGGCATCCTCCCTCACCCCAGCCATCACATTGCTTTCGGAGGCTGGATTTGCGGACGCGCGTGCCATGCTCACAACGGCCGAATTCGAAGGCTTCGGTGACGATTGGCGCCGCGAGGTGGAAGACGATCTGGTGGCAGCTTGTCAGCGACGTTGTGATCCCACGGAACTTGCCACCGTGGGAGCAATATGGGCGGTTGCGTTGAGTGATGCCCGAGTGCGGGAACCTCTGATGTATCGACTTTTACAGGTTTCCCCACCACAGGAACGCCGGCGTGGATTGTCCAACTGTCGGGCCTGGTTGACAGCCTTGACGACCATGACCCCAGAGCCTTACCAACCCGCAGTGGCTGCAACTTTGGCGGCTGTCACATGGCAACTTGGCGACGGCGCCTTCGCCACGATCGCGGCAGAAAAGGCGTTGTCCACCCAGCCGAATAATTCCTTGGCAAGAATCGTGCAGGCATCGGCCAAGTCCGGGGTACCCCCGCAGAAGTGGCACGCCATCCTGGACTCAATCGGCCTCGCGCAGTTGCGTGGGACACAGCAGGCGGATCAGGACTCAGCCCGAGTGGATCCGCGCGACCCGCTGGCATGGCCGAAGGCAAGTTGAGCCGGTTGTGGTGAGGCGAATTGGTCAGAGGAAAAATAAGTCGGAGTCGGTGGCGGGGGAATAGTCGCTGGTGTGTCAGAGTTATCCCCTCGTCACTGCTTGACAGCAGCCTGCTTTAGTGCGCCCATAAACGGGCCGCTCATCGCCAATTGAAAGGCCCTCTGCACCTATGCCGACCAAAACCAGCACGATCTCCGCCGGAGACGCGCAGGATTCCACCGCAACCTCAGTCGTCGAGGCAGGTAGTGCCACCGCTGACCAGGGCACACCGGCAGTGAAGACCCGGAAAGCCCCAGCCAAGAAGGCGCCGGCGAAGAAAGCCGCTGTAAAGAAGGCCGCCGCGAAGAAGGCTCCGGTCAAGAAGGCTCCGGTTAAGAAAGCCGCCGCGAAGAAGGCGCCAGCGAAGAAAGCCGCCGTTAAGAAGGCTCCGGTTAAGAAAGCCGCGGCGAAGAAGGCCACCGCCAGCGCCACATCGGCGGCTGTGGATGAGGCAGGCGCCACGACACCGGAATCTGTCGCGGCGCTCGCCGCTACCGATGTGTTCGGTGAGGTGCTTGACGTGGAAGATATCGCCGTAGTTGATGTCGAGTTGGACGATCACGCGGACCCCGAACTGGTCGTGGAAGATCTGCACGTCATTGTGGAGAGCACTGGCGAGCACATCGATCTCGAAGAGGCGCACCACCTGGAGACCGAGCTTGAGGTGCAACTTGAGGAGGATCTCAAGGAGGTTACTCGTCCGGCCCTGATCGTGGATAGCGCCGCTGCGCCGGCAAAATCGAAGCAATCAGCTGAGGAACTGGTGATTTCCGATGTGGATGACACCGATGAACCGGTCCAGCAAGTTCATCAGGCTGGCGCGACCGCAGACCCGGTCAAGGACTACCTCAAGCAAATCGGCAAGGTGGCACTGCTCAACGCGGAACAAGAAGTAGAACTGGCCAAACGGATCGAAGCCGGACTGTTTGCCGAGGAGATGCTGGCCGCCGGGATCGAGGACGACGAACTGCGGTTGGACCTGGAGTGGATTTCCGCAGACGGACAGGCAGCAAAGCGGCATCTCCTGGAGGCCAACCTGCGCCTGGTGGTGTCGCTGGCCAAGCGCTACACGGGTCGCGGCATGCTGTTCCTCGACCTCATCCAAGAGGGAAATCTCGGACTCATCCGGGCAGTGGAGAAGTTCGACTACACCAAGGGCTACAAGTTCTCGACGTATGCGACCTGGTGGATTCGCCAAGCCATCACCCGCGCCATGGCCGATCAGGCCCGCACCATCCGTATTCCCGTGCACATGGTGGAAGTCATCAACAAGCTAGCCCGGGTGCAGCGCCAGATGACCCAGGACCTAGGTCGCGACGCCACCCCGGAAGAACTCGCCCATGAACTGGACATGACGCCGGAAAAGGTGATCGAAGTTCAGAAATACGGCCGTGAGCCGATCTCCTTGCACACCCCCCTGGGCGAGGATGGGGACAGCGAGTTCGGAGATCTGATCGAAGACTCCGAAGCGATTGTGCCAGCCGACGCCGTGTCGTTCACGTTGTTGCAGGAGCAGTTGCAAGGTGTCTTGGAAACGCTGAGTGAACGCGAGGCCGGCGTGGTGAAAATGCGCTTCGGGCTCACTGACGGGCAACCGAAGACTCTGGACGAAATCGGCAAAGTCTACGGCGTGACGCGGGAGCGGATCCGCCAGATCGAGTCTAAAACCATGAGCAAACTTCGCCACCCGAGTCGTTCACAGGTACTGCGCGATTATCTGGATTAACTACCAGCGGACCTTTCGGGCGGGGGTTGTCTGAGCAGTAGCCTATTCTGACCGGATGTCCGCGGTGCTCTATCGAGTCGCGCGATGGTGTGCCACCCATGGTTGGCTGGTCGTCATCGCGTGGTTTGCGGTGCTCTTGGTCGTTGGCGGACTAAGTCGGGTGGTGGCGGGCAACCCGCCGACAACACCGTCACTGAGCAATACCGATTCCGCGGTCGCCGCTGACCTGATATATCGGGCGTTTCCCGGATCGGCCGCCGAGGCCACTCCCATCCTCATGCACAGTGACTCCGTGGATTTCGCCACGACGCCGGATTCGCAACTCCCGGAGAGCGTGGGAGCGGCACTGGCGGACTTGCCATATGTCTCCGTCGTGCAAACCCCGGCTGAAGTACCTTCCTACATCTCCGCTGATGGCCATACGGCCATGGTGAGTGTGACCGTGGCCGATGCGTCGGCGGGCAAGGTCAGCGTCGGCGAAGAACTGCTGGCAACGGCCACCGAGATTGCGGGCCCCGATATCCAGGTGGCGATGGGCGGTTATCTGGGATCCAAGCTGTCGAATCCCGAAACTCACATGTCTGAGGTGCTGGGTCTACTCGCAGCCGTACTCGTGCTGTACATCACCATGCGCCGAGTCGGCGCTACGCTCATCCCGCTGATCAACGCCCTGATCGCCGTTGGGGTGGGACTAGCCGGGGTCGAGATCATCGCAAACTTCGTCTTCATCCCAGACGTCGCACCCACTTTGGGCACCATGCTGGGCTTGGGCGTCGGCATCGATTACGCGCTCTTCTTGGTCACCCGTCATCGCATGTTACTGCGGCAGGGATACACAGTGCCCGATGCCGCCGGGCGCACATCGGGCACCGCCGGTGCGGCCATGATTTTCGCGGGGGCGACGTTGATCGCGGCAGTGTGTGGTCTGGCATTAACTGGACTGAGCTTCCTCGCTTGGCTTGGATATGCCGCAGCGATCGTGGTGGCGTGCGCAGTTGCTGCCTCAGTCACTTTGGTGCCCGCACTCCTCGGCTTGATGAAGATGGCGGTGGTGCCCAAACGGCATCGTGAGCCCGAGACCCCTGAGCAGTTGGATGCCTCACGCTGGGGTCGGCTTGCCGATGGTGTGACCAAGCGGCCCTGGCCGGTGGCCACGCTGACCACACTCCTGCTGCTCACCTTGGCCGCACCAGCGACCAGCCTCACCCTCGGGCAGGCCGACGCCGGATTGTTGCCTCAGTCCACCACGGCCCGGCAAGCCTACGATTTGATGGCCGACGCCTATGGACCCGGGACGACGGCTCCGCTGGCAGTCACTACGCAACTGTATGCGCCCGCGACTGCCCCCACCCCAACCGAGGCAGACGAGGCAACCGCACCGCCCGCCGCCACCACTCTCGACCCTGGCGCGGGTGATCCGCGACGATCCGACCCGCGGCTACAGGAGTTGCTGGCTGCAGTCGCCGCTACCCCGGGTGTGGCTTCAGTGTCAGCACCGGTGGTGAGCACCGATGGTGGAGTCGCCATCATCAGGGCGATCCCCGAATACAGCGGGAGCGATCCCAAAACCCGCGAATTGGTGGACCAACTGCGCACCGAAGTGTTGCCACCGGCAACTGCGGGGCAAAGCATGTCCGCCCACGTCGGAGGGATCACAGCTGCCACCTCGGATCTCATGGGCCTGATCGCCCAGAAGACACCCTGGTTCATCTTGGGTGTCGTATCGCTGGCATTCCTTCTGTTGATGGTGGCTTACCGTTCGCTACTCATTCCACTCAAGGCTGCGGTGATGAATCTGGTATCGATCGCTGCGGCCTACGGGGTCGTGGTGGCGGTGTTTCAATGGGGTTGGGGGGCCTCTTTACTCGGCATCAACGCGCCCGTGGTGATCGAGTCGTACGTGCCGATGATGCTCTTCGCGGTGCTATTCGGACTATCCATGGACTATGAAGTCTTCCTCCTCACCGCTTTCCGCGAGCATTGGGAACGCACAGGCGATATGACGGCCTCAGTGCGACGAGGGCTCGCAGACACCGGCAAGGTGGTCACTGCGGCGGCCTTGATCATGTGTGTGGTGTTCGGCAGTTTCGTGCTCTCGGACAACCCTATCGTGAAGATGTTCGGGGTTGGCCTGTCCACTGCCGTTTTCGTGGATGCCACGATCGTGCGCTGTCTGCTCGTGCCGGCAATCATGGTGCTGGCACAGAAGGGTACGTGGTGGTTGCCCGAGTGGCTCTCCAGGCTACTGCCGCAACTGCATGTGGAGGGCGATCCGGCTGCCCTCGATAATCTGGCTCGAGCCGCCGACCAGAGGGCAGCCGCCAAGGCGCCGTCTGGAAGCGCTGACGCAGATGCCAGTGGACATCGGGTCGCTGCCTCAATTCGGGTGTATTGGGCTGTGGCAGCGGTGGCGGTGGTGTGGGGTTTGGCGCTGGCTTACGGCACAGGGCTGGGTTTCGACGTCGCGGATGGTGCTGGTGCGCTGCTGCCTGCGGCTGGTCTGGCTGCGGTGGTCGGTGGGGTGGTGTCTTTGGCGCCGTTACGCAAGCGCGACGGTCGAGTACTTACCGCAGGACCGCGGGCGTTCGCCATCATCGGCGGTGCTGTTGGTTTTCTGATCGTGGCGCAGTTTATGTCGGCGCTGGGTGACCCGAGCCGCGGCACTGGTTGGCTGGTGGGGTGGTCCACTGTCGTGGTGGGTATGGTGCTGGTGATTATTGGCCGCACGCCCTATGTGCTACCCGCGTCGTTGGCCGCGCTGACTATGTTGGTGGCCCTGCTGGGTGCGCAGGAAGCCGCGAATTCAGCCCAACTTCTGCTGGCGGTGATCGTGCCGGCGATTTTGGTGCTGCTGATTGTGCATGCCGGAATGCTGCTCGTAGGACGTCGGCCAAGGCAGAGCAGGACCCGTCTTTCCGGCAACTACGGGGATGGGGGAGACGCACCTGATCACAAGGAGACCTTTGACGTGATCAAGATTCCTGCGCACGCTGGCGTCACGCCCGCAGGAGCGGTTGGCTCACCGGCTGAGGTCGCCACCGTGCCCGCAAGCGTGCAGGGTGCCGTTTCAGAAGAGCAGGAAGCAGTTGCGGATCCCGCTGAGCACAATGGGAATCCGACGATCTCCGTTGCTGAGCAGGATATTTCCCCGCTAGCCAAATTCTTTGATCGTGGGCCTCGCAGATGACCTCGACTCGAGCCAGAATCTGCTCGGCGGTGTGCAGTGTGGTGATTCTCGTCATCATGGCAGCCGCACCTGCCCAAGCCCAACTGCTGGCGGGGGCCTCGGGTTGGAACCCGCCCACCGCCCAAGAGCCTGCACCGAGTATTACCAACAGTGAGTTGGTGGTTTCCACCCTCGACCCCAGCGGCCTACCGGAAACGTCCATTTTGTACGACCAGGTGACGGCCGTGGGACTGCCTGAACCCCGCGCGCTGGACAACCCCACGTCCACGACCAAGATCGCCTACGTCGGGCAACGCGGTGTCCCTGAAGCAGGGGCGAAATCGGTGCGCGTACAGGTCGGGGGCGCGGTGCCATCGGTCACCACCACTGCAACCTTCGGGAAACCGCTGCCCATCGCGCTCCATGCCGAATATCAGCGACTCGGGGAGGCAGTAGACCCCACCACCGTGGCACGCAGCAGTGGGGAACTCACCGTCACCTATACCGAGACCAACACCACTGCGGAACTCACGGATATCACCTACACCGAGTCCGACGGTACGAGCGTCACCCGCAGCGTTCCGGTGTTTGCCCCCTATGTGGGCGTGCTGCGAGCCACCTTGCCGCCTGGAACCACGTTGGTCTCCGCACCGGGCGGCGTGGTCGAAACCACCCCGGCGGGGGAAACGTCGGTGCAGTGGCGACTGGTGTTGTACCCGCCATTGGGCGATTACACCCAGCAGCAGACGCTGACGATCGCCGCAGATGATCTCCAAGTGCCGGCGCTGATGATGGAAGTTGTGCCGGTGACGGCACAGGAAGATGCCACAACCGGCTTCGTGTCCACCTTGTTGGACTCCAGTGTGGCCGGCAACGCTCAGCTCACCTCGGGTGTGGCAGGAGTCGACCAGGCCGTAGTGCAGTTAGCCAGCGCCACATCAGAGCTCACCACCGGGCTCACCCAACTGCAGTCGGGCAGCGCGCAGCTTGCCGCAGGCTTGGATTCGGCCGCCGACGGGTCTGAGCAACTGGCTGACGGTTCCTCGGAACTCACTGCCGGTCTGGACTCGTTGACTGGGGGATTGGGTGAGCTCAGCACTGGCCTGGGATCCGTCGCGGGTGGACTCGAGGCACTTTCCGGCACCTCCGGGGTGCCGACGATCGGGGCTCAGATCCAATCGGTGGCTGGGGCGGTGGCACAGATCGCGGCAGCGGTGGGCTCGCCTGCGGATCCACCTTTGAACCCTGATTCGCCGAATCCGCCCACGCTGTATCAAATCGCGGTGGCATCCGAGGCGGGGGCTGCGATGCTCGACACGGAAGTCTCGCGGGCTGCGGGTGCTTTGTTGGTGATCATCGAACAGGAGTTGCCGGCGATCATCGAGGAACTCAAGGCTTTGTCTGCGGCTGCTGATCAGGCTATCGACGATCTTCAGCAGGCGATCAATTCCTTATGCTCCGTCACACCCGAGCCAGCTGAATGCCCCGCGCTCCGGGCGGCGTTGGATTGGCTCATCCAAGCCCGCGAACAGGTAAAACAGATTGCCATCACGATCGGTGGCTACGTCGAAGAGGCGATTGGTGCGTTGACTGACATCGCTGCAGCCGCTGTGATTGGCGAAAAGCTTGTCACGGCGATGCAAGCAATGCAGCAGGGATTGGCGACGGTCAACTCGTCGCTGCTGAGCGGTTCCCCCACAGACCCCGGGGTGTACGAAGGACTCATCTTGCTCGGGGACGCGGTCGCCAGTGTCTCGTTGGCCTTGACCCAGCTTGCGACCGGGGCAAATGCAGCTGCCGCTGGATCCCAGGCTTTAACAGGGGGGTCCGGAGCTTTGGCAGCCGGGTCCGATCAGTTGTCGGCCGGGGCGCAGGCGTTGGCGGACGGGGTGGCAGGGGCGGCGGATGGTGCGGCTGGGGTGGCTGCGGGTACGGAAGCCGCAGCGGCGGGTTCGGCCACTATCGCCGACGGTGCTGTGCGACTTCAACTCGAAGGGACGTCGGTGCTGTATCAGCAGTTGGTGCAAGCCTCGGGCGAGCCAGCGTTCGCTGCGGCATATTTGCAGGCCACGGATCAGCGATTGGCAGCGGCGATGCCCTTCGGTCCGCCAGAGGGTGCGCAAGGACGGGCGGCTTATGTCTCCACATTGACCCCGCCGGTGGTGAAGTCGGGCATCAACTGGGGTGCCGTTGCCGCAGTGGTGCTCGTCCTGGCCGCGCTGCTGGTGATCGCCTACCGCCGGATTTCCAACCCCGCCCTGGGCGACGCTGCGGCCAAAGCGGCAGCAGCCAGCGCGAGTTCAGCCGACGCAAATGCGCTAGCCGATGCGCAGGGCAAGCACGAACCAACCCACGGTGAGTAACACGGCGACCGTGAATTCGATCAGCGTCGATAGGCCGGCGGCCTTCATCGCGGTCACGGTAGTGGGCCAGGCTTGCCGGAGGTTTTTGAGTCGGATGAGTTCCGCGAGGTAGACGCCGAGCACAAAACCGATGATCACCCCGACCACGGGAATCACGAAGAAACCGACAATGCCTAGCGCACCGCCGGCGAGCAGCACCCATGTACCAACACCGCCATCGCGCATCCACTTGGCCGGGATTAGGTACTTCAAGCCTGTGGCCAAAGCCAACAGCACCACGGCAGCGATCACCGCCCCCCAACCGGCGGTCCCACCGGTGACGACGCCCCACACCACCACAGCACCGGCGACTAGAAAAGTGCCGGGTAGGACCGGCAGGATCGTGCCGAGAATGCCGATCAAGCAGACGACGGCAACTACGACATCAAGGACTTCCAGGTTCACACTGGTGCGGAAGATTCGTCGATCGCGTGAGTGAAGTCGTGAATCTCAGTTGCCAAGGGTCGCAGTTGCTCGAGGTGCTTGCGAGCGTGGTGTCCGCAGAACAGCAGATCCCCACCCGAGGTGAGAACGACTTGGACGTAGGCCTGAGCGCCACAACGATCGCAGCGGTCGGAGGCGGTCAAAGGAGCCGGCTGAGTGAGTGTCGACATGAGTACCTCCGGGACGTAGGTGCAGTGCTAGTACGCCAACAGTCTCACATGCCTGGGACATTTCCCGTACCCCGCGCGTTTCGCCCTCAGCGTAGTACCGCAGATTTCCCCGCTATGACTCACAAGTTTCGCCGACTCGGGCGCCTGCGCAACAGCGGCATAGGACCAGCGCAATAGAGTCGTGGGATGCCCGCAAAAGCCAAAACCCCGCCCGGTGGCGCCAAACCGCGGTACTCGGCTAAAGACCTCACTGTGCTTGAGGGTCTCGATGCAGTCCGCAAACGGCCCGGCATGTACATCGGATCAACCGATGCCCGTGGACTCATGCACTGCCTGTGGGAAATCATCGACAACGCCGTTGATGAAGCCCTTGCGGGCCACGGATCGAAGATCGTGGTGTCCCTGCTGCCAGACGGTTCAGCTGCAGTTGCCGACAACGGCCGCGGGATCCCAGTCGACATCGATCCCAAGTCCCGGCTCTCCGGGGTGCAACTCGTGATGACCAAACTGCACGCCGGCGGCAAGTTCGGCGGCGCCTCTTACACCGCCTCCGGCGGTCTGCATGGGGTGGGGGCGAGCGTGGTGAACGCTCTGAGTGCGCGCTTGGACGTGGAGGTGGATCGCGCAGGGCGCACCCACGAAATGTCGTTCCGACGCGGGGTGCCGGGGGTGTTTGACGGTCCCACGCCGCAGGATTCCTTCACCCGCAAGTCCGGTCTGCGGCAGACGGAGAAGGTGCCAACTTCCCGGACCGGCACCAGAGTCCGATTCTGGCCGGATCGGCAAGTGTTTACCCCCGATGCGGATTTTGACTGGAATTCCCTGGTGGCCCGAGCCCGGCAAACTGCGTTCCTCGTGCCGGGGCTGGCCATCACCATCCGCGACGAGCGCGATTCGCAAGACCAGGTGGAAGAGACGTTTCGCTTCAAAGGTGGGATCGCCGAATTTGTGGACTACCTCACTGCGGGGGAGCCCGTGACCTCGGTGATCCGCCTGACTGGTCTCGGGCATTTCCACGAGACGGTGCCGGTATTGGACGACAAGGGTCACCTGTCAGCCAAGGAAGTCGAGCGCGAGCTCGGCGTCGATATCGCATTGCGCTGGAGCAACGACTATGACTCCCAGGTGGTCTCATTCGTCAACATCATCGCTACCCCCAAGGGTGGCACCCACTTGGCGGGATTCGATCGCGCCCTGGTCAAGGCCGTCAACGATGCCCTGCGCGCGGGTAAAGTTCTGCGCGTCAGCGAAGACAACGTCACCAAAGACGACGTGTACGAAGGTTTGACAGCTGTGGTGACGGTGCGGGTACCGGAACCACAATTCGAAGGCCAGACCAAAGAAGTGCTTGGGACCCCGGCTGCCTCGCGGATCGTGTCGCATGTGGTCAACAAGCAACTCACAGCCTGGTTCGAGACTCCTCCGCATGGCCAGAAGGCTTTCGCCAAGCAGGCATTGGAAAAGATCGCCAACGCTGCCCGGGCGCGCATCGCCGCCCGCACCAGCCGTGACACCCAACGTCGCAAGAACGCGCTGGAATCATCCTCGCTGCCGGCCAAACTCGCCGACTGTCGCAGCAAGACTGCGGAGCGTTCCGAAGTCTTCATCGTGGAAGGCGACAGTGCCCTGGGCACCGCCAAACTGGCCCGCAACAGCGAATTTCAAGCGTTGCTGCCGATTCGCGGCAAGATCCTCAATGTGCAGAAGGCCTCGATGGCCGACATGCTCAAGAACGCCGAATGTGCCGCAATTATCCAGGTGATCGGCGCCGGTTCGGGTCGAACGTTTGAACTTGATGCGGTGCGCTACGGCAAGATCATTCTCATGACGGATGCCGATGTGGATGGCGCCCACATCCGCTGCCTGCTGCTCACGCTGTTCCACCGCTACATGCGTCCGTTGCTGGAGGAAGGACTGGTGTACGCCGCGGTGCCGCCACTGCACCGAGTGGAACTTGTGCACCCTGGACGCAAAGGCACTGAAGTGATCTACACCTACAGTGATGACGAGATGAAGCGTGTGCTCGCAGACGCCCAGCGGCGCAACATCCGGGTCAAAGATCCCATCCAGCGCTACAAAGGTTTGGGGGAGATGGATGCCAAGCAGTTGCGGGAGACCACGATGGATCCCAGCAAGCGCCTGTTGCGACGCATGACCGTGGCGGACGCGGCGGGCGCTGCTGAGGTGTTCGACCTGCTCATGGGCAGCGAGGTGGCGCCGCGCAAGGACTTCATTGTCAACGGTGCCAGCGAACTCGACATCGCCCGGGTGGATGCGTGAGGGACTAATCCCGCAGTCGTTGCGCCCCTACAGGTCCTGAGGAATGATCTGCCCGGTGGCCACGTCGTAGATTGCTCCACCCACTGAAACATCCGCCGGCAGAAATGGGTTCGCCCGTGCGCGCATCACATCTGTCCGCAATGTTCCGAGTTGATCAGTGGTGGTGGCAAACTCCATACTCCACGTGTCGATCCCGTACTGGTTGAAAATCTCCTGGTGGACGGCTTCTTCTTCGCCCTTGGCCATTCGGCAATCGGTGTGCGGCATGATCAAAATTCGGTTGACGCCCAGCAGATAACACGCCAGGGAGAGTGTGCGCAGCACGTCTTGCGTGACTCGAGCGCCGGCATTGCGAATGATCTTGGCGTCCCCGATTGACATGCCCACAGCTTCCATCGGCACTACCCGTGAATCCATGCAGGTGACGATGGCCAAACCGCGGGCTGCACGTCCGGTGCGATCTGACGCGTGGTAGTCGTGCACGAATTTCTGGTTGTCGGCAAGGACGTCGCGAAAAGCATCGAACGGGAATCCGGGATTGAGTTGTGTGCTCATAGCCCTAACCTAAGCAGTTGGCTGATCTGCCTGCGGCATCCCCCACGCACCTGGGCGTCATTCCGCGGCAGCGCCAGACGAGTGACCTGGGAAGACGCCGTATTCGGGGCCGATCAGCGGCGCTGCGTTGTTCACCGCTGTGGCGACCTCGCCGAAACCCACTGATATCAAAGGCACTTTGCCCGGGTAGGTGACGATGTCACCGGCGGCCAGTACCCGGGGAACGGTGGTGTTCATGGTGGGGTCCACCACCACGCGACGCTTGTAGAGTTGCATGCCCCAATCCGCGATGGGGCCAATGTTGGCAATGAATCCCAAGGCCGCGACTATGGCATCGGTGCCGATTGTGCTGGTTTCGCCCGTGGTGCGATTGACCACATCTACCTCAGCTACACGGTCCTCACCGCGCACCGCCGCAAGTTCGCAGGGAGTGAAAAAGCGCACGCCGAGATCGCGCACCTTGGCAACCATGCCCGCGTGCGCCCGGAACTCTTCGCGCCGGTGCACGATTGCGATCGAACGCGCATAAGGATGCAGCGACCAGGCCCAGTCGAATGCGGAATCCCCGCCACCAACGATCAACACGTCCCGATCGGTGTAATCGGCGAGCCGCGGTACGAAGTATTCCGCTCCGCGACCTATCCACTCGGTGCCCACCGGTATAGCGCGTGGGCGAAATGCCCCAATGCCACCGGTGAGGATCACCGCTTTGGCCTCGATCTTTCGCCCGGTCGAGGTGGTGACAACAGCCGGCCCGGCTTCGCTGGTGGTCAACCCGGTGGCCTGTTCGCCCAGAATGTACTCGGGATTTCCGACCGCAGCCTGCTCAAGCAGATTCGCGACCAAATCGCGTCCTTTGATCACCGGAAAGCCCCCCACATCAAATATGTCCTTCTCGGGGTACATCGCTGTGATCTGTCCACCCGGCTCGGGGAGTGCATCGAGCACGACGGTGTCGAACTCCCGAAACCCCGCGTAGTAGGCGCCATACAAGCCGGTGGGGCCAGCGCCAATGATCAGCACATCACATGATCGTTTTTGCACCCTCGCACCGTATCGCGGACGCCGCAGAATACTGCGCCTTGGGAGCTATTGGCGCCACTTGATTGAGCAGCCCATGCTGGGACGCTGTGGTTCCGGCACCGGGGCGGCTGCGAGCAGCAAGTCCAGCGCCGCGCGTAAGTCCGCACCCGTCACCGGCTTGCCGTTGCCGGGGGAAGAATCGTCGAACGCACCCCGATACCCAAGTTTTCCGTTGATGTCATACACGAAGAAATCCGGTGTGCAGACCGCCCCAAATTCCTTAGCGACGAACTGGTCGGTGTCGATGAGATACGGAAACTGCCACCCGGCCCGCTGTGCCTGCTCGGTGAGACCGGGGATGTCATCGTCGGGATGAGTAGTGACATCGTTGCTGCAAATGGCGACGAAAGTTACCGCAGCCTCGGCATAGTCAGCCGCGAGCTGGCCCAATGCGGCCTCGATATGCTGCACATACGGGCAGTGGTTGCAACTGAACACCACCACCAACACGCCTGCTCCACGCAGTTCCAGCGTGTTGTGGAGTTGATCGTTGAGGTCGGGCAGTGTCTGATCGGGCAATGCGGTGCCCAGCGGAACTTGCGAAGAGTGAACGGCCATGTGGTCAGGCTACCGTCCGCCTTGCGGGTCTGGTGTGGCATGCGGATGTCTCGCTGCTCCCATGCTGAAATTCGTTAACTTTCCTACTTGTGGTGCTGAGTCTGCTGATCGCGGGCTTGGGTGCTGTGCCCGTGACCGCCAGCAGGCAGCCCGGCACCGATGTCAGCGTGAATGTCGCGCATGACGTGAACTGCGAGTCGGTGCTGACAGTTCCAGCCACGTTTCGTGCGGACGTATCGTTCGCCGCCTACGCTAGAGCCGGAAATTTGTGAGGAGGCCTGCTAGATAACAACACGTTGTGGGATGGGATTGGCGGTGACTACGTAGCCAATTAATGGCGATCCGATTGTGCATTGCAGAGGCCATGCCGATTGCTGCTCAGCCCTCACTACCGCTGCGTGTTGGATTACGGCGATGTCATGCCCAACTATCCAAAGATCGGCGTGCGGCCAAAACCCCGCCACATCACGAACAACGCCGACGACCCACATGGCTATGTGGGTGCCATTACGTGTGCGTTGGGACGCCAGGCAATGCTGGTCGGGGCTCCGGCGGCTACCGCGACGAGCCTGTGAGTGCCGGTAGTTGGAGTTTTCGCGGGGTGACAGCAAATGCACATGTGATGAGGCTGGCTCCGGAGCCGGTCAGACAGGCCGTCATCAGAGTTGACTGCGACAAATTGCGGCCATGAGCGGAAATAGCAGCAAACTAGCGAGAATATTGAAGTTTCAAAAGCACCTGACCTGGGTATAGTGCAGGTGCAAGCGGTTAACAGGCAGCCCGTGGGGGGCTGAATGACACATTGTGGCCCGCAGGGGGGTCGCTGGAAGAATCGGCGGAGGAGCACATGGACAACCAAGATCGCGGTCGGCGTATTGTGGGCGACGAGAGGAACGCGCTTGCGGAATCATACGTCGCCAAATATTCAGCTGGACACAGCATTCGGGCGATTGCTGAGGACTCAGGCCGATCCTACGGTTTCGTCCATCGAGTGCTCGCAGAGTCCGGAGTAGAACTGCGGGCGCGCGGTGGCAATACCCAACGGAGGTCACCCTGACAAGCGCCCAAACCCAGCACCTGCTTTCCGCAGCCGGCGTCGTCGCCACTGTGGAAGGTCCGATTGTGCGGGTCACCCTGGACAAGCCAGATAGTCGCAACGCTCAGACCCCAGGTATGTGGGAGGCCCTTACGGCGCTCGGTAATGATCTGCCTGAGGGAGCCCGGGTGGTGATTCTGCGCGGAAATGGTAAGTCGTTTAGCGCGGGACTGGACCGCCGCATGTTCGGCCCCGGCATTCCTGGCGAGCCATCGCTGGCGGACCTGGCCACGGTGGAGGCCGACGAGTGCGACGCCACGATTGCTCGCTATCAACAGGCCTTTTTGTGGTGGCGGCAGCGACCTGTGGTGACCATCGCCGCCGTGCAGGGGCACGCGATTGGAGCTGGTTTCCAATTGGCGCTGGCCTGCGACCTGATGGTGGTGGCCGACACTGCGTCGTTGTCGATGAAAGAGATACAGCTTGGCTTGGTGCCCGATCTAGGTGGCACCTGGCCCTTGACGCAAGCCGTCGGGCAGCGCCGGGCACTGGAATTGTGTCTTACCGGCCGGGCCGTTTCTGGCGCTGAAGCCGCTGAGCTCGGTCTGGCTTTGGCGTGTGTGCCGGAGTCGGAATTGGGGGCGGTCGCAGATGACCTGGCGGCAGCGATTCTGGCCGCGATGCCCCACGCCACCTCAGCGGTACTGGAGTTGCTACGTGGAGTGGCCGGGCGGACTCACCTGGAGCAAGCGGCAGCTGAGCGGGGCGCGCAGCGTGGTCGCATCATGGAACTGGCCGAGTTGCTGAAGGGCTGAGCCCGCGTGTCCATGGCGGGTGGGCCGTTCACCACCCTGCGCTCGTTCACCCGCGATCGTTCTGTCACGAAAGCCAAGATCTCGCGCGGCACGTGGCGGCGAATTCTTGGTTACGCCCGCGGATACCGTCCGCTCATCATCGCTTTCATCGTGCTGCTGGTGATTGATGCAGCGCTGACTGTGGCGCAACCGCTGCTGTTTCGTCGGATTATTGACGATGGCATCACCCCCGGCAATGCGGCGGTGGTGACGTGGACCGCGGTTATTGCCGGTGTAGTGGCCCTTGTAGATGCGGGCCTGGGACTCGTGAGCCGCTGGTATTCCTCGCGGATTGGTGAAGGTTTGATTTTTGACCTTCGCACCGAAGTGTTCGACCATGTGCAAACCCAGTCTGTGGCCTTCTTCACCCGTGCCCAGACGGGAGCCCTGGTCTCGCGACTCAACAGCGATGTGATCGGGGCGCAGCAGGCGTTCACCTCCACGCTCTCCGGGGTGTTGGGCAATCTGATCAGCGTGGTCGTGGTGTTGATCACCATGCTGTTGCTGGATTGGCGGATCACGCTCGGTGCACTGGTGCTGCTGCCGCTGTTTCTGCTGCCAGCCCGCTGGATGGGCCGCCGGTTGCAGGCACTCACCCGCGAACAGATGCAGTTGAACGCCGATATGTCGTCGCAGATGACAGAGCGTTTCAACGTAGCCGGGGCGCTGTTGGTGAAACTGTTCGGTGACCACGACCGCGAAGCCTCCGGCTTTGCCAGTCGGGCCGCTCGGGTGCGCGACATCGGTGTCCAGATCGCCATGGCCAATCGGTACTTTTTCACTGCTCTGTCGCTTGTGGCTGCGTTGGCGACAGTCCTGACCTACGGCTTCGGCGGCAACGCGGTGATCCAAGGTGCGATCACCCTGGGAACATTAATCGCACTGACCGGGCTGCTGGCCCAGTTATACGGTCCGCTCACGGCGCTCTCGAACGTGCGCGTCGACGTCATGACTGCCCTGGTGAGTTTCGACCGGGTGTTCGAGGTGCTGGACCTGCCGCCGCTGGTGCGCGATGCGCCTGATGCGCAGGCACTGCCGGAGGGACCCTTGGCGGTGCGGTTCTCGGATGTGCAATTCCGCTATCCCACAGCGGCTGAGGTGTCGTTGGCCTCATTGGAGTCGGTAGCCCGAGCCGAAACCGCCCCCACGACGGATGTTCTCAACGGCGTCTCGTTTGAGGCCGCAGCCGGCACGTTGACGGCATTGGTGGGACCGAGTGGCGCCGGCAAGACGACGATTACCGCGTTGGTCGCCCGTCTGTACGACGCGACGAGCGGCGAAGTTGAGGTGGGCGGCATGGACGTCCGCGAGGTACGCGGCACATCGTTGCGATCCGCGGTGGGCTATGTGACACAGGAAGCGCATCTGTTTCACGAGTCCATCCGGGACAATCTGTTGTACGCCCGAGACGATGCCACTGAGGAGCAGGTGTGGGAGGCGTTGGAGGCTGCTCAGATCGCGACGCTGGTGCGTTCGTTGCCTGATGGCCTAGACACCGTGGTCGGCGATCGGGGTCACCGTCTCTCTGGTGGTGAGAAACAACGTTTGGCCTTGGCGCGGCTGCTGCTCAAGGAGCCGCGGGTGGTGGTGCTCGATGAGGCAACCGCCCACCTGGACAGTGAGAGCGAAGCGGCAGTTCAACAAGCTCTGGCCAACGCTCTGGCTGGCCGCACGTCGCTGGTGATCGCCCACCGGCTGTCCACCATTCGCGCCGCCGACCAGATTCTGGTGGTGGCGGCAGGCCGGGTGGTGCAGCGGGGAACACACGACGAACTCATGACCGTCGGTGGGCTATACGCCGACCTGTATCGCACGCAATTCGCACACGAGACGAAAACCGACGTCACGGATTGAATGTTGCGCCACCATCCACGGGGATGACGGCACCGGTGATGTAGGAAGCGGCGGGTGATAGCAGGAAGGCTGCTACGGCGCCGAACTCCGCTGGACGGCCATAACGGCGCAACGGAATATGCGCCTCGCGCTCGCGGCGGACCTCATCCGGATCACCGCTGCGCGCATCCAAAGCCCGCACCCGTTCGGTGTCGATTCGTCCTGGGGCGATTCCATTCACCCGAACGCCGTTGGGTCCCCACTCTTCGGCAAGTTCCCGAATCAGACTTGCCAATCCAGGCCGCAGCCCATTGCTAGCGGCCAAACCTCGCAACGGTCGGAAAACCGACGAACTCAGTGTGAACAGCAGGGCGGCATCCTCGTGCGGGGCGCTGGGTATTGCCGTTGCCACGGCTCTGGCCAGTCGCATCGGCGCGATGAAGACAGCAGCGAAAGCCGTCAACCACTGCTCATCCGAGGTACCGCTCGCCGATGATGGCGCCGGACCGCCGGTGTTGAGCAAAGCCCCATCAAGCCGCCCAAAGCGGGAGGCCGCTGCCGCGACCGCCCGCTCTGCCACTTCCGGGTCACCCAAGTCCCCAGGCAAAACCAGACAATGGTCAGTGCCGAGTTCGGCCGCGGCTGCGTCGAGGTCCGCGCTGGGGCGAGCGAGCAGGACCACATTGGCGTCGGCTGCCACCAAGGCTGAAGCCGTCGCGTAGCCCAGGCCTCGGCTGCCACCGGAAATTATGTACGTGCGGTGGGTGAGCGCGGCAGACATGCTCATGATGATGCCGCATGTGAGCTCTGTGCACGTGACGGGGATTGTTCACGTTCTTCGGCGCTCTCTTTGATTTCCCGGCGCACCATCAGCACCCAGCCAACCGGGAGGAGCAAGGCAAAAAAGATCCATTGCCAGGAGTAGGCCAGGTGCGGACCGAAACCGGGGCGGGGGACCGGAACCGGTTTGAGACCTGCGGCATCCGCCGGATCCATCGCGGTGGCCACCAGATATGCCGGGTAGGTAACTTGGCCAGCAGCTAACACGGCTGTGTCCAAGGCCACCACCTGTCCCGGGGGGAGATCAGTGGGCGCCGGGTTCGGCATAGTCTGCGATGGCGCGAGCCAGCCGACCACCGTGACTTGCCCCGTGGGCGGTGCAGGGACGGAAGGACTCGTACGGGCGTTATCACCCAGGGGAACCCACCCGCGTAGGACTTGCAACACCGCACCAGATTCTGTGCGCAGGGCATTGACCACCCAATAGCCGGGGGCGCTGTCGAGGACTTGTTTGCGCACCAACACATCGGGGCCGACAAATGTGCCAACGGCGGCAGCGGTGCGATACTCAACTTCACTCGGAAAAGACTCACCCGGGGGCATCAGTTCGGAAATTGGGGCCGCTGCTGCTGCGGAACTGGCGTCCACCTGCACATTCATCGCGCTGCGTGCCACATGGCGGTCATATTGCCAATCAGCAGCCAGCAGACACAGCACCATGCCCACGGGCACGAGCACTGTGAAGATCACCCACTTCGGGCGCAGCAGAAACGCGAACACGAGGGCTAGCCTACGCCGCCGCTCGAAGCAGCCGATGGTCCAGGCGTGCGGTGTCGAGAATCACGGCGTGGGGTCTTCCAGTCGGAATCCCACCTTCATCGTGACTTGGAAGTGCCGAACTTCACCGTCACGAACATGGCCGCGGATATCTGTGACTTCAAACCAGTCGAGGTGCCGCAGTGAGGCCGCCGCGCGAGACATGGCGTTGCGGATGGCGTCATCGACGCTTTCGGTGGAGGTACCGACAATTTCCGTAAGACTGTACGTGCGGCTGGACATGACACTTGCTCCTTCGACTGCGTGCGTGACATGGGGGCTTCGACACTCCCGGGTACCCGTGGTGGCCGGGTGGTGGACGTGACCCGTTGGGTTTACCGTTACCTTATGGCACCCAGGGATCAGGTCTATCAGATCACCAACGCCCAGGTTGCCCTCTCCGTCGATCAGAGCGCCCGCACCAAACGGTACTTGTGGTCGATGGCGATCAGAACATTCTGCTTTCTGGGAGCTGTGTTCACTGACGGGTGGCTGCGCTGGGTGCTGGTGGTCGGTGCGGTCGCATTACCCTACCTGGCCGTCGTGGTCGCCAACGCTGGACGCGAGCGCACAAAAGACGTAGCGCTGCCGACGGTGATAGCGCAATATCAGCCGGAGTTGCCGGCGTCACCCACGCGGGTGGCGACCTCAGATCGGTCTGACGGTGAATCAAGCTGAGCTAGCGGGTAACGCTCTTGCCCCATGAGGGACTGCCCATTGGGTGCCGCGGCACAACTGCTGGCTACTCCGTTGCGATCGCAGCCAGCACATTGAGTTTGGCCGCCCGGTACGCCGGCCACAGTGCCGCCACCACACCGCCTACGGCCGAAACCACCAGGAACATCAGCAGTTGCGGCACGTCGATGCCCAGTTCGCTAATGCCATCGTCGGCCAAGACGCGTTGTAGTCCGACCCCATAAGCCACACCCAACACCAATCCCAACACGCCACCCAACACGGCAATGAGCACCGACTCGATCAGAATCATGCGCCGCACCTGGGCCCGGGTGGTGCCCACCGCCCGCAGCAAGCCGATCTCCCGCGTCCGCTCAAACACACTCAGGGCCAGTGTGTTGATGATGCCGAGGAAGGCAATAAAGACGGCTAGCACCAGCAAGGCGATGATAAACGCGAACAGTTGGTTGATTTGGCTGCGGATCTGATCCTTGAGTTCGCTCTGATCCTGCAGGGTCACGATCGGGTAGGGCGCGATGGCAGCCTCAAGGCCAGCCCGCACGTCACCCAAGTCGGCATCCGGCGCGGCTTCCAAGTAGATAGCCGTGTCCAGGTTGGGCGCACCCAACAGGTCGCCTGTGGCGTACCCCGCAGCAAAGCCGGAGAAGAACCCAGCAGACTCATACGTACCGACCACGCGTACCGGTACTTCCCCGGTGAGCGTGGTGAAAGTCAATTCGTCACCCACCGCCAACCGCTGGTCTGTGGCGGTGCCGGAATCCACGACAACGGTCCCAGGGGTCTCCAGATCTGCCAACGAGCCACTGACCATGGTCAATGTGAGCACCTCGCTGATCAGCGCGGGGTCGATCACCGTGATGAAGGATCCGTCGCCATCGCCACCCGGTACTTGCGCGAGTGCGGTGCGGGCGTAGGTGGCGACGTTCACACCCGGCACCTCCGAGGTGGCGGTGTACACCGCGGGCGGGAATGGTTGAAACGACGAACCGAGGATGACGAAATCCGCCCCGATGACATCATCGACCACGGCATCGGTGGATTTCACCGTAGATGCCGCAAGCACACTCATCGCCGAGATCAGAGCCAGACCAATCATGAGCGCACCAGCTGTGGCTGCAGTGCGCCGTGGATTGCGGCGGGCGTTCTCTTTGGCCAGTGCGCCGATTGCCGAGCGGAACGGTGCCCCCAGCAGTGGCACCAGCACTAGGGCGACCACCGGCGCCAGCGCCAGAGCACCGAGCAGCGCGGACAGCGCACTCAAACCCACCAGCGTCACGCTGGTGGACCCTTCGGCATCCGAAGTCAACGCGACTACCGCAAGGCCGATGGCGACCACCACGAGTACGCCACCAACCACACCCCTGGTCACCAGCGATTTCGCCGCCGGCGTGGACTCTTCCCGCATGGCAGCCACCGGCGGAATCGCCGAGGCGCGCTGGGCGGGGATAAAGGCACTCACCAAAGTGATGATGACGCCGATGGCATACGACACCACAAAAGTCCGCGGGAGAAACACCAGTCCAGAACCTGGCAGGGGCGCGCCCGCAGCAGCAAAAAACGCCTTCAGACCCACGGCCACGCCAGCACCCAGGACCAGGCCGACTGTGGTGGCTACCAACGCCACGGCCAGTGCCTCCACCAGCACCGCACGCGACACCTGACTTCGGGTCGCCCCGATGGCGCGCAGCAGCGCCAGTTCTTTGGTGCGCTGCGCCACCAAAATCGAGAAGGTGTTGTAGATCAAAAAAGCCGACACGAACAGTGAGATCAGACCGAATACCAGGAGGAACGTGTTCAGAAAACTCAACCGCTCATCGAGTTGTTCGGAAATGTCACTGGAGATCTGTTCACCGGTCTGGCTGACCGCGTTCGCTGGCAGCAACGGAGCGACGGCCGCCTGCAACTGGTTTTGCGTGACATCGGGGGCAGCCGCCACCCGGACGTTCGACACTTGACCGGGTGTCCCCAGCAGGGTTTGCGCAGAGGCCAAATCCCACAGCACCACGGAACCCCCCGGACCAAATCGGGCCAAGGTGGGTTCGGCGATACCGGTCACCGTGGGGGTCACAGTCGTCCCATCAGGGAGCAACACAGTTACTGGCGCTCCCACCGTGAGGCCAGCGTCGGTGGCTGTTGTTTCGTCCACGACGACGCTATTTGCATCCTCACCCGCAACTCCCGAGACTAGTTTCCACTCCTGCAGTGACGGGTCGACGATCCAGCTTTCGCCAGAACCAATACTGCCGGGGCCGGCTTGACCACCCACCGGCTTGCCGTCGGGGCCAAGCACGATCACGTTTTGTACCTGGACCACACCCGCAGCAGCCGCTGCCTCGGGGACACCGGCGATTGTGGAAACCAACGTGTCGGGCAGTGTCAGCGGGGCGACATCTTCGGTGAATCGGGAGTCAAAACTGGTGGCCGGTTCCACCACCAAGTCAGCTTGTCCACCCTTCGTGAGGTCATTGAACGCCTGCTTCAACGAATCGGTGAACACAAACGTGCCAGCCACGAAAGCCACACCCAAGACGATCGCGAGGGCAGAGAGCGCCAATCGCAACTTGTAGGCGACTAGGGAACGCAGCGTTGCGCGCCACATCGGTTAGTTCGCCCCCTGGGTGACTTCGTCTAGGCGCTTCATCTGATCGAGCACACCGTCGCGGGATGGTTCCCGCAACTCGGCCACGATCCGACCATCTTTCAAAAAGATCACGCGGTCGGCATAGGCGGCTGCACCCGGATCGTGCGTCACCATCACCACGGTCTGGGAAAACTCATCCACGCTGCGCCGCAGGAAGCCAAGCACTTCGGCCGAAGACGTGGAGTCCAAGTTTCCGGTGGGTTCGTCGGCAAAGATGATGGTCGGCTTGCTCACGATCGCGCGGGCACAGGCGACGCGTTGCTGCTGCCCACCAGAGAGTTCACTGGGGCGGTGGTCCAACCGGTCGCGCAACCCAATCGTGTCGATGACGGTGTTGAACCACTCCTGATCCGGACTCTTGCCCGCGATACTGAGCGGCAGGGTGATATTTTCCGCTGCGGTGAGGGTGGGGATCAGATTGAAACTCTGAAACACGAATCCCACTTCATCCCGACGCAGTCGCGTGAGCGCTTTGTCGGAGAGTTCGGCCAGCGATGTGCCGCCGAGAAATGCTGATCCTGAGGTCAGCGAGTCGAGCCCGGCCAGACAATGCATGAGTGTGCTCTTGCCGGAACCGGAAGGGCCCATGATGGCCGTGAATTCGCCTGCGGCCAATTCCACATCGACCTGATCCAGAGCCACCACTTCGGTGCTGCCCTGCCCGTATATCTTGGTCAGTCCGGCGGCGCTGGCCGCCGATTGGCGAGTGTCTGTGGTCATGTGGTGAACCTACCTGACACCTGCGAAGTCGGCAGCGGGGGTGGGGCACCGCCTTGGGCAGGACAGAACTCGTGGAAAGAGCACCATGGGCACAACGGACCGGGCTGAGGTTGCCAGTCCCCGGTCTCGTACACGCTCAAGATGGATTCCCACAGGCTACGCAAGTTAGCTTCGAACTCGTTGAGATCATCCGCATCTGGTTGCAGACGCAAAAAAGTGCCGGAGCCGAGATAGTTCAACTGCAGCAGCGCGGGCATCTCGCCCGTGATCCGCCACACCATCAACGCGTAGAACCGCATTTGGAACATGGCCTTTTGTTCAAACCGCGGACTGGGCGCCTTACCGGTCTTGTAATCAACGATGCGGACCCCAGCCTGCTCGGAGATATCCACCCGATCGATAAATCCTCGCAACAACGGCCCTTCCGGCAATTGTGTCTGCACGAACAGTTCCCGGAAGGCCGGTTGCAGCAACCGGGGGTCTTCCATCGTGAAGTAGCGCGAGAGCAACGGTTCGGCTTGCCGCAGCCACTCCGGAATGGTGGTTTCCGAGGCAACAACCGCGGCGGCTTCAGGATCTTTCGCGACTAGATCAGTCCATGCCGCAGGCAACAACTCGACAGCTTGCGCGAGCACCCGATCGGCGGCCGGCAGATCAAACAGCGACTCCAACACCCCATGTACGAGCGTGCCCCGCAGTGCAGCCGCTGAAGGCACGGACGGCAATCGGTCAATTGTCCGGAAACGATAGAGCAGCTGGCAGGTGGTGAAATCGGCTGCGCGGGACGGCGAGAGCGCGCCCAAATCGGGGTGTCCCGTGAGGCGCTCGGTGCGCCAGCGCGCGGGATCGGAAAGCGTGGAATCGGCCATAGGTAGGACTCTAGGCAGAACCTCCGACACAACTCGGCACCACGGCGCGAGTCTCCGTCGGCCCGGTCGACACAATTACCTGTGACATCGCCGCGGGTCAGCGCAACGCCGCTTCCACATCACTGACCGCTAATACCCCATAAATCGCGCCGCTCTCGTCCCGCACCAACACCGCCGGTGCCCCCGCGCTCTGCAGGGCGGCGATCAGATCGCGGCCCCCGACCCAAGCGCCAACGCCACTGTCGGAGGACACCGAGTTCATCGCCGCCGAAGCGTGCACCCATGCGCGCCGCTCCGTCGGAACGGCCGTGACGGCATCGTCGTTGAGAATCCCAAGCGGCACGCCAGTCGGGCTGGTGATCACAGCAGCACCAGCCTGCGCATCGGCCATGCGGGACATCACCAGCGCGATTGAGTCGGAGGCCGCCACTGGTACCGCGCGGCGCGCCAACGATCCGGCTGTGATGGTCGGCAAACGATGTTCCAGTCGGGCATTGCGCAGCGAAGCGGTGGCACCTGCCCACATGAATATGCCGAAGACGGCGGCAATGACCACAGTCAAAAAGTCGATCGTGGAACCGGGCACGAGCGCCAGCATCATCGGCAAAAAGACAATCAGCGCCGCAAGAATCCGACCAGACCATGCCGCTACCTGGGTGCCTCGGTACTCACTGCCCGTCAGTCCCCAGAACAGCGCTCGCACAATCCCGCCCCCGTCCAACGGCAATCCGGGCAGCAAATTGAGCACCCCGAGCAGCACGTTGGTCCAGACAAAAGCCGTGAGCACATCCGCGGCCAGCGGCGGCAAACTCGCACCGATGGTCCATACGAGCACTTGACTCACACCCGCCAAAGCCAAAGTCGTCGCGGGACCGCTGGCCGCGATCAACGCTTCTTTGCCAGCCGTGAGCCGTTCCCGCTCGTACACGGTGAACCCACCCAAAATCCACAACGTGATGCCGTGTACCCGGTTTCCCAACCGCCGGGCGGTCAGACCGTGGGCCAACTCGTGCAGCAGAATTCCCGCGTACAGCAGCACCGCGAACACCAATGCCGCCACCACCCCACGCAGGTCATCGCCGAATGACGGCAGCCATAGCCAAGCAATGATCCCTACCCCGATGATGCCGGATAGTGGCACTCGCACGGGCATACCCAGCATGGTCATATGCAGACCGCTAGCCCGTGTGGTCTCCTGCCCGCTCATGGGCAGACCTTATCCCGCCAATGAGTTCGCGTACTGTCGGCGCTATGGCTCAAGCCCCGAACCCCAACACATTTCACATCGGCGACCGAGTGCAATTGACGGATCAGAAGGGTCGTAAGCACACAGTCACATTGAACGCCGGGGGCACGTTCTTCACCTCCAAGGGCGCGATTGCCCATGACGACCTACTGGGCCGTCCAGAGGGCATCATCGTCACGAGCAATAAAGGCGCACCGTATTTGGCACAACGCCCACTGTTGGCCGATTTCGTGCTCTCCATGCCGCGGGGCGCCACCCCGGTGTACCCGAAAGACGCCGCAGTGATCGTCGGTCTGGCCGATATCCACCCAGGGGCGCGAGTGGTGGAGGCGGGGGTGGGCTCTGCTGCACTGACGTGCAGCTTGTTGCGCGCGGTGGGGACCTCCGGCAGCGTCACCTCTTTTGAGCGGCGTGCTGATTTCGCCGAGATCGCCCGCACCAACGTCGCCACGTTTTTCGGCTCGGAGCCTGCAAACTGGTCCCTGCAGGTGGGTGATCTCGCGGCTGTGGAGAATGCACTTCCAGATGCGCAGGGGAGTGCGGATCGAGTGGTGCTCGACATGGTGGCGCCGTGGGAGTGCGTGTCGGCGGCCGCCTGGTTACTGCGACCCGGCGGGGTGCTGTGCGCCTACGTGGCAACGACGACGCAGATGTCGCGACTAGTCGAACACCTGCGCGTCGATGGTCGGTGGACGGAGCCGGAGTCGATGGAACTGCTGTTGCGCTCATGGCATGTGGAGGGCTTAGCCGTGCGCCCATCCCATCGGATGGTGGGCCACACCGGCTTCTTGGTCTTTACCCGCAGGCTCGCCCCGGGCACGGTGCTGCCAGTGCGCCGCACACGTCCGGCGAAGGGCGCCTACGGCACCGATTATCAGCAAACCCAGCAGGCGGCAGACGCCGCGGCAGATGTGTCGGGCAGGTAAAATTCCGCCGGAGTCTGGCCAGCTGGAGTGGCAATTACGTCCGATCGCGTTAGGGTCTGCACAACACGTTCGGCAGATGAGCCGTCGGACCGTGCGCCCCGCAGGAGGCAGGAATGGTAGGCAACGACCAGCCCGATCCGCCGTCTGGCCTGCCCAGTGATATCTGGGGGAATTACCAGCAGCCGTCCGTGGCAGACCTGACGTCCGCATTGAAATCCGCGCGTGCCTCCAACGAGCGCCTCGCCACGACCTTGCGCGAGGCCCGCGACCAGATCGTGGCGCTGCGTGACGAACTTGATCGGCTCGCGGCGCCGCCAAACACGTTCGGCGTGTTCCTAGCCACCGCCGGTGAGGGAGCCGCCGACATTTTGGTTTCAGGTCGCAAGCACCGTGTGGCCGTAAGCCCCAATGTGGAACTGGCTGAGCTCGTTCGGGGCCAAGAAGTGCAACTCAACGAGGCCATGAATGTGGTGGCCGCCGGGGAGTTTGAGTGTGTGGGGGAGATCGTCACACTCAAGGAACTCCTAGTCGATGGCTTCCGAGCGCTCGTGGTGGGCCACGGCGACGAAGAGCGGGTGGTGCGATTGGCCGAGCCGCTGCTGGCGACCCGACTGCGGGCTGGCGATGCACTGCTGCTGGACAACCGCTCCGGGTACGTCTACGAGCGCGTGCCGAAGTCCGAGGTCGAAGAACTCGTCCTCGAGGAGGTACCGGACATCGGATACTCCGACATCGGCGGCCTCCATACCCAGATCGAAACCATTCGCGACGCCGTCGAACTGCCATACCTGCACGCGGATCTCTTCGCCGAACACAAACTGCGCCCCCCGAAAGGCATCCTGCTGTACGGTCCACCCGGCTGCGGTAAAACCCTCATCGCCAAGGCGGTTGCCGCATCGTTGGCACGCAAAGTGACAGCAACCACCGGTAAAGGCGAAGGCCGTTCGTTTTTCCTGAATATCAAGGGCCCGGAACTGCTCAACAAGTACGTGGGCGAGACCGAACGCCACATTCGGCTGGTCTTTCAGCGTGCCCGCGAGAAGGCCAGCGAAGGTATGCCGGTGATCGTGTTCTTCGACGAGATGGACTCGCTGTTCCGCACCCGCGGTTCCGGTGTGTCCAGCGATGTGGAAAACACCATCGTGCCGCAGCTGCTCAGCGAAATCGACGGTGTCGAAGGCCTCGAGAATGTGATCGTGATCGGTGCCTCCAATCGGGAGGACATGATCGATCCGGCGATTCTGCGGCCAGGCCGACTCGACGTCAAGATCAAGATCGAGCGACCGGACGCGCAAGCCGCCTCCGACATTTTGGGCAAGTACCTCACCGCCGATCTACCGCTGCACCCGGACGACCTTGCCGAATACGACGACGATCCGCACCGCACAGTGGCAGCGATGATCAGCCGAGCTGTGGAGCGCATGTACTCGGAGTCCGAGGAAAACCGGTTCCTGGAAGTCACTTACGCCAACGGTGACAAAGAGGTGCTGTATTTCAAGGACTTCAATTCCGGAGCGATGCTGGAGAACATCGTGTCCCGTTCGAAGAAGTCCGCCATCAAGGAGTTCCTCGCCACTGGCCGCAAGGGGATTCGCGTGCAGCACGTGCTCGACGCGTGCGTCGACGAGTTCCGCGAGAACGAGGACTTGCCGAACACCACGAACCCGGACGACTGGGCGCGCATCTCGGGCAAGAAGGGGGAGCGGATCGTCTTCATCCGCACCCTGATCAAGGGCAAGCAGGGTGGCGAACCGGGGCGCGCGATCGATACCACGGACCACACCGGTCAGTACCTGTAGGAGTGTGGGTGCGGGGCATCGAGCGCGACGTACCCAGCAACCCGCTCCGGCAGGACTACCGGTGGCCGGGTGTGACACATTGCATCTGCGCACCTGATCGCCGACCTGAGGAGTCCGCATGGATCTGCCAGACGTGAAATCCGTTGCGACTACCGCGGAGCTGTTCTCCCGAGCTGTGGCCGGTTCGGTCTTGCCGGATGCCATCTGGGGTGGCGGCGACACGTTGCCCATGGAGTCGGAACAGCTCACTGGGGTCCAGATAAACGCAGATCTGTTGCAGCACTACCGGGAGGTATGCGAGTTTGCCGACGACGGCCAGGTTCCGGTGACGTTTCCGTCGATTTTGGGATTTGCAGCCGGGTTGCGGCTCATGACGGCACGCCGCTTTCCGCTGCGCGCGTTGGGCATGATCCATCTCACCGATCGCATCACGGCGGAGCGGGCATTGCACTCAGACGATGTGCTCAGTGTGCGTGTGCACGTCGAGAATCTGCGCGCACACCGACTTGGCGCCCTCGTGGACGTGGTCACCGAGGTGAGAACCGCCGATGATGCCTCCCGTGTTGCCTGGCAGGAGGTCAGCACGTATCTGAGTCGTGGCGCACGCGTGGCGGGCGCAGACGCGGCGGCGCATCCCGTGACCGATGCCGTCGAAGTAGACGTACCGGACCCGGACCCAGCCTCCACCAGCACGGTTGTGTCGTTGTCGGGAGGTTTGGGACGTGCCTTCGCCGGTGTCTCCGGTGATCGCAACCCCATTCACATGCACCCACTGCTGGCCCGTGCGTTTGGCTTTCGCACCACCATCATTCACGGACGCTGGATGATGGCCCGCTCGGTGGCGGCGGTGGCGGATTCGCTCACACCGGCAGTGAGCGTGGTCTCGGCGTTTCGCAAACCGCTGTTTATTCCAGGGGACGCCCGACTGCTCACACTCACTACTGCGCAGGAAGCGCAGGTGTGGCTGACCGGAGTCGACGGCACGCCGATGCACGCCTTCACGCATACGAATAACCGCACCTAGAGTCGTAGGGGGCACAGGCACTACGCCGCAGCTTCAGGCCAAACCGTGTCGCACCAAGCTCTCGTGTTCCTGATCCCGGAACAGGCCGAAGCGGGGGAGGAACTTATCCCAATCGATGATGTGCGAATTGAGTTCTGGCCCGTCGATGCACGCGTGTTTGCGCACGATCCGGCCATCGACGACCACCGGCACCATGCACGCGCCACACATACCGGTGGCATCCACCATGATCGAGTTCAGGCTGGCCACACATGGGGTGCCGAACTCGCGCGTGAGGTCGCTCACCGCCCGCATCATCACCGGCGGCCCGATCGTCACAACTTCGGCAACCGGCCGAGTCGCAGAGTCGTCGGCCGCGAGCTTGCTGCGCAAGGGATCGGTAACGAATCCCGCCACCCCGAACGAACCGTCATTGGTCGTGTACACCACGTCCAGCGCATCGCCGTACGTCGCCTGTAACTGCCCGATGCGCTCGTGGGGATCGGTCCAGAACATCAACTCGGCCGTGCGGAAGCCCGCAATCAGCGTCACGTGGTTTCCCTGGCGCAAGTGTTCCCGCATGATCGGGTAGACCGGCGGCAGGCCTAAGCCGCCAGCCGTGAACACGACTGTGGCACCTTCCGCCGTGCGGGTGATGTCGCTCGGACGTCCTAGCGGCCCGGCAATCCCGGTGAACGCCGCACCGACTGTCATCTGATTGATCTCGATGCTGCTGGCACCCACACCCTGCACCACCAGACAGATGGTGCCGGCCTGGGCATCCCAGTCGGCCAGGGTCAGCGGGATCAGTTCTCCGTCCGGGGTCGGCAAGACTCGCACAAATTGCCCAGCCTGTGCCGTTCGGGCGATCAACGGCGAGCGCACCGTGAACTCCACGATCCCCGGCGACAATTCCACCTTGCCCACGATGGTTTGGGCACCTGCGGCCACGTCGGAGAACTCCCGCGCCCGCGCCACCGCGGCTGCCACTTCTGCTGGCGGCAACTCGGGCAATGCCAACAATTCGCGCGCCGCCGACTGCCCGTCACCCGCAGCCAGAATCGCTGTGGACCCACCCCGCGCGGCATCACCTCCGGTGAATACCCCAGGCACCGTCGTCTCCTGCGAGCCACGGTGATCGAGGTTGATCGTGCCCCACTTCGAGGTAGCCAACCTGGGTTCTGAGTCTTTGATGATCGGGTTGGCGTCGTTGCCCAAAGCCATGATCACCAAATCGGCGCGCCGCACCTCGGTCCGGCCAGTGGCCAGCGGACGCCGCCGACCCGACTCATCGGGCTCACCGAGTTCCATCACATCCAGCGTGGCCGCGGTGACAAACCCGTGATCATTTCCCAGGAACTCCAACGGGGACAGCAGTTCGGCAACCGCGATGCCCTCCTCCAGCGCGTGATGGAGTTCCTCCAGCCGGGCGGGCATCTCAGCCTGCGTGCGCCGGTAGACGATGGTCACGATGCCACCGAGCCGACGCGCGGTCCGGGCGGCATCCATCGCGGTGTTTCCGCCGCCGATCACGAGCACCTGCTTGCCATCTGTCTCGGGCAGCGGGGTGGCGAAGTCAGCCCGGCGCCCTTGCATCAGATTGACCCGGGTGAGGAATTCGTTGGCCGACATCACGTTCAGCAGGTGCTCGCCGGGGACGTTCATGAACCGCGGCAGTCCGGCGCCGGTGCCGACGAAGATGTGGGCAAACCCGGCGTCTCGCAGATCCTGCAAGGTGGCAGTCTTACCGACGACGAAGTTGAGGACAAACTTTCCGCCCAAGGCTCGGATCCGTGCCACCACGTCGTCAATCAGGTCGTTGGGTAAGCGGAACTCCGGAATGCCGTAGCGCAGCACCCCACCGAGCGCGTGGAACGCCTCGAACACTGTCACCGGGTAGCCCTGCGCCGCCAACAGATATGCGTTGATCAGGCCCGACGGCCCGGAACCGACAATCGCCACCGGGGCGTGGGCAGCCTCCTGCCACGGATCGGGGAGACCAGCAAAACGCACGGCATCGCCCTCGGGATGGACAAGTTTTTCCCGTTGCGGCAAAAACCACTCGAGCTGGCCGATCGCGATTGGAGTCTTCAGCAAGCACACGCCCTGGCACTGCAACTCCTGCGGACACACTCGGCCGGTGACATCCGGCAAAGGGTTGCTGGATTCCAACAGTTCCAGAGCTTCGGAGAACTTGCCGGTGCCGATGCGTTCCAAGATCTTCGGAATGTGAATCTGCACCGGGCAACCGCCTGTAGGTTCGCGATGATCGGCGAGGAACACCCCCAATTCGCAGGGCCGTTCCTCACACTGCTTGTCCCGCAACACCTCTAGCCACACGAACAGATCGACGTCGCGGGCGGTGTACCCCTGCTCCAGATATCCCAGATAACCCTGATTGACCAGGTCGAAATCGTGCGCGCGCGCCTCGGCATCGCGCACGAACGGTTCGATACCGTTGTTCGCCGGCCAGTTCACCGATAGCCCGGCAAACATCGGATAGCGATCGGCGAGGCAGCGGTCGAGTCCGCGGATGAACTTACGCTTGCCCCCCAGCGGCAGGTTCCACACGAACCGCATCAGCACAGTGCTGCTGTCATCACCTCGGGAGAGGGTGTCCCACATGGTGCGCACAAAACCATCGCTGAGTTCCGGCTGCGCAAACTCCCAGCCGACCGCCGCGGCACCTTCGGAAATGAACAGGTCCCGGAAAGCCCGCGGATCTGCCTGCAGTCGGCGCTTGAGCAGAGCCGCCTGGTGATCGAGCACCGCCTGCTCCGGCGAGGGTGGGGTGGACTGCTCAACACCGGCGGTCATCGGATGATCTCCGCGTCGCAGGTGGCGCGGACCCGGTCGATCCGCTTGGCGATCTCGGGGGTGATCTCGACACTTTCGGCGGCGCCTGGAATCGCCCGTGCTATCACGCGCGCCTCGCCGTCGATCACCACAGTGGTTTTCGTGAAGAACTGGGGTAACTCCTGGTAGCACGTGCCGCAATCGTTGCACAGGGCTTCTTCGGCTGGGTCGATGTAGATCGGGGCGTGTGATTCGGCCGCAGGTGCTGCGCCCGGTGCGCCCACAGTGGCCGCAGCGGCCCCCACAGGTGCGCCGCCGAAACCCATCGACGGTGCAGGTCCGGCTGGCGCTTGGCTCGCCGTGGCCAGCTCAGCCATCGCCCGCGCAATGTCATCCAAGGACGATTCCCGGGCAGCTGCGGCTTCTTCGTACTGTGCGCGCAAGGCGGCTAGTTCGTCGTGGTGCACGGCAGTCAATTGCGCCTCGTGCACACCGGAGAGGTACTGCAACGTCTGCCAGTAGCGCCGCCGATCGTCCACAAGCGCGACGATCGATGCCGAGCACGCCACTTTGATCAGATGGCGGTCGTCATCCGTGGCGTAGATGAAGGGCATGTGGGCTGCACGCTGTTCCGGGCCGAGTTCGATGAACTCCGCCATGGGCAGGCCAATGTCCTCCTCCGCAGCGTGCAGTCGGCGGAACTGCTTTTTGAACCGCACCTCGCCCAGTGCAAACTCGGCAGGCGTCAGCGCGGTGTCCAGCAGCGCTACTTCGCCGTTGTCATCGAGGTATTCCAGCGTGCTGGTGGTCCAGGGTTGGCCCGGGTCGGGGTTGCCGTCGAGCGAGAACCGGTCGTGCAGGGTGGTGCCGCGGCGTGGATCGTGCACGAACAACGGGTGCATGCGGCTTTCCACCGCCAGCCGAGCCCGCGCATTCGACGATGCCTCCGGGATGCCATGTTCGGAACCGCACGGGGTGTAGACGTTCATAACGCCCGGTGCCGAGGGATAGGACAAGAACTCCATCGTGGCGGCCAAAAACTGCCCGTGCATCGCGGTGCTGGTGGCGCACACGAAAACGTTGGGGTGAAATGACGCCAGCAGGGCGAGTTCCTTACGACCCTCGTGCTTGCCGGCGTGTGCACCGCCGAATCGCGCCAGGTCCGAGTCCTGGCCCGTGAAACTTGCGGTGGAAGCTTGGCCGCCGGTGTTGGAGTAAGCACCGGAGTCCAGCACCAACATCTTGATCGGAGTGTCGCTGGCCAGAATCCGCGACATTGCCCCGAAGCCGATGTCGTAATTTGCGCCATCACCGCCGATCGTCAGCACAGTGGGCAGCAGTGTGAGTTCGTCAGGAGAGAACTCCGACCACGACAACATTCGCAATTGGCGGTCGAGTTGGCTGGCATCATCCGCGTTCCCTGCACCCTCGGTTGCCCGGTCGGCAGGCGGCGAATAGGAGTCGGCGAGTTCCAGTTCGGCGATTCGCATCGCCCGCACATCTGGCGCAGTTTGGGCGGCGATACCTTCAAAAATGCCCTTCGCCAACGGCGCACTGTCTTGGAAGAGGCTGTTCACCCACGGGTCCAAGTAGGAGTTGTAGGGCATGGTGGAGGCGTAGACGCTGCTGCACCCCGTCGCGTTGGCCACGATCATCGGCGCGGGCCCGTTGCCCGTGGCACCGCCTTCATAGTCGTACAGGCGACGTTCCAGCACGTCCCGCAGTTCGGTGAGTCGAGCGACGCGTTCGGCGGCTGCGGACTGGGTCTCCGTTGTGGTCGACTGCGCGGTTAGTGTGGCGATTTTGGTCTCGAGCCCCGCGGTGAGTTCGGCCAGGTGATGCAGATGCGCCGCCCGATGCTGCTCACCGAGCGCGTGGCCGGTGGCCATCACCAACCGAATCGCGGTGACCTCGCCACAGCCGCGACAGGCACCGTGCCCGCCGCTGGTGGAGTAGTAGTTGTGCCGGTCGAGCATGAGGCGCTTGAGATCGCCGTCCACGCTAGTGGCGTCGGTGCGGAAACGGGCGGGCGTGTTGGGAAGTTCGGTGGCGAACTCGAAGCGCGTGCGCAGAGTTGTGAGAACGTCGTCATCCTGATCCAGGGGAGTCAACGAACCCGGCCCGCAGACGTCGATGCACTCGAGGCACCCGGTGCACTTCCACGGATCGATCGTGGCGGCGAACATGGCACCGGTACCTGGGACGGTCCGCTCCATCGCGTCAAAGAACGGTCGAGTGCGCGCCACCGGAAACGTAGCCAGCACTGTGACGAGGCGCTCAAGATTGTGGGCGAGTGTGGGCTGGTCCTCTGGACGCACCCCGGGCAGGCTCGCCAACGCGGATGCAACCGCCTCATGGAAGGGCCGCGGCGTCTTGTCTTGCCGGTACACCTCGCGCACCTGCTCGGACAGCGGATAGACCAAAGCCCGCAACGCATCCCGCTGCCGATCGGGGATGTCGAGTTCGGCGATGCCGGTCAGCAGCAGGTCCGGAATTTCCGCGACGATGTTCGGGATGGCCGCGTCGGGGCAGGCCAGTGCACATTCCATGCAGCCGGTGCAGGTGCTGAAGTCGAAGTCCGGGACGGTGCGACGAAACAATCCCTTGTCTTTGCCGGCTGCGCTCCCAGGCGGCATGAAGAGCCCCACCCCGGGAAGCACCGGCGCTTCGCTGATGGTGCCCTCGCGAAATGGCCGCGCCATGATGTCTTCGTAGTATGCGGGATCGAAGAGGCCGGCCGTGCTTGCGGAAGTTGCGCACATCGAGGCTGACAAGCTCACATCCAACGGCACGAGCATCGGCGCCTCGTCATCGATAGCCCGAAACTCCGGAGCGTCGTAATCGACATTCTGGGTGGCCGTGATGCCGTCAGAGATCACAGACATGTTGCCTTCGATGACCGCAGCACCTTTGGCCCCGAACTTCTTGGCGATCTGAGCCCGTACTTTCTCCGCGATGGCCGCCTCCGACGCCCCCCGCACAACGCGATCCACGTGCCCCACAACAGCGCCGATGAACGCGATGCCCATCATCCGGGTTTCCAAATCGGCAGTCGGCGCATGCCGCTTGGCCACGGCAAAAGCATCGACCACCAGGAAGTGCAGGTGCCGCTCGCGGATGGTGCGGCGGGCGTGGCGGGGCAATTCCCGCCAGACCTGCAGCGGGCTCAGACTGGACTGCAGAATGAACGTGCCGCCATCGACCAGCCCCTTGAGCGGGTTGGCGTGGATGAACGCACGGTGATCGGGCGAGATCACTACTTCCACATCTTCGAGTTCCGCGTTGGTGATCAGCACCGGTTCGGGGCTGAGCGTGATGTAGTAGTTGGTGGGGGCGCCGCTCTTCTCTGAGCCATATTTCGGCGCCGACTTCGAATGCATATCCAGCACTCCGGCGAGGATGTCGGTGAGCAGTTTGCCGGTGGCGATGGTGCCGTAGCCGCCGACGGAGTGGAAACGAATTCGCAGCGCTTCGGGTGGCAGCAGCGACGGGTTGGGCTGCGTGGTCAGCGCCATCACTTCGGTCTCTGGATACGCCGCCCGTAACCGTTCTTGAATTTCGGCAACGTGTGAGTTGGGGTGCTCATCGAAGAACTGTGATCCAAGGTAGATCAGCGGGGCGTTGCCGCCGTCGGCCATATTCTGGAAGGCGGCGATGAGGTGGCGCGGTTGCACATCGTGACCGCCGAGGCCGAAGATCGCCGTGGTGAGTTTGGGTGTGGCGGACAGCGCCGGAATATCGTCGTATTGGTCGTTGTCTCCGCGCTGCTGCGCTTCGTGGTTAGCGCGGGCCTTGAACAGGGCTTGGGTGACAAGACTGCTGAGGGCGGTCTGGTCTGAGCGCTCCAAGACGGTGATCGCTTTGGCGTTCGCGCACGCGGCCACCAGGTCGGCCTCCGGGAACGGCTGCAGCATTTTCACTGAGACCACGCCGACTTTGTACCCCTGGGCCCGCAGGTAGGGCAGGACGGCGCGGACATCATCGGTGATCGAACCGAGGCCGACCATGATGAAGTCCGCATCAGCACAGTCGTAGGCGTGGATGGGGGAGTAGGTCCGGCCGGTGAGCGCAGAGTATTCGGCCATCGCCTCACGGGTGAGTGCGGGCACAGCGCTGGCGAAATGGGTCCGGTGATCGGCTGCACCGGCCTGGAAGTCGGGCTGGTTCTGCACGGGACCGGTCAGGCCGGGGGCGTTGACGTCGACCAACGCAGGAACAAGTTGGCGGGTGCCACGTTCGAAAGCGTTGCGCCACTGGCGGTGCCATTGGCCGTGCAACTCCTCCGGAACCCACCCGAGCGTGGACTCGATGAGATTCCCGTCATTATCGGATTCGATCGCAACGGCATGGGTTTTCAGGTGCTCCGAGAGTGCGGCGTAGTCAGCGAGATAGAAATCATCGCGGTGTCGTTCGAGATAGTTCTGGAGTTGGAACACACGGCCCTTGGCGCCGAAGAGGAGTTCCTGGGCCAGCGTGGGGCAGGGGATGCGACCGGCTGGGTCACCCAAGTAGGTGCGCAGCAACTCGGGTTCGGGCAGGTTGGCCTCGCTGAGCATGTGGCTGGTGGCGAAACCGTCCATGGCGTTGGCCACTGGGATCAACGACAGCGCCGAGGTGCGGTAGGCGATGGCGGCGAGATCTGCGGCTTCTTGCGGATTGGAACCGAACAGAACGGTGTAGCCGGCGGAGAGCAGGGCGTAGACATCATCGTGGCCAGCCATCACGTTCAACGAGTGCTTGGAGACCACCCGTGCAGCCACCTGCAGCACGAAACCCCCGACTTTCTTACCCACCGTCACATAGTGGGATTCCATCGCATACAGAATTCCTTGGCTGGACGATGCGTTGGAGATGAATTGACCGCCGGTGAGGGCGGCGCCCAAAGCCCCGCTCTGCGCCGAGTGTTCCCCTTCGGGCTCGAAGAAGAACGGATGGCGACCCCAGACGTTGCGACCACCTTCGGCGCGGGCAGCTTCAAAAAGTTCCGAGATTTCGGTGGAGGGGGTGATCGGGTAACCGATGACACCGCCGCACACATGACTCATCACATGCGCGATGGCCCCGTTGCCGTTGATGACAGTGGGCACGCCGGGGAAGGGGGGCGGTTGCTGCGCGGGGGAGGTATCGCTGTTGGCCGCCGCAGTCGGGTGCACACGTGTGAGATTGATCGAATCACTGGCAATAGACACCTTGCCAGTATGAACCCTGCACGCGCTTTAGCATCTCGTTGCGCCGCGGGTTTTACTCCGCGTATACCTCGAGTGGAGGTGTCTCCTGTCGGCGACGGACGACGTAGAAGAGTCCTGCGGCGACCAATGTGACTGCGGCGCCGACAATTCCGTGGGCTTGCAGACCAGCCGCATAGGCCTGCTGTTGCATGCTGTTGATGGAATCTACCTCGGCCACAGGCACGGAGTACAGCGACGAGGTGTCCTCAGAGGTCGCACCATCTCGCATCGCGGTGGCAACTTCTGAAGCGGTAGTCGGATCGATGCCGGCGGCAGTGGCCTGACTTTGCAGGGAAGCGGCCGCGGCGAAAAAGACAATGCTGGTCATGGCGGCCACGCCGATCGCGCTACCCAAGTTGGAGGCGGCACCTCGGAAGGCGGCGGCACTGCCATCTTCCCCATCGCCGGCTAGGTCCATGATGGCGTTGGTGAGGGCGACACCGGACCCGACCGCGGCGGCGGAGTAGATCGACAGGATTCCGACAGCGAGCCATACCGGGGTGGCCAAATTGATGAAGGCACTGGTGGCAAGTGCCACAGCGACGATCACCAGCAACATGGTGCCGGCGAGAGCCACACCCCGTCGCTGCACGAGTTTGCCGGCAAGTCCGGCCCCGATGATCGTCACCAGTTGGGCTGGGACCAGCACGACCGCGACCTGGAGCGAGGTCAAACCGAACATGTATTGCAACGCCATGGTCATGTAGAACCACAGGTTGGCGAACATCGTGAGGATCAGCACGATCAGCAGCAGGACCAGTCCGCCGTGACGTAGCGGCGCTAGCGAGAGGGTGGGATGTGACATGCGCCGCATCGCGATCCACAAGGTGATGAGAGCAACGATGCCCACCGTCATGGTGAACGCCACTCGAGTGGTCAGGCCTGAGTCGGGCAGGATCGTCACCACTTGCACGAGTGCTGCGAGTACCAGGCCGGCGAGCGCCGGGGTGAGCAGTTCCCCGGTTGTGCGCTCCTCATGCTGATCAACGGGCAGCAATCGCCACACGGCGATCGTGCCCAGCAGTCCGCTGAGGCACCACACTGTCGCAACTGTGCGCCAACTCGAGTTCGCCAACATGACCCCGGCGAGCAGCGGCATGAGCAGATATGTCACTGGCATCACAGCTGAGAAGGTGGCGAAGGCAGCGGCTCGACCTTCTTTGCTCGCGATCTGTGAGCTCATGTGTGCCAGACCGACGACGAAGAGCGCAGATTTCCCCACATTGGCGAAAAGCAGACCGAGGGTAGCGACCGGCATGATCGGGGCAACGGTGACGATCACGCTACCCAGGGCATACAGCACAGTTGAGGCCAACATGACACGTCGTGCACCCATGCGTTCGCCGACTGCGCCAGCGATGAAGATGACGAGCAGGGCGGCGATGGTCGGAATCTGCCGAGCCATGTCGGTTTGCGAGTCGGTGGCATCGAGATCGGTGAGCATGTCGGGCAGGACGTAGTTGAAACTAGCCGAGAGGGTGAGCAGGGTGACGGCGGCGGCCGAAACGGCCAGCACGATTTTGCGCTGCTCGGGGTTGAGTGCGGTGTTCGCAGACGAGGCCCTCTTCACTCCGGGAAGACTATGCCCGAGCGCAGGCTGATTCTGGGTGTCCAGGCAACTTGGCCGCGGTGTGTCGCTACCCGCACCTGGCTACGCCGTCGCGCAGCCACTGCCAACCGATGCGTTCTTGTTCCAAGCGCACTCCCGGGCCGAGTTCATTGCTGCGCAACAACTCGACCACCTCACGTTCCTGACCTGTGAGATGGACCATGTCGTGGGTTGACTGCTGGGGTTCAATGGTCCACGCGTGGCGGTGGGCCAGCAGCGTCCGTCTGTCCATCAGCAGACTTTGCACTTCGGGCAACACCACCCGCACGCGGTCGAGAATGGCGAAGCCGTGCGTGTCGAGATCGCCGAAGTAAAACGCTGTCGCATCGCTCAGCCACGGTAAACCTTGCAGAACAGAGGGCGCTTCGTTTCCCTGGCCAAAGATCACCATGGCCTCTGCGACTTCTGGAAAGCTGAGGTAATTGATCTCATTCTCCACTACAAATACGCGGCTGACCGCTGGCCGCAGGTGCGCCGCCTCCGTCACCCGCAGCGTCATCTCAGTCACGCCGGGCAGCAGCCGGGCAGAACTGTCGAGCAGCCGAAATCGCACCATCGCGGGTTTTGTGAGGAAGCCATATCGCCGTTCGAACCAGCCGTGGCCGTCGGCGGCAACGCTGGGGATCCCCACTGCATCAGCCATGGACGCGATGGTGCGGCGATGTGTTTCGATCACCTTTGTGTGCACGCCAGGTACCTCCACCTGGCGCAGATACACCTTTGGCTGAGGATGTTCCGCCAACCACTCAACCACGTCGATGAGCAGCGGCCAGTCCTCGCCCACGTCCAGAACTTTCCTCGGATGTGCACGCACCCAGTCGTGCAAGTTCGTGGGTGTCTCAGTCAGCGCGGAGCGGAATCGCGTCAAGTCCCGCCGCACTCCGCACAAAGCGGCTGCGTCGTCGATCGTGTCGAGCCAGGCCGCGGCAGGCAATCGCTGGCGTCCAAGAGTGCGGTCGTTCACCTCACGCCATTCGATACGGTAACCGCCAGCGTTCTCATGACTGCGCACCCAGTCGCGACACTCCGTCCAGCGCGCAGCGAGATCCGCGCCGCGAGGTCCGGTGAGCGCGATCCGCAGCGGAAAAGTGTCGGCTTCTTCAGCGTCATCGGTTGCGCTTTCGCCGACAACCAGGCTGGCCAGCAGTCGGCCGCTGTCCCACGATTTGGCCACACGCTGACGCACCATCGCCGGAGTGGTCCAGATCCGACCGGATGCGGCGCCGCCGTGCGTGGGCTGGGCCCTGGTTGGAGTCACCGCCGTGCCATCTGCTCGTCCCGGCTGGTCCGAACTCCCTCGCGGTACTCCTCGATAGTGAGCGTCGCCAGTCGTGAGGTTTGGCCGCTGTCGTTGTAGACGAAACCGACCCTGGTGACAAACGGTTCAATCACATGAATCTTCTGCAGCGGCGTGACAACGAGCAGTTGCAGTCCCAAACGTTTGAACAATTCCAGGCCGAATCGCGCCGACTCATCCGAGCCACGGCCAAAAGCTTCGTCGATCACCACGAAGCGGAATGTTTTGGACTGCGTGGCATGACTCACCAGCCCGAACTGATACGCCAAAGACGCTGCCAAAATCGTGTAGGCAAGTTTCTCTTTCTGCCCGCCGGATTTGCCGCCGGAGTCTGAGTAGTGTTCATATTCGCTGTCGTCGGCGCGCACGCGCTCGCTGGCTGCGAAGGTGAACCAGGTGCGCACATCGGTGACCTTCGCGTGCCACCGACGGTCCTCTTCGGCGGAACCGTCGCGACCCTTGAGCCGGCTCACGATCTGTTTGACCTGGAGGAACTTCTGCTCGGAATACATGTGGTCGTCGGAGTCCGAGCCGCCGAGGGAATCCTCGGTGCACGCCCGCAACTCCGCGCGAAATGTGCGGATGTCGGCATCGGTGGCTGGTTCGGACTCCAACCGGATGTACGTGTGGGGCTGGTAGTCGATGTCGGCCAGTGACTCATTGATGATCTCCACGCGGCGCCGAATCTGATCCTGCGCGGTGCGCAACATGGCTTGTAACGATGCCACCTCACGGATGGCGTTTTCGTTGAGCATCTCCTTGAAGTTTTGCTCGAAGCGCGGGAGATCGTCACTGCGCAGTTGCCCCAACAGCGCGCGATAGTCTTTTCCAGCCTCGGTGGAAGTGTCGAGTTCTTGCGTGTCGAGCGGCCATTCGGTGCGGAATTCCCCCATTTTTCGCACGATCTGGGCGGCTAACCGACGAGCCTTGTCTTCCAGTCGGCTCACACGCGTGTTGAGCTGTTCGATGGCACTATCGCGAACATCGTCCCAGGCTTCGGGTTCGGTCGGTTCCACGCCGCTTGGGAGTGCAGAGGCGAGGTATCCGGCAACAGCGGCTGCGGCATCGGCTACGGGTCCGGTTGCGGCGGACGTGGCACCCGTCGCGAGCGGCAGCAGATCCGGAAAGCGCTCGAGCAGCCGCCGACGGATGCTCTCGTCGCCCTCCCGGCGAGCCTCCAGGCGGGCTTGTTGGCCTTGCACCTCGGTGATCTGTGCCCGGGTGGACGCAGCGTCAGAGCGCACGCGTTCCAGTTGCGCGTTGAGCTCACGCAGGACGTCGCTGGCTTCGCGCAGCGCGGCGATCTCGCGATCCATCCGGGCGATATCGGCTGCCGTGCTCTGCCAGTCCAGCTCCGTGAAGTCCGTGAACCGTTGCAGTTCCCGCAAATTGTCGCGTCGGGCATCAAGGCGGTGCAATTGCGCGACTGTGGTGGCCAATCGGTTGTCGAGGTCCCGGATTCTGGTGGTCAGTGAATCCCGCAAGCCCTGCACATGCCGGCGTTTGTCGGCGTTATCCCAGCCGAGCACCCATCGACTGCGATCGTCGATGGCTGAACGGTCATCCTTTTCGTGGCGCTCGCGGCCACGTTTAACCTGGCCGCGAATGGTGAGGGCATCCTCGGCGTGGCGGAACTCCGCGGATGTAGTTGCGCAGACGATGTTGAAGCGCTTGGCCAAGGATGCCTCCACCCAATCCGCGAAGGGGGAGTCTGCCTTGACGTCGAGTTTCCACACCAGCGAGCGATCGTCCGTGACTCCTGGCGCGGTGGGAATGCCACGCACTCGGTAATACACCAGACGTCCGTGCAGATTGTTGGTGTCCACCCAGTCGGCCACCGTCGCATAGTGTGCGTCGGGTACCAGCATCGACAGGCCGAAACCCCGGAGGACACGTTCAGCGGCCCCGCGCCACGCCTCGTCGTTGACGCGCAGCAGCTCACCGATAAATGGCAGGTCGGTTTCGCGTAGCCCACAGGTAGCGGACATGCCTTGTCGCATGGCCACCATCCGGGCGTCGATGTTGGTGTCGCGCTCGGCCAGACTGCGCAATTCGTCCTGCACCCCTGCTAACTCAACACCGAGATCGCGTCGGGCTACTTGCCGTTCAGTCTGTTCGTTGCCCAGTTCCACCCGACGGGACTCGATTGTGTCCACCTCGGCCGCGGCCGCACTCACTTGCGCCGCCAAAGCCGCTGCGTCGTCGGCCGGTTGCCATTCCGACGCGGCACATACCCGCTCGTAATCTGAGCGGCGAATCCGTTGGGCCGCACGGAGCTGTGCGGCTCGTTCGCGTTCGCGTTCCATCCCGGCGAGGCGATCGCCGCCGCTGCGATTGATGGCATCGCGCAAGTCGCTCTCCTCGTCGCGCAACGCGTCTTCGCGTGCGCGCAAACGTGCCTCGTCCGCCGCGACCACTACCTGCTCAGCCGCAGTCATGGCGAGTCGGCCATCGAGCAGCGCGACCTTGCGCCCGGCTACATACCGGGCCAATCCGTCGCGAATCGCTTCATGGTGTAGCCGCTCAGCCACGACCGAGTCGTAGGTGTCGAGTTCGTTGACGATGGGTTCGAGTTGTTCTACCTGGCGCTTGGCCTTCACCACCGACTCGTGAGCCCGCATGAGGTCGTTGAAATGGTCGATGAGGTTGTTGATCCGGTCGTCGGCGTCGAACGGCTCGAGCATGTGCGAGCGCACGAATTCGGTGAGGTTGCCCACGGACTTCATCGACACCGTCTGCCCGAACAACTCCATCGCCTGGGGGTTGTCAATACCCAGTCGTCGGCGGAACTCCTTGGCATAGGGCGGGAACGAGTCGTTGATCACCGCGCCGGAGTTGCGCAAGCGGCGGCGAAGTTCCTTCACAGTGGCCCCGAAGTTGCTGAAGTCGACCGCGATCGTCAGATCGGCATCTGCCACCACAAACATCTTCTGCACTGCTTCGCTGGCTTCCCGGTGCCAGAACACCTGCGCGATCGACACCGTGTGCCCGAGCGCGGCGTTGGCGAACACGGCGAGCAGCACACTGTAGGAACGCTCGTCGCGGAGACCCACCGCCTTGGCGGCTCGCAACTCATCGGCCCGCTCGGTCTTGAAGTGACCGAATACGTATGACTTCAGCGTACGTTCGCGGTGCTCAGCCCCGGCGGCCTTGTTGTAGGTGACCTTGCCCGGAGGAACTAAGAGCGTGGTGATGGCGTCTACCAACGTGGACTTGCCCGAACCGATATCTCCGGTGAGCAGAGTGGTGCCGCGATCAGCCCGAAGCGTCCAGATGTGGGAGTCGAAGGTTCCCCAGTTCAGCACCTCGAGTCGCGAGAGTCGGTAGCCGGACTCGGTCGGATCGTCGGTGAGATCGAGCTCAAGGGTGTAGGTCATGTGATTCCCCCTGTTGTGGTGTCCCCTGTTGTGGTGTTGTGCTCGTCCACGAGGGCCGCGAGCTTGTGCGACACCTCGCCCAGCCATTGCGCGTCCACGAAGGCCTTTAGGACCCGACGCACCTCGTAGGTGTGGGGTTGATCGCGTAATGGCCGCGCCATCCCCAGTTCGACTACTTTGCGCACGTCGGTTTCCACGGCCTCAGTCAACTTGGCTTCGTTGTGTCGTTCCGGGTGATAGGTGCGAACAAGTTCGACCAGTTGGTCGCGAGTGAGCACCAGCCGAGTCTGATCACCAGATACATCGAGTTCGAGTAACGCCCGACGAAGCAGCGCCAACAGGAGCGTGACGCGAAACGAAAGCGGCCGGCGCGCAATCAGCCGTGGGATAGCCGGAGCATCCGACTCCTCGTCGGGGTCACGCTGTGTGAGATAGGCGAAGCCTTCAGCCTCGTCGATGATGACATCAAGACCGAGGTGCGAAAGGTAGTCGCGCACCGCTGCTGGAATCACCAGCAGGGTCTCCCACGCAGCCGTCTGGGTATCGGCATAGACCACCCCCTTCAACAGCGGCACCACAGCCTGCCCGAGCACAGGATCAGCCACGGCTACCTCCCGTGTCGTTGCGGGTGAATAACACCATCGGCACATCGGCGCAGCGTTGCACCCCGTCGGCCTCCCAGCTGATCCGTTGCCGGCGAGTGTCGTCAATGACTGCTGCGGGATCATCATCGGCAACCTTGAGATAGCCAGTGAGTTCCGCCAAACCCAGTTCAAGTGGTTGATAGTCGACCACATCGGCCAATGTCACCTGATCTCGCTCAGCCAGCACGCGATCCACTGTTCGGCGCAGCATTCGAACGTCGATCGCGATCTGACTGAAGAGGTCTCCGGTGGTGAAATCCGCATCGCCGGTGGTGACGGAATCAGAGTCGAGGTGAGTGTCACGTGTGGGCAGATACATTGTGCGCATCATGGGCAGACTGATCGCGGCACGGGACTCGGTGATGTCCGTGATGGTGCCGGTGGGTGGATCGTCGCGGAGATCGAGGGCAGTGGCCTCGATGTCGTGGATGATCTCGGCGATCCGTCGGTTGTCCAGATAGGCCTGCGTATCAAGAAAGCGGCGCATCTGCTTGGACAGTTGCGCGACTGTGCGCTGCACCGCCTCACCTGCGACCAGCCATTCGGTGAGGATGCCGCGAAGTTGGGATCCAGGGGAGTTGATGGCTGGCAGGCTCAACACATCGCTGATCAGCGTGGTCAACTCGTCCTGCCGTTCGCTAGACATCAGCAGATCCCAGAAAGCTCGGAAACTGGCTCTTCACAATGCAGGGTGTAGGGGTGTTGGGCGCGTCGGTGTCGGGTTAGGG
>CAZVKB010000005.1:48466-59359 GCA_964627505.1 uncultured Actinomycetes bacterium | reverse complement strand
ACCCGCTCACACTGCCGCGACCCAACAAGCAGGGAGCCCCCCAGGCGATGTGCCGGCGGTCGAAGAAACCAGTTTGCGCATTGACGTTGCGGTGCTAGACACGCTTCAGGACCTGGTCGGGGAACTCACCTTGGCGCGCATGCGCATCGGTGATTTCATTGCCGAAGACGGTCCGCAAGCCCAGTCCTTTCACCGGCTCACGCTGATCACCCGCGAACTCCAAGACGCGGTGATGTCCGCCCGCTTGCAGCCGATCGGCACGGTGATCGGCCGATTGCGTCGCATCGTGCGCGATGTCGCCACGGCGCAGGGCAAGCAGGTGCGGTTCGTGGTGTCGGGGGAAGAGGTGGCTGTCGACAAAGCCATCAACGAAATCCTGCGCGACCCCCTCGTGCACTTGGTCCGAAATGCAGTGGACCATGGCATCGAAACCCCGGCAGAACGGCAGTCAGCGGGGAAATCACCGACGGCCACGCTGCAAATCCAGGCCACTCTGCTCGGTGGCGGCGTACACATTGAAGTGTCCGACGATGGTCGCGGGGTCGATACGCAAGCTCTGGTGGCACGTGCCCTGGCCAGCGGTCAACTCACTGCCCAACGGGCGCAGGCGTTGAATCCCAACGAACAGTTGGCCTTGCTCTTCCTGCCAGGGGTCTCGACAGCGGCCACAGTGACGTCCGTGTCCGGTCGGGGCGTGGGAATGGACGTCGTGCGCTCGAAGATCGAGCAGGTTGGTGGCAGCATCCAGGTGCAATCGCATGTGGGTGCGGGAACCACCTTTCTGATCGACGTGCCGCTCACGCTGGCCATTTTGCCGGCGATCATCATCACTTGTGGTCCGGGCCGTTTCACCATTCCGCAGGCCGATGTGGCTGCGGTGGTGCGAGTGGCTGCGGAGGAGCGCGCACATCAGATTCGCCATGTGGGGGAGGCCGCATTTCTGCGCCATCTCGGAACCCTGCTGCCGCTGGTGGACCTACGAAAGTACTTGGGTGTCGCACCGGCAACCGGGGCGGACGACGCAGTGGAGATCGTGGTGATCTCCCGGGCAGGCCGTTCCCACGGGCTGATTGTCGATGCAGTCGGGGACAGTGTGGAGGCGGTGGTGAAACCGCTGCCCCGAGCGATTCGCGGAGTGGGAAGTTATGTGGGCACCACCGTCCTGGCCGACGGTCGCGCGTCGCCCATCCTGGAGGCCGTCGCGCCGGCACTGGCGGCCGATGTGCACTCCTACCACGAAGCCCACAGCGACCCGGTGGACCACGGCACCTCATTGCCGACCGCCGCGAGTGTGCTGGTTGTGACGTTGGCCGACGAGCAGATTGCAATTCCGTTGGACCGGATCCGACGGTTGGAACAGTTGGCTGCCGATGCCGTGGAGAGTTCCGGGCACACCGCGGTGGTGCAATATCGGGGCGCAATCCTGCCGGTGGTCGTGGTGGCCGATGCCTTGCAGTTGCCCGCGGGCGCGCCGGGCCAGACCGTCGAGCCGGCACAGTTGTCGACTGTGGTGTGCGCAACTTCGCTGGGCCTGCTGGGCCTGATCGTCGATGAGATTGTGGACATTGCGACTGCTCCGCCGGGGGACTGGGAACAAGTGGCGATCCCCGGCACAGCAGGGCGCACTGTTGTGGCGGACAGAGTCACTCTGGTGCTGGATGTGGATGAAATCGCCCGCATGCGATTGCAGCCTGATGCGGCAGCGTCTGCGGTCCCGATGTCGGCAGCCACCCGGACACCGGCACCCGCGGCGGGCACTATCAGGAGCGGATCGTGACCGACATTCTCCTGGCGACACTGTGGGCTGATGGTATGTGGTTTGGCGTGGAGGTGGCTCGGGTGCAGGAGGTCTTGCGCGATCAGCCGATCGAACCGGTACCCCGCGCCCCGTCCGGAGTGGTTGGCCTGGTGAATTTGCGCGGTCAGGTGATCGCCGCCATCGACTTGCGCACCCGATTGGAGTGTTCGACCACCCCACCGCCGAGTGCGCCGGTGCATTACATCTGCATCTCGCCCGGCGCTTTGGAGAGCCTCGTGGTGGATCAGGCCGGGGAGGTCATTTCCGTGCCGGAGTCGCAGTTGGGTGAAGTACCTGATTCCACGCCCGTGAATATCGCTGCGTTGTTGCGCAGTGCCACGATGTACAACGATGAATTGCTGCTGGTGTTAGACCTCGACCGAGTCCTGCACATCGGCGACAACGAAGGAGCAGGTTGACCATGAAGGCTCTGGTAATCGATGACTCGCGAGCGATGCGCATGGTGCTTGCCAGGATGCTCAGCGGTCTTGGCGCAGAAGTGACGCAGGCGGTGGATGGGCTGGACGGACTGGCCAAGCTGTCCGAAGGCGGACAGTTTGATCTCGTGTTGGTGGATTGGCATATGCCGGAAATGGAGGGAATCGACTTTGTGGCGGCAGCGCGGGCGGAACCGTATTTCTTCCCCGGGCTAATTGTGATGGTCACCACCGAAACCGAGTCCGCGCAAGTGGCGCGGGCCTTGGAACTGGGCGCTGACGAGTATGTGATGAAGCCGTTTACGCCAGACATGATCGCCGAGAAGTTGACGATGCTAGGGCTGGATCTCGGCGCGTGACACGTGAAACCAGCTGGTCAGGGGGAATGTAATGAGTGAGTCTGCGGGGGCTGCGTCGGTGCAGGTGCTGGTAGTAGACGATTCGGCAGTGGTGCGGCAGGCAGTTGCAGCGGCCGTGCGTGCAGAGTCGGATATGCATGTTGTGGGCGTGGCCAGCAACGGTCGCTCGGCGTTGGAGTTGTTGCGCCATCAAACTCCCGATGTGATCGTGCTGGATTTGGAAATGCCGGTGATGGATGGCATGGAGTTTCTGGCGGAATTGCGCAACATGCGTTCGCGCATTCCGGTGATCGTGTTTAGCGCACTCACGTCGCAAGGCGCCGTGGCCACGCTCGCTGCGTTGGCTGCTGGTGCCGACGCCTATGCGCTCAAGCCAACCGCGCTACGCGGCTCGGATCACGGTACGAGCGCTGGCGAGCTGATCCCACTCATTCGGGCATTGGCGAACCCCACGACGCCGCGTGCAGTGACGGCTCGGCGTCGGCAGCAGCAGAAGGCAGCCGGAGTGAACGGCGCCGTGGGGGGTACGTCGCCCGCGCAGCTCGCGCCGATCCCCAGTCGGTTCAATGCTCGGATCAGCGCGGTGGTGATCGGGGTGTCCACCGGAGGTCCCAATGCTTTGGCGGAGTTGATTCCGGCGCTCCCGGCAGATCTGCCCGTGCCGGTGCTAGTGGTACAGCACATGCCGGCTGTCTTCACAAAACTGCTCGCGGAGCGGCTGGACGGCTTGAGCAAACTGCGCGTGGTGGAAGCCGATGACGGCATGGTGGTGGGCAGGGGCACTGTGTATATCGCCCCGGGGGGTCGACACATGGCGGTACGGGCCAGCGGCGACGCGGTGGTGATTGCGTTGAATGACGATCCACCGGAAAACTCATGTCGTCCAGCCGCAGATGTGCTCTTCCGCAGTGCACCGGCGGCGTTCGGTGCAGCAGTGCTGGGCGTCGTGCTCACTGGCATGGGCAGTGACGGTACCGCCGGAGCGTTGGCCATCGCGGCTGCAGGTGGCTTGGTACTGGTGCAGGAACCCAGCACCGCAGTGGTCGGCTCGATGCCGTCGTCGGTGCTCGCAGCCGGGGTGCCGGCAGTGTCGTATTCATTGGCAGAGCTCAGCGCAGAGATCGAACGCCGAACCAGAGGGCCCTTCTCCTCATGACTGTCGATCCGGCCGACGCGGCATTCATTCATGCTCTGATGGAACGCACACTCGGTCACGATGCTGCTTCAGGCCGGGACTTCATCGTGGCGTCCCGCCTCGGGCCATTGGCTACCGAACTTGGTTTCGATTCAGTGGCCGAATTGGTGATCGCACTGCGCGCCGGCCACGTGGATGTGCGGCACCGGGTGGTGGATGCCATGACCAACAACGAGACGTTCTTCTTTCGCGATAACCATCCTTTCGAGGCGCTGCGTACGCACATCATTCCCAGTTTGTTCGCCAACGAACAGCGGCAATTGACTGTGTGGTCGGCGGCTGCCGCCACGGGCCAAGAGGCTTACAGCGTCGCGATGCTGATGCGGGAGCATTTCCCTAGTGCGCCGACGCCGCGGATTATTGCTTCAGACGTTGCGCCGAGTGTGATCGAGCGGGCTCGGACGGGGAGATTCAGCCAGTTGGAAGTCAACCGGGGACTGCCGGCGCGGCTCTTGGTGAAGTACTTTCGGCAGGAGGGTCGGCAGTGGTACATCGACGACACCCTGCGCAGGGCGGTGGACTTCCGCACGATCAACCTGGTGCAGCCGTGGCCGCAACTGCCTGCGATGGACGTGATTTTGTTGCGCAATGTGTTGATCTACTTTTCACCGGTGGCGCGCAAAGATGTGATTCAGCGCGCCATCGCCGCCCTGCGACCAGGAGGCTATCTGTTGTTGGGCAGTACGGAATCGATGATGGTGGACTCAGCCGCAGTAGAACGAGTGACGTTCGGGCGTACTCTGTGCTTTCGGGCGAAGACGAAGGAGGTGTGAACATGTCCGGTGTTCTGACGTCTGAGCTTGATCAAACGGTGGCCATGATTTGGGAGGCCATGTTCATCCGGCCATTGGTGCCGGCGGGTGCCGAGACTCCGGACGGCTTCGAGGGGGTGACGGCCATCATCAGCCTCGATGGCGAGTTTCAAGGTGCCGTAGTGGTGCATTGCGCCACCACGTTGGCCGTTCGCTTGACGGCGGATCTGTTTGACACCGGTAGTGCTCCGGAGGTCGCCGATGTGCAGGATGCCATCGGGGAACTTGCCAACATGATCGCCGGCAACATCAAATCGATTTTGCCGCACCCCTGCAGTTTGGGTTTGCCGGTGGTGGCCTTCGGTCGGGACTATCAGCTGCAGGTGATGGGCACCGAAACGGCTGGTGAGGTGCAGTATGAATCCGAAGGTGACCGGTTGCGTGTGCTGTTGGTGCGGCAAACCTCATGAGACCAGAAGGTGAAACGATGGATGGCGCAGACAGCCCGGTCGCCACGATTCTCCTGGTGGACGATTCGCGCACGATTCGACAGATCTTGCGGAACTCGTTAGTGGGAGCTGGCTACACGGTATTGCAGGCAGGGGATGGGCAGGCGGGATTGGAGGTCATGCGGGCCGAGCATCCCGACCTGGTGCTGCTCGACATCGACATGCCGGTGCTCAACGGCCTGGACACCATGCGGGCCATGCAAAGCGATCCCGAGTTAGCCGAGATCCCGGTGCTGTTCCTCACCGCCCGCACCAGTGGTGCGGATGTGGCGGAGGGGCTGGGATTGGGTGCGCGTGACTATCTGCGCAAGCCCTGTGAGGCCGACGAACTGCTGGCACGGGTAGGGGCCGCGCTAGCGCGCCGCCAAGCCGAGATCGAACTATCGCTCAAGGCGCAAGAGCTTGATGATCTCAGCACCACCGACCAACTCACGGCGTTGGGAAATCGCCGCCGATGGCAGGTGGCGGTCAGCCAGTTGCAGGCGCGCGGTGACCTCAGCCGGCCGATCGCGCTGGCCATGATCGACATCGATCACTTCAAGGTCATCAACGACACCATGGGTCACCTCGATGGCGACACCGTGTTGACTCTGGTGGCGCGGCGGTTGCGCAATGCGGCGAGTGACGATGACACGCTGGTGCGCTGGGGAGGTGAGGAGTTCATGCTGCTGCGAGTGGGGCCAGAAAGTGCCCACATTGCCCACACGGCCGAAGAAATGCGGGCGTCGGTGTGCCGATGGCCGTTGGCGGTGGGCATCGATCGAGTGGTCGAGGTGACCGTCAGCGTAGGTTGGGTGACAGGTTCGCTGGGTGAACTGGACCACCTACTCGGGCTCGCGGATGAGCGGTTGTACGCAGCGAAAGCCGCCGGCCGAAACTGCGTGGTCGGCCTCGCCTAGGGGTGTGGGGCGAGTAGCTGCGTGGGGAGCGAGCTACTGCGTGGGCAACGCCGGATCGCGGATGCCTACGGAGAGGACGCGACGTCGGCGTAACTGGCGAGAAACTGGCTGGTGTACAACGAGTAGTAGAAGCCACCCTTGGCGATGAGTTCGTCGTGTGAGCCAGTTTCTATGATCTTGCCCGCGTCCATCACGATGATCGTGTCGGCGTCGCGGATCGTGGAGAGTCGATGCGCGATCACGAAACTCGTCCGGCCTTCCCGCAGGTCGGCCATGGCGCGCTGGATCAAGACCTCGGTGCGGGTATCCACCGAACTGGTGGCCTCGTCGAGAATCAGCACCGCCGGGTCGGCGAGGAACGCCCGCGCGATGGTGATCAACTGCTGCTCGCCGATCGACACATTGGCGGCTTCGGTGCCCAGCAGCGTGTCGTAGCCGTCCGGCAGCGTGCGGACCAGGCGGTCCACGTGGGCTGCGGTCGCGGCGGCCACAATGTCCTCCTCGTTCGCATCCTCGCGACCGTAGGCGATGTTCTCGCGGATCGTGCCCTTGAACAACCAGGTGTCCTGCAGCACCATGCCGAAACTGGAGCGCAGGTTGTCGCGGGTGAGGTCTCTGATGTCGACTCCGTCGAGCCGGATCGTGCCGGAGTCGATGTCGTAGAAACGCATGAGCAGGTTCACCAAAGTGGTTTTTCCGGCGCCGGTGGGTCCTACGATCGCGACCGCCTCGCCTGGTTGCACGTGCAGCGTGAGGTCCTCGATCAGTGGCGTGTCGGTGCGGTACCGGAACGATACGTGGTCGAAATCCACGCGACCGGTGGGTGCTGTGATGGTCACAGGTTCGGTGGCGTCCGGCTTTTCTTCGGGCTCATCAAGCAGGGCGAAGACGCGCTCGGCGGAGGCGATGCCGGACTGCAGCAGGTTGGTGATGCTCGCGATTTGGGTGATGGGCATGGTGAACTGGCGCGAATATTGGATGAACGCCTGAACGCTGCCCAAGGACATCGCTCCGCTGGCCACTTGCATACCGCCGATCACCGCGATGGCGACATAGTTCAGATTGGCCACGAAGGCCATAGCCGGTTGGATGATGCCGGAGATGAATTGCGCGAGGAAACTGCTGCGGTACATCTCCTCGTTGGCCTCGTGGAAGTCCGCGATGGCCTGCTGTTGATGTCCGTAAACTTTGACGATTTCGTGTCCGGAGTACATCTCTTCGACGTGGCCGTTGAGCACCCCGGTCCATTTCCACTGCCCCACGAACTTGCCCTGGCTGCGTTTCGCGATGGCCAACGTGACGGCAAAGGACAGCGGGACGGTCAGCAGCGAGATCACGGCGAGCAGCGGGCTGATCCAAAACATCATCACCAGCACGCCGATGACAGTCATCACTGAAGTGATCATCTGGGTGAGGGTCTGCTGCAAAGTGGTGGAGATGTTGTCGATGTCGTTGCTCACGCGGCTGAGCAGGTCGCCGCGGGGGTGATCGTCAAAGTACTTCAAGGGCAGGCGGCCGAGTTTGTGATCGACCTCCTCGCGCAAACGGAACATGGTGCGTTGCGTGACGCCGGCCATGAGGTAGTTCTGACCCCAGGCGAAGAGCGAACTGAGCAGGTAGACCACCGTCACCAAGATGATCACGCGGGCCAGTGCGGTGAAATCGACACCCGCTCCGGGCAACACTGTCATGCCCGAGATCAGATCAGCCTGCTGAGTCTGGCCGTTGGCCCGCAACATTTCCTCGGCCTGCTGCTGGGTCATCCCGGCGGGTAGTTGTCGGCCGATGACTCCGGCGAACAAGATGTTGGTGGCGTCGCCGAGCAATTTCGGCCCGATGACGGCGAAGACCACACTGATGGTGGCCAGGGCAAGGACCACCGCGATGATCACGCGCTCGGGATGGAGACGATTGCGCATCCGGCGCAGGGAGCCGCGGAAATCTTGCGGCTTCTCCGCTGGCAATCGCATGCCCATGGCCCCAGGGCCACCGCCGCCGAACATGCCGCCGCCGGCGGGTGGGCGCGCCTTGTCGGTGCTCATGCGGCTTCCTCGGCGGTGAGCTGCGAGGAGACGATTTCGCGGTAGGTTTCGCAGGTTTCGAGCAGTTCGGTGTGCGTCCCGATACCCACTGCGCGACCAGCATCGAGCACGATGATCTGATCGGCGTGCAGGATTGTGCTGACTCGCTGCGCGACGATCACCACGGTCGCGTCGCGCACATGGCGTTTCAGTGCTATCCGCAGGCGGGCGTCGGTGGCGTAATCCAAGGCCGAAAACGAGTCGTCGAACAGATACACGGGGGCGCGACGGACCAGGGCGCGCGCGATGGCCAAGCGTTGCCGTTGGCCGCCGGAGACGTTGGCGCCACCCTGGTCGATGGGGGCATCGAGACCGTCCGCCAACTCGCGGACGAATTCGGCGGCTTGGGCGGTTTCCAGAGCAGCCCACACCTGGTCCTCGTCGGCGTCCGGTTTGCCGAACCGCACGTTGCTGGCCACGGTGCCGGAGAAGAGGAATGCCTTCTGCGGCACAAGGGCCAGTTGCGCCCACAGCTCAATCTGGTCGAGTTCGCGCACGTCAATGCCGTCGAGGCGCACCGCGCCGCCGGTGGCGTCGTAGAGACGCGGGATCAGGTTGAGCAGCGTGGTTTTCCCGGAGCCGGTACCGCCGACGATGGCGGTGGTCTGGCCGGGACGAAGGGTGAAAGTCACATGTTCGAGGACCGGATCCTCGGCGCCGGCATAGCAGAAACTCACATCGTCGAACTCCACCACGCCGCGCTGAGTGCTTTCCGGTAGCGGAGTCGGGGTGGCGGGGCTGGCGATCTCTGGGGTGGTGTCGAGCACCGCCTGAATCCGTTCGGCGGAGGCCGCCGCGCGCGGCACCATCGCGAACATCATGACGGCCATCATGACGGCGAACAGGATTTGCACGATGTATTGCAGAAAGGCTGTGAGGTCCCCGATCTGCATGGCGCCGGTGTCCACGAGCCCGGCGCCGAACCAGATGACGGCCACGCTCGACATGTTCATGATGAGCATGAGCAGCGGGATCATGAGTGCGAAGAGTCGGGTGACGCGCAGTGCGGTGTCGGTGAGGTCGTCGTTGGCCTGGGCGAAGCGCTCTTCTTCGTGACGGGTGCGCACGAAGGCCCGAATCACGCGCACGCCGGCGAGCTTCTCCCGGAGCACCTCGTTGATGCGGTCGATCTTCTTCTGCATGGAGCGAAAGAGCGGCACGGCTTTGACCATGAGCCCGCCGATGACCAGAGCCATGATCGGGACGATCACGAGCAAGAGGCCGGAGAGTTGCACGTTGACCCGCATGGCCATGATCACGCCGCCGACTGCGGTGATGGGGGCGACAACCAGCATGGTCAGGCTCATCAGTACGAGCATTTGAACTTGCTGGACGTCGTTGGTGTTGCGGGTGATCAGTGAGGGGGTACCGAATTCATCGACTTCACGCAGGGAGAAGCTCTCGACTGTGGTGAACATGGCGGCGCGGACATCGCGGCCGAAACGCATCGAGGTGCGGGCGCTGTAGTACACGGCGATTACTGACGTAACCCCGAGGGCGAGGGTGACCAGCAGCATCAGGGCACCGATCCGCAAGATCACTGGGACGTCGCCGGTGACAACGCCTTGGTTGATGATGTCGGCGTTGAGTGTCGGCAGGTAAAGGTTGGCGAGGGCCTGCACGAACAGCAGTGCTACGACCAGTGCGAGGGCACGACGGTAGGGGCGCAGGTATTGGCGCATGAGCCGGATCACATAGGCAGGTTGTCAGAGATGGGCCGCCAATGTCGCCCGCGGGGGGTGGCGCGAGGCGACTTCTGGGAGGCTGGGAATCGTGACAGCGTCAAGTGTGAGTTTTTCAGCGGCATTCCGGGTGCTGCTGATAGCCGGAGTCATCGTGGCGGTGATCGCTGGGCTGATCGGCATCGGGTCCCCATCGGCGGCGTTGCTGTCGGTGCCTGGGATTGTGTTGGGCGCGGTTTCTGCCCTCACCTTCGGCCGGTTCTGGCCGGGTGTCGCGGCGTTGCTGTTTCTGTGCGTCATCACCTGGTTGGCGCTGTTGGTATTCGACCGGGTATGGCTCTCAGCCGTGATCATGGGTCTGATCGGGCTCGCCCAGGGGCTGTCCAGCCGTACGGGTCTGCATTCGATCGCCCTGAATATCGCGATTTTCGGATCGTCTGCGTTTTTCGCGGTCGTGGTGCCGGTGGGGCAGGTGGGCACGACGGCTGGGGCCACTAGTACAGCTGCTGCCATTCTGGCTGGTGGGGTGATTTCGCTGGTGGTGTTTTTGCTGATTGGCCGGGGCAAGACGCTACCGCGGGCCGCCGCGTACTCGTGGCCGGACACCATCGTTCACACAACGGCGCTGAGCGTCACCCTCTTTACCGCCACGGCAATCGTGCTGTCCTGGGATCGCACCCCGGTGTCCGCCTGGCTGTTGGTGACGATCATCGTGCTGTCGCAGCCGAACGACGAGGTGACGGTTCGCCGCAGCGTCGAGCGGGTGCTCGGCACTCTGGCTGGCGCCATGCTCGCCGGATTAATCGCGATTGCAGTCTCGGCCCAATGGTTGCTAATCACGCTCGCACTCATCTGTTTGGTGTTTGCGTGGAGCTACCGGCTGTCTCACCCAGCAGTCGAACAGGGGCGTGGGTACTGGGTGTATGCGCTGATCTGGACACCGGCGATGGTGATCATTGCCGTACCGCAAGGCGGCTCTGCCACTCTCAATGCCGACTTTGCTCGAGTGGTGTTCACGATTGCCGCCGCAGTGAGTGTCGTGGTGGTCACCTACGCCGCACGCCGTTTCGTTCGGCTGAAATCCGCGCCCCGACGCGCGGACGGCACCGGTGCCTGACCATCCGCCGACGCCGGCTGATGTGTTGGTGGCTAGGCAAGCCCCGGACGTGAACTTGGTGGAC
>CAZVKB010000005.1:13744-48366 GCA_964627505.1 uncultured Actinomycetes bacterium | reverse complement strand
GACGCCGGCTGATGTGTTGGTGGCTAGGCAAGCCCCGGACGTGAACTTGGTGGACTACGTCGTGGAGTGGTTTCGCTAGTAAACCTGCGCCCACCTGTGAGGCTGGGGCGAATCGGCGTTGTTCAGCCGCGGCAGTTGGCGTCGAGCCACACAGCCGCCTGGGCCGCAGTGCCGGTGACACCATCGTCGGCGGCAGCAGCCACGATGGTGGTGGCAAGTGCGTTTTTCTCCGATGTGCTGCTGGCCGTCGGCCACCGGGCACACACCGCCATCGGCGCATTGGTGACGCTCATCCCGCTCCCGGCATTCTCGGCCACGGATTCGCCATCCGTGGTGTTCTCAGCGAGCCAGGCAGCGAACTCCGCGGGGGTGGTGGCTGCGTTGGAGGCGACGATGCTCGGGTTGTTGGCGCCACCTGCATTTGGGCTCGAGGTGGCGTCGTCACTTTGCGCGCCGCATCCGACGACGGCAGTCGCAGTCACTGCTAGCAGCATCCCTACCAGGACGGTTCTCACATCGAGTCTCCTCGTCTCCTTTGGTGCATCGCAGCGCGGCACAGGTGGTCGCAGCCATCGTGCCACGGTGAATTCCCGGATGTGGCACCCGGGACTGTGTCATGTTGGGTGTTTGGGCAGGACACCGCGGGGCCGAGCACGGCATCCTGAACCCACGGGCTGGTATCCGATGGCCGGAACACCAAACTCGATGTCATCGCGTTCATCGTGAGCGCGATCGGGCGATCAAGGGAGATCACAATGATGCGTGCGGGCGTTGACCTCGGTGGCACGAAGATCCAAGCGGTCATAGTGGATGAGGACGACCGGGTGATCGGCGTCTACCGTCGACCGACTCCGACCGAGGGCGGCCCCCCGGACGTGGCTGATGCAATCGCCGAGTCGGTGCGCTTTGCCGCAGCTGAGGGTGGCGTCGCAATCTCAGACATCAAAGCGGTGGGGGTGGGAGCACCTGGCCAGATCGATGCCGTTGCCGGCACCCTGAGCCAAGCCGTCAACCTCCCGGATTGGCAGGGCATCTATTCGCTCGGTCCGGAGCTCACCAAGCGTCTGGATATGCCCTGCAAACTCGGTAACGACGTGCAGGTGTCCGTACTGGCGGAAGTTGAACTCGGCGCCGGGCGCGACTACGGCTCCCTGATCGGTGTGTTCTGTGGCACCGGGGTCGGCGGCGGCGTGGTGATCGGCGGCGACCTCTGGCGCGGGCGAGGTGCCGCAGGCGAAATCGGCCATATGGTGGTAATGGCCGACGGTGCCAAGTGCACCTGTGGGCGCTTGGGCTGCATGGAGGCGTATGCCGGGCGCGCCGCTATGGAGATCGAGGCGCGGCGCCGCGTGGCTGCGGGCGAAAAGACCAAGCTTTTTAAGATCATGAAGAAGAAGGGCAAGCCCCGCCTGGCTTCCGGAGTGTGGGACAAAGCACTCCGCAAACACGACCCGATGGCTGAAGAACTAGTCGACCGGGCAATCTGGGCTCTCGGCGCGGGCATCGCCAGTGCCGTCAACCTGTTGGATGTCGAGGCGGTGATCATCGGTGGCGGCCTCGGTCTGCGGCTGGGCCAACCGTTCGTGGACCGGATCAAAGAAGCCATGATGCCCCACCTCGTGCTGGCCCTGCACCCGCCGGACATCCTGCTGGCAGCCATGGGCGACCTCGGAGGCGCGCTCGGTGCGGCGCTGCTCGTGGTCGAGCACGCCCCCCGGCGGATGGATGCGATCGAGACCCGGCCTGTGCACCACATTGATGCCGCTGACTGAGACGAGCCACGATGCCGACCCGCGCGCGGATAGCCCGCGCAGGTCGGCGTCGTCGCGTTGTTTGGCCAGCCGTGGCACACGCACACTGATGGGGCGCTCACTGCCACGGGGTAGCATCAGCCGTGCGCAAATGGCGGGAATCCATCGTGGTGCGGATTCTTGGGACCTTCCTGATCCTGGTGATTCTGCCCACTGCGCTGCTGGCAGCGCATGCCTATTCGCAAGCCCGCCAAGATGCGCTGGCAATGGCCGAACAGGACCTGGTCAAATCCGCACAGAATGTCGCTGCCGACATTGATCGTTATGTGGAGTCAGAAATCGCCGTAGCCCGCTACGGAGCACTGAGTGCCCAAGCGCAAGAATTCGCGCGCGTATTTGCGAATGTTGAGTCCAGTGGTGTTGAGCCCACCAGTGTGCAAGTGAATGCACAAGTAGCGGTGGATCGCTGGCTGCAATCATGGGTGGGTTCCGCATCGAGTATCTCGATCATGTTCATTCTCGACTCTGACGGCACATGTGTGGCGTCCTCCGACCCGGAACTTTTAGGCCACAACTTTGCCCAACGGCCCTACTTTCAGTCTGCGATGGCCGGTCAGTCGACTGTGAGCGACTGGTCGATCGGACTTGTGACAGGTGTCCCTGGGATCTACATGTCGGCTCCCATTGCCTCGGAAGACGGCACGCCAGCGGCGGTGCTGGTGGCCAAGTTGGACGTCGCACCCATCACGGAACTCGTCACCACCGCCGGAACAGATGACCAAGTGGAATTCCTCATCAACGATGCCGGCGTGGTCCTGCTGGAGAGTGGCAACACTGCCAGCGGGCTGCGGACGCTGACTGAACTTTCCCAGGAGGATGCGGCGGCCATCGCAGCATCGCAGCAATTTGCAGACTCGTCGCTCACCTCAATGGGACTCACTGACGTGCGCGCGGCCCAGGAAACTCTACGATCTGGCGGAACGGTGGTGACCGATCCGTTCACCTATGCAGGACACGTTTGGGTAGCGGCTCTGACCAAGACCAGCGCCGAAGGCTGGACGGTGGGGGTAGCCATCCGGGCTGACCAAATCACCGCCCAATTACGCGTGACCACCCTCGTGTTTCTGGCTTTCGCTGGGTTCATGTTGGTCTACATTGCGCTCGCGGTGGTCTTCCTGCGCCGTTCGATCCTGACCCCACTGGCAGAACTGGTAGAAGGTAGCGAACGCGTATCTGCCGGTGACTTCGACACAGCGGTGCCGATCCATGGTGGAGGTGAGGTCGCCCAACTCGCCCGATCGTTCAACTCCATGGCCCAGCAGATTCGTGACAACACGCAACGGTTGGAATCCGAAGTGGCCGCCCGAACGGCCGCCCTGGAGCAAGCCAATCGAGAAGTCATGGCTCTGTCGCTGACAGATGAACTCACCGGTTCGTACAACCGCCGCTATTTGGAGGCATTCCTTCCGCAAGCATTGCGCCGAATGCAGCGACACGAGCTTCCCTTGTCGATATTGATGGTTGACATCGACCACTTCAAACACGTCAACGATACCCACGGTCACCAGGTGGGCGATTTGGTACTCATCGCATTCGCCGAGTGTCTCCGGCAATCGTCGCCCGATCCCGATTGGGTGGTGCGGTTCGGTGGCGAGGAATTCTTGATCGCCTTGCTCGAGGTGGACCGTGCGGAGGCTTACGCGATAGCCGAGCGTCTGCGTGAGCACATCGCTGAGATGCGAGTGGACATCGGCGATGGGGAGCAGGTGGCCATCACGGCCAGTATCGGGGTCGCCACCAGCGCACCAGGTCAGGACCTCGAGGACGTCATCGCCCATGCTGACCGGGCGCTGTATCGCGCCAAGCGAGATGGCCGCAACTTGGTTCGCGCTGAGTCATAAAACCCACCCCGCGCTCCGTGCGACCTTCGGGAGGACAGGCTATCCGGGCTTCACCAACAGTGCGACCGCTTACAGTGCGGCGGCCACCTCGGTGCCCTGCTTGATGGCCCGCTTGGCATCCAGTTCGGCCGCGACATCGGCCCCACCGATCAGCACCGGATCCAGACCGGCAGCTTCAAGGTCAGCCACGAGGTCCCGGCGCGGTTCTTGCCCAGTGCACACCACGATCGTGTCGACCGCCAAGGTTTGCGCTACGCCGTTCACGGTGAGGTGCAAACCAGCGTCATCAATCGCGTCGTAGTGGACACCCGGCACCATCGTGACACCGCGGCGGGCGAGTTCGGTGCGGTGAATCCAGCCGGTGGTTTTGCCCAACCCCGCACCCACCTTGGTGGTCTTGCGCTGTAGCAGGAACACCTCGCGCGGCGACTTTTCGGGTGCGGGTGGGACGAGCCCGCCGCGCTCCGCGTAATTGGTGTCCACCCCCCACTTGTCGAAGAACACTGCCGCGTCGGTGGCGGCATGGGAGCCATCGTCGGTGAGGAAGTCCGACACGTCGAAACCGATTCCGCCTGCGCCGAGCACGGCCACGCGACGTCCAGGAGTGACCTCACCGCGCAGCACCTGCAGGTACGACACCACGCTCGGGTGATCGAGCCCGGAGATCTCGGGCTGGCGCGGTGTGACACCCGTTGCCAGCACAACGTCGTCAAAGCCGCCATCCAGTAGATCCTGGGCGGTCACTTCGCGACCGAGTACCCGAGCAACTCCCAGTTCGGTGAGGCGAACGTCGAAATACCGCAACGTCTCGTTGAATTCTTCCTTGCCCGGCACTTGCTTGGCCACGAGCAGTTGCCCGCCGATGACATCGCCGGCATCGAAAAGTGTGACGTCGTGCCCGCGCTCAGCTGCGGTGACCGCACAGGCCATGCCCGCTGGTCCGGCGCCTACTACGGCGACACGGCGGGGTGCCTGGGTGGGAGTGATCACAAGTTCGGTCTCATGGCAGGCGCGCGGATTCACCAGACAGGAGGTGAGTTTCAGGGCGAACGTGTGGTCCAGGCACGCCTGGTTGCAGGCGATGCACGTATTGATGGTCTCCGGCCGGCCGGCAGCCGCCTTCGCCACGAAATCGGGATCGGCCAGCATGGGTCGCGCCAGGGACACCATGTCAGCCACACCTTCGGCGAGCAGTTGCTCGGCGAGGTCCGGGTTGTTGATCCGATTGCTGGTGACCACTGGGATCCCAACCGAACCCATGATCTTCTTGGTCACCCAGGTGTATGCCCCACGCGGCACCGGCATCGCGATGGTGGGGATGCGCGCCTCGTGCCAGCCGATGCCTGTGTTGAGAATGGTGGCACCAGCGGCTTCAATCTCCCGGGCCAACTCCAGCACCTCTTCCAGCGTGGAGCCATCTGGCACCAAATCCAGCATGGACAGCCGGTAGATGATGATGAACTCGTCACCCACCCGCTGCCGGATCCGCCGCACGATCTCGATCGGGAACTGGATCCGGGCCCGGTAGTCACCACCCCAGACGTCGTCGCGCTGATTGGTGGCCTTGACGATGAACTCGTTGATGAGATAGCCCTCGGAGCCCATCACCTCCACCCCGTCGTAGCCGGCGGATTGCGCGAGCAGCGCTGCGTTCACGAAGTCCTCGATGGTTTCTTCCACCTCTTCGGTGCTGAGCGCGCGGGGGGTGGCGGGGCTGATCGGTGCTTTGATGGCGCTGGGGGCCACGAGATCGGGGTGGTAGGCATAGCGGCCGAAGTGCAGGATCTGCATGGCGATTTTGCCGCCGGCGGCGTGCACGGCCTCGGTGACCACCCGGTGCCCAGCCGCATCTGTGGCATCAGTCATCTTTGCGCCGCCGGGATACGGCCGACCGGCATCGTTCGGGGAGATCCCGCCGGTGACGATCAGACTCACCCCGCCGCGTGCGCGTTCGGCATAAAACGCCCCCATCCGCTCGAAACCGCCTGGGGCTTCTTCCAAGCCCACATGCATGGAGCCCATGAGCACACGATTCGGCAGCGTGGTGAAGCCGAGGTCCAGTGGGGCGAGCAGGTGCGGGTATGCGGACATGGCGATCCTCACAGGCGATGGACGTGATGCTCTGAAGTCTGCCAGGTACCGTCGTGGCAGCAACGTCGGCGGGCGGTTTCCGAGATCAGCGTCGCCCGATCGGACGCGTTCGACGGGCAGTGCGCGTGTGACATCCAGTACTAGCGAGACGATGGGGGTGGGAGGTGTGCCATGACCATTCACAGCACCCCCGCCGAGCCGCACGCCGACCCCCGGGGAACTTCAGACATTGCGACTGTCGCGGATTTACTGCGGCTGTGGCAGACCGAGGGTTTGCTCACCAGCGAACAGCAGCAGCAGTTGAGCAGCGACCCGCACGCCGAGTGGGCGTTGCACGCGAAAGCGGCGCAGCGCCGCGGTGCACCGGGTCATCTCGCGTCACTGGCGGTGGAAGCGTTGGGCTACCTCGGCGGTGTGGTGGTCGTGGTGGCGATCGGGTTGATTGTGGGGCGGTTCTGGTCGGATATCCCCGCAGCCGTCCGAATGGCCCTGGCGTTGCTGTGCACCGCCGGGTTGCTCGGGGCCGGACGGCTCGTGCCCGCAGTGCCCAACACCGCCGGTGACCGGTTGCGCTCAGTGCTGTGGCTCGCCGCGTGCGTCACGTTTGGCGGTGCCGCGGCGATGGTCGCCTACGACGTTCTCGATTGGCGCGAAGACGCCGTGCTGCTCACTGCGGTGATCAGCGGTGGCCTGCTCGGGTTGGCCGTGTGGTGGTGGCAGCCGCGGGCTCTGCAGCATGCGGCCGTGTTTGCTGCGCTCGTGATCAGCACCGGAGTCGCAGTTTCGATGATTCCGGGACCGGCCGGTGACCTCTACAACCCGGAGGTGCCGCCGATCACGGAATTTCTGCCAGGGGCAGCGATCTGGACGGTGGGCTTGGTGTGGTTGATGTTCTCGTGGGCCCGCAGGATCCGGCCGCCGATGTTGGGCATGGTGCTCGGTGCGGTGGTGATGGTGTTCGGTTCCGCGACGATGGCCTCGGTGCCTGCGGGCGTGTACTTTGCGCTGGCCACTGTCGTGGCGGTGATCGCTCTGGCGGTGCTGATGCGCAACTTCTATCTGCTGATCGTGGGTGCCCTGGGGGCACTGCAGACGTTGCCCCCAGCGATCATGATCCTTTTTCCGGGGGTGATTGCGGCGGCCGGTGTGTTGCTGCTGGTTGGGATCGGACTTGTGGCGGCGGCAATCTTGGTGGCACGTGGGCACTTCGGGCAGCCGGATCGGCCGCCCAAGCACGACTGGTCCACCTGCTCACTCACAGTTGCGACGGCGGTAACTGTGGTCGTGGTGCCGTTGACCGCGGTGTTCCTGGTGATCGGCGCGTTGACGGTGTGAGGATTTTCTCCTCCTCCCGGCGAAGGTGGGCACTGGTGAGTGTGCGCCCAGACGGCATGACAATCCCGGCAGTTGTCGGTGATGGCCGTGGCTGAGGCGGCGAATAGAGGTGCGCGCCTATGATCAGGCAATGAACACTTTTCCACCCGGTTCGGACTTCGCAACTTCCACGTTTGGGGGTGACGGCAGCGATGCTGGGTTCGCCGGTTTCGGTGCCTTCACCGGCACGGATTCTTACCTGACCAATGACGCGCTGGAAGCGGCCGTCGCCTGTGCTCTGGTGCTCGAGAAACCGTTGCTCGTGCGCGGCGAACCCGGCACCGGGAAGACCTTGCTGGCGGAGGCAGTGGCCGAAGCCGCAGAGGCCGAACTCATCACGTGGCATGTCAAGAGCACCACTCGTGCCCAGGACGGGCTGTACCACTACGACACTGTGCAGCGGCTCTATGACAGCCGCTTCGGTGATCACGATGTCCGAGACATTCGCGAGTACATCCACATGGGGCCGATGGGTCGGGCGTTTCAGTCCGAGGCTCGCGTGGTGTTGCTGATCGACGAGATCGACAAGGCCGATGTGGAGTTTCCCAACGACCTCCTCCACGAACTCGACCGGATGCGGTTCACGGTGGCGGAAACCGGCGATGTCGTGGCGGCCCGGAAACGGCCGATCGTCATCATCACTAGCAATGCCGAGAAGGAACTCCCGGACGCATTTTTGCGCCGCTGTGTCTTTCATTTCATCGACTTTCCCGACCGTGACCTCATGGCGCGGATCGTGGAGGTGCATCACCCGGGAGTGAACGGGGAACTGCTGACCGCCGCCTTGGATGTCTTTTTTGGATTGCGTCGGATGACGGGTATTCGGAAGCGTCCCTCCACCTCCGAACTCGTCGACTGGATTGCCGTCTTGCGCAGCCGAGGGATCGATGAGGTCAGCCTGCCCGGCCAGGTGCCCTATCTGGGGACCTTGCTGAAGAAGGAGCAGGACCTGGAGGTCTTCACCGAAGCCGCTGCCGGTCGCAGCCGTCCGCGATACCGGATGTGAGTGGTGTTCATCGGGTTCGTCTACCGCCTGCGGGAAGCGGGTGTGAAAGTCGGGGTCACCGAGACGGTGGCGCTCGCGGATGCTTTGGCTCGTGGTGTGCATGGGCATTCGTTGGATGGGTTTTATCACGTCGCTCGGGCGATTCTCGTGCATCACGAAGGGCAGTTAGATGCCTTTGACCAGGCATTTCTTGCTGAGTTCGCAGGTGCGGACGGTCAACTGCCGGCGCTTCCGGAGGAATTGCTGGAATGGCTGGATAAGGTTCGCCGCACAGCCGAGATCGCCGAAGATCAGCAAGCGCCGAGCGCCGAGCAGATTGCCCAGTGGCGGGAGCTGTTCAAAGCCCGACTGGCGGAGCAGACCGAGCGACACGACGGTGGCAACTACTGGATTGGGACCGGTGGCAAGTCACCGCACGGGCAGGGAGGAAGTGCTGCCGCCGGATTGAGCACCGGCAGTTCCGGCGGCGGTCGAGCGGCGCTGCGGATTGCCGATGCGCGGGCTTATCGGGGGTATCGCTCAGATGTCACCCTGGACATTCGGCAGTTTGAGATTGCGTTGCGTCGGTTGCGGGCATTCGTGCGCGAGGGCGCGGCGCTTGAACTCGACATGGACAGCACCATCGATGCCACCGCGCGCAATGCGGGCGACATCGAAGTTGTCACGCGGGCGCCGCGTCGTCCCGATACCCACGTGATCCTGATGGCTGATGTGGGCGGGTCCATGACTCCGTACGCGCACCTGGTGTCGCAACTGTTCAGCGCGACGAAGAAATCCACCCACTTCAAGGACCTACAGACCTATTACTTCCATAACGTTCCCTATGGCAAGGTGTTTGAGACAGAGCGCTTCACCGAGCCCGTCTGGCTGCATGATGTGCTGCGCCGCTACCCGCCCCACTACAAGTTGATCATGGTGGGGGATGCCTACATGGCCGATTACGAACTCCACATGCGCACGCCGGCAGCTCCGGATGACATTGAGGGCATCAGCGGGTTGGGGTGGTTGCGCATGCTACGGGAGCATTTTCCGCAGAGTGTCTGGCTCAATCCGGAGCACACGTCCAGATGGCGCGGGACGTCGATCGAGGATGTCGGGGGAGTCTTTGAGATGTTTCCGATGAGCATCGACGGGCTGACCGAAGCCATGGTGGCGCTCAACCGCGGAGTTGCCCGCTACTGACGGGGACGCGAAGACCGCTACTCCAAGGCGATCGCCTGGCGCTCCTTGAAGACTTCGACCGCACCAGCCATGGTGTCGTAGAAGTTCCCGCCGCCGATGGTCTCGTACACACCGTGTTTGCGTAGCAGTTCCATGACGTCGTGTCGGGTACGCGCCAACCACAACTCAACCCCGCGGCTATGCACATACGCCGCGAGCTCTTCGAGTGTGTCCAAACTGGTGGTGTCGAGGTTGGGGGAGGCTTCCATATTGATGACCATGACCCGAGTATCGGGCTCAAGCGCATCGATTGCTTCATCGAAGAAGTCCGGTGCATTGACGAAGAACAGCGGCGCTTCGTACCGGAAGACCACGAGTTCCGGCACGATCTCGACGTGGTCGTGTTTGTCCACCGCATGCAGCGAGTCGCCCTCGGGGGTGAATCCAAGGACGGACGCGTTTGGTCGTGAGATCCGGGCCAGGAAGGCGAAGATCGACGCTGCGATCGCGAACACAATGCCGGTGAGAATGCCGAAGAACAACACCGTGAGTGTGCACAGGGCTGCGATGAGCAACTCGTTGCGGTGCAGAACCCGCAACTTGCGCCACTGCTTGACCTCAATCAACGAAATCGCCGCATACAGGATGATGCCGGCCAAAGCAGCTTGCGGGATCCGAGCCAGCAGACCCCCCAACAGCAGCGGGGCGATGATGAGCATGGCGACTACGAGTAGCGCGTAGTGCTTGCTCGTGGCACCTGAGGCGCGGGCCAAGGCGGTGCGTGACGACGACGCCGACACGGGGTAGCCGCCGAAGAAACCCGTGGCGAGCTGCGCGCCCCCGAGCCCGAGCATTTCGCGTTCATCATTGACGCGGGTGCCGTCGTTGATGGCGCGCGCTGTGATCATGACATCGGTGAAAGCGACGGCCGCCACTGTGGCAGCTGGCCAAACCAACGACTGCACGAGATCCCACGACACGTCCGGGACGGCGAATTGCGGCAGCGCACTCGCAACTGGGCCGATGGTGGGGATGCCAGCCCAAATGCCCAGCGGAATCGACACAGCCAGCGCCACCACGGCACCCGGGAAACGGGGTGAGATCTTGGGTCCGACCCAAGCGATCGCAGTGACGATCAAACCGACCGTCAGCATGCCCCAATCGGGCATGGTCCACACGGTGGTGGTGAGCAATGTCCACAGATCTTCGGTGTTGGCCTCGATCCCGGTGAGTTTGGTCAATTGGGACATCATCATCAACACCGCGATCCCGGTGAGATACCCCACGAGCACTGGCAGCGACAACAAGTCGGCGAGGAACGCAGCTTTGATCAGGCGGCCGATAATCAGGACTACGCCCACGATGGAGGCCATCACCGGGAGTAGCAGCGCGGGGTCCATGTTGTTCGCCAGTGCGACCGGTCCGACTGCAGCTGCGGCCATCAGCGCAACAGATGACTCTGGCCCCACTGACATCCATTTGTGCTTGCCGATTAGGGCATATGCCACGAGTGGCACGATTGCAGTTGCCAACCCCACGGTGGCGCCGACGCCAGCCAAACTGCCATAGGCCATCGCCTGCGGGATGAGGTACGCGCCCACCGAGATGCCCGCCACTAGATTGCCCATGGTGACCCAGGTCTTGGGTTCCATCTTGCCGAATGTGTCGGCGAGCGAAAATTGCACGGTGTTTCACCTCCCGGTTTGGCCAGTGGCGGAAGCGTAGCCGTAATCAGGGGTGAACTCCAGGTGAATAGCCGATGACTCTTGCATCTGCCTGACGATCTGTGATGCTGTGACTGCGTGACGAATCAGGCTCCCACCAGCACGGCTCGAGGCGTCCGAGCCCGCGTCGTGCAGGCCACACTCGGGCGCGATCGAGTGTTGGATGCGGTGAAAGCGTGCGCGTTGCTCGCCGTGGTCGCCGGGCACAGCCTGGCTTGGCACGTCTCTCCATCCGGCAGCATCGGCAACGTGTTAGAGACCGCGCCATCGTTGGTGTGGGTGTCGTGGCTGTTCCAGGTATTGCCGCTGTTTTTCGCGGCGGGTGCCGTGAGCAACATGGCCTCGTGGCAGCGGCACGGTGCGGCCGAGTTTTGGCGCAGTCGGACTCGGGGACTCCTCAGCCCGATCCTGCTGTATGCCGCCGTATGGACGGTGCTGCTGCTTCCGGTGGCCGCTGCCACCGGGCAATTCGCCGGCGGCACGGTGGTGACGGCAGGGCGATTTCTCTCGTTCCTGCTGTGGTTCGCGGGCGTGTATCTGCTAGTGATCACAGCCGTGCCGCTGACCGCGCGGTGGCGCACCCGACCAGTGCTCACGTTGTCGGTGTGGTTCGTGGTGATCGTGCTCGTAGACGTCGCTCGCATCGTCGGCGCCCCGACCTGGATCGGTTGGTGCAATCTGCTCCTGGTGTGGGGATGGCTGCATCAGTGGGGGTATCAACTTCCGCTGCTGCGCACCCAGGCCGCCTGGAAGATGATCGTGGCCGCGTTGATCGCCCTGAGCTGCTCCATGGCGGTGGCGATTTTTGGGCCCTACTCACAGTCGTTGATCACGGTGGCCGGGGACTCGGAACTGTCAAACCTCTCGCCGCCGAGTGTCGTGTTGGCGCTGTATGGCGTTGCCCAGATCTGTGTCATCGGGGTGCTGTGGCGACCCCTCACCCAACTCTTCCGACACGACGCCGTGTGGGTGCCAGTGGCAATCGTCGGTGCTCGGGCGATGGGCATCTACCTCTGGCACATCCCGCTGGTGGCGGTTGCCGCGCTGGTCGCCTTTGCCTGCGGCATGCGAGCCGCGCCGTTGACATTGTGGTGGTGGGTAGTGCATGTGCTGGTAGTGGTTCTGGTGCTTGTGGGGGCGTGGCTCGTGGCCGGGTTCGCCGGCTGGGTGGCGGCGCGGATCGACCGAGTGCCCGGGGTCTGGCGGGCTCCACCCTTGCTGACCTCCCTCACCGGCGGCGTGGTGGTGCTGAGCATCTGCGCAACTGGCTTTGGCACTTGGTGGGGCGCCGGTGCACTGGGCTTGCCCGCAAGTGCACTGCTCAATCTCGCGCTGTTGATCGTTGTGTGGCAAGCCGTCGCGCGCCGGGCACGGGCGCGGCAGCGACCGCCGCTTTGAGCACCTTGCCCGAGGTGGGTGATCCAGCCAGGTCAGCACGCAGCCGAACTGTTCAACTGAGTTCAGCGGGCGTCCACTGGCCGTGGATCTGGCGGAGGGGTCGGCTGCAGCGGCACCGTGGGTGGCAACTGGTCCAGGATCGCCGGTCGGATCGGCGGACAGATCCGCACTGGCGTCGGCGTCGGCGTCGGCGTCGGAGTGGCCTCGGGGGTTGCACCCGGGCTGGTGCTTGGGGTGGGCGCAGTCGGCGTGGGCACGGGGATCAAGCAGGCCGCCACCTCCGCGTCATACGCAGTTCTGGCGGCGGTCTGCTCGGCCAGGAACTCATCGCGCGCGACAATTGCCCGCTCGTACGCGGCAAGTGCCGCGCGGTAAGCCTTGCGCTGCTCGGAAATAACTGACCAGGCAACTGCGACCGCAGATACCGAAGATGCATAGCGCTGGTAGGCGTTCACGGCGGTCTGATACGTGGCCCAGTCCTGATAGAAAGTCAGCACCGCGGGTCGCCATGCCTGCTGCCGCGCCAGCAGATTGCTCCGCGCGGCGAGGGCGAGCGTCGACTTGCGTTCCGCGATCTCGGCGGGGTTGACATCGGGGGCAGCGGTGAGCGTGTAACCCCAGCCGCAGACCGGTCCCACGGTATCGATTTCGGGCACCTTGATCACAGTGCTCACTGGTTCGACCCCCGGACTGGTCGGTGCGGTGGGCTTGATCACTGGGGCAGGAAGTTCGGCTGGCCACACCGGATCGGCGGGACGATCCGGAACCACCACGGTCGGGAGGTCCGGCGCCGGCGTGTCGAGCGCAACGGCAGTGACCCCCATGGGAGGTGCGGGCGGACCCAACGGATCGACGGTCACAGCCAGGTCCGCCAGTAGACCCTGGTAGGGAACGTCAGCCAGCCAAGGATTGCGCCTTTCGTCACCCACAGATCCCACCGGATCGGCACACGCCGTCAAATTGCTGGCCAGGGTGGCATCCAGTGCGGTCACCACAGCTTCAGCTTGTTCGCGTGGGCCGCTGACCCGCAGGATGACATCTCCGCGTCGCGCGAGATAGAGCGTGCCGGAGGGGAGTTCCGCGGTGACAGCCCTGACCCCGAGCTCCTCCACATTGCCAGCCCGGTTGACTTCTCCGCGGCGGTCGGCGCAATCGGCGAGCTGGGCGGCCATCGTTTCCATAACCCAAGGACCGGAACCGGTCGGGTACACGGATGTCGTGGCGGTCACGCTCGTGGCGCCGGCACTGTAGGTGCGGTACTGGCCGAGGACAGATTGGGCGGGGGCGGAAATCTCACAGGGATAAGCCGCGGCAACACCTGCGCCCAGATTGCTCGCGGCCGCCCCGGTGAAGCCCGGCACCTCGGTCGCCATGGTGGCGGTCACGGTGGACGCCGCGGGTGAGGCCGCCGCGCTGATTTCCAGCGGCGGTTGGCCGGTTTCTTTCGCGGCGGCTGTGGCGAACTGCCACGGGAGAACGCCGCTAGCAAGCAATCCAGCAGCTACGAGCACATTCGCGAGCAGCACCCCGACAATCGCGAAAGCGGCCGCCCGGCGACCGCGTCCTTTGGCAGGTGGCGGTGGCACGGTCTCCGGCGCGGGTGGTGGCCATGACGACGGCAACCCACGGGTGGAACCCCGTTGGGGTGGACGTGCGTCCATGTTCACAATGGCTCCGGTGTGGTGCGTACAGTTGGACAGGTTCGGGACATGATGTCGGTACGGTGGTCGATATGTGACCGCGGGCTGACCAGCGGAAGCGAGCTGTCACCTACCAGTGTCACTGATTCGGCGTCGCGACTGGCATCCACGTTCCACATTTCGGGAGATTTTCTCCATCGCGTCGGTACGGCCGGGAGGTGAAGTAGCAGTTGGCAGCACGTCGAAGTTTACTCGTGCGCCGATTTCCGGCCGCAGTGCGCCGCAATCGGACGCGGGTTCGTCGACGTCGATGGGGGAGACTGACTGCACTCGGCTCACTGATACTGGGGGCGCTGGGCATCGGCGTGATTGTGGGCCTCGCTGCGGCGCCGGCAGCTTTGGCAGCTGGCGCCAGCGCCGTACGCACTGTCGACCTTTGGCAAACCATGACCGTCAACGTGCCATTCGACGCTGCGCTGCCGCACCGCTCGGTCATGCTCGATCGCAACGGCGCGGTTTTTGCCACGCTGTACTCCGAAGATCGCATTCCGGTGAGCCGGGACGCGATGTCCCCACTATTCGTGGACGCACTGCTCGCCACCGAAGACGAGCGCTTCTATCAGCATGGGGGTGTGGATCTCGCCGGCACGACGCGGGCTCTGATCAACAACCTCACCGGCGGCAATCGCCAAGGTGCCTCGACGATCACGCAACAGTGGATCAAAAACCTGATTCAGGCGGCTGCAGACACTGAAGAGGAACGGTTGGCTGCCGATGATGTCAGCATCGGCCGCAAGCTCGCCGAAGCCCGCGCCGCGGTGGCGGCGGAAGATCAGCTCAGTAAAGACGAGATCCTCACTCGCTACAGCAACACGGCCTTCTACGGCAATGGCGCGTACGGATTGGGGGCTGCGGCAGCCCGCTACTACTCCACCTCAGCTGATGCCCTGACTCTCAACCAGGCAGCCACATTGGCTGGCGTGCTCAACGCCCCCAGCGTCTTCGACCCGATCAACCGCGGCGATGCTGCTTTGAAACGGCGCAACCAGGTGCTCGACCGGATGGTCGCCAACAACAAAATCAGCGCGGACCAAGCAGCCGCGACCAAAGCTGAGCCGCTGAACCTGACACCCTCGATTCCACCGAACGGGTGTGCGGTGTCGGCCTATCCCATTTATTGCCAGTGGGTGAAGGACACCATCGCCACCGATCCCTCATTCGCCCCCACCGAAGCTGCCCGCCAAGAGTTGCTCTACCGCGGCGGCCTCTCGATCCGGACCCCGCTGGACCCGGTCACCCAACAGGCGGCCGACGCTGCGGTGCAAGCGGCGTTTGAACCCACCAACCGGGTGGTGGCTTCGGCTGCGGTGGTCGCTCCGGGCTCCGGCGAGGTGTTGGCGCTGGCGGGCAGTCGGCCGTGGGGTCCGGATGCCACAGCCGGCCAGTCCGAAGTGCTCTACCCGGTGCTGCCCAATTTTCAGCCCGGATCAACATTCAAACCCATCACATTGGCCACCGCGATCGAGCAAGGTTTTGATCCGAAAACCGTGTGGACCGCGCCCGCCCGCTACACCCCCGAGGAACTCGGCGCACCACCCGGCGGATTCACAAATGCTGGTGACGGGCCGGGTGGAACCATGAATCTGGAACAGGCGACCTGGCGATCCACCAACACGTATTTCGTCTGGCTGATTGAGCAGACGGGCGTCATGCCTGTGGCCGAAATGGCCCAACGTCTGGGAATGTCGAGCATTCCCACCACTGGACCAGGTGCAGTTTCGCCGGTGGATGCTGCCTTGACGCTGGGCGACTTCGACACTTCGCCGTTGCAGGTGGCCAACGTGTATGCGACCTTGGCCGCCGGCGGGGTGCGGTGCGATCCGATCGTCGTGACCGCAATCGTGAGAGACGGTCTCGAAGAGCTGCCGGTGGCCGCGGCGGATTGCCATCAAGAGCTTGACCCAGCAGTTGCGGCGGAGGTCAACACGATTCTGGCGGGCACGATCGATGGCGCCGACCCCGCCCGGACCGGTGCCGCCATGACCCTTGGTCGGCCAGCGATCGGCAAGACCGGTACCGCAGGCGAGTTCGCGGCAGCGTGGTTCGCGGGAGCCACACCGCAGATGGCCGCCGCGGTGTGGGTGGGAGATCCTCTTGGTGGGCCCACCCACCCGTTGCGGGACGTTGTGGCTTTCGGGGAGTTTTACGACGAGGTCTACGGCGGGGCGGTTCCCGGGCCGATCTGGAAGCAGATCATGGCAACGGCGCTAGCCGATGCGCCGGTGGTGAATTTCCCCACCGGAAACGTCACACCGTTACCGGCTGTCGCAGTGCCCAATGTGGTGGGTCTACCGCTCGATGCGGCGCTCGGCGCACTGACCGCGGCCGGATTCACCGTAGAAGTTGCCCCCGGCACGTTGGCCGCACAGCAGCCGCTGCCACCCGGCTACGTCACTGCCATGGCGCCATCGGCAGGTACGGTCGCCGACAGTGGCGTGCCGGTGGTGCTCACACTCTCGCCGGGTTCACGCACCGACGTGGTGTTGCGCCAGGGCGGGTAGCGCCAGGTACAGCTCCAGTTCTGCCCACGCGGGGCGGCTGCCTGCAGTGGTGCGCGGCCGGGGAATAGGCTGATCAACATGGGGACCACACGTCGACATGGGTGGACTCCCGTCACCGCACCGGGTCCTGAGGGCGGGGAGATGTTGCGCTCGTTCCGTGCGATCCGGACCAACCCCCTGGGCTTTTTGGAATCCTCGTGGGAGGCCTTCGGCGATGTGGTGCAGTTTCCGATCCCGGTGCCGCCCACATTCCTGATCACCCATCCAGATGGGGTCCGCAGGGTGCTACAGGCAAACCACAAGGCGTATGGCAAAGCCACAGTGCAGTATCGAAATCTGGCATTGGTGACGGGCCAAGGCCTGCTCGCCGCCGATACTGCGCAGTGGCGAGCACAGCGCAAACTTGTGCAGCCGGCGTTTCATCCCCGGGCGGTGACGGCTGTGGCCGAGCACACTGTGGCCGCTGCCACCCGCCGGGCCGCAATCTGGGCGGAAGCCGGCGCTCGACCGGGTGCAGATTCCGGTGCAGTGGTGGACGTCGACGAAGAAATGATGCGAACAGCGTTGGAAGTGGTGGGTGCGGCGTTATTTGGCGCCGATCTGCACCAACAGTCAGCGGCCTTGGTGTCTGCCACTCAAGAAGCTCTTGCAGGCGTGGTGCTGCGGACGCGCAACCCACTGCCTCTCCCGCTTTGGTTGCCGACTCCGGCGAATCGTGCGCTGCGGGCGGCGGTTGCTCGGCTCGACCGGCTCGTTGCTGAATTGGTCGCCGCTCGTCGCCGCCGCCCGCGGCCAACGGAACCGGCGGACATGCTCGATGTGTTGCTAGCCTCCGACAGCCTCAGCGAGCGCGAGATTCGTGATCAAGTAGTGACTTTCGTCGTCGCCGGCCACGAGACAGTGGCAAGTTCCCTCACCTGGACCTGGTACCTGCTTGGCCGGCATCCGGAAGTTGCCGATCAGGTGGCCGCCGAGGCGCACGCCGTCTACGGCGGTCGCACCCCCACTTTTGCCGATGTTCCGGCGCTTCGGACAGCGATGTCAGTGAGTGACGAGTCGCTGCGGCTCTACCCCCCGGGTTGGCTGATTTCCCGGAAATCCGTTGCCCCCGATGAAGTATTGGGCCACCACCTGCCCACAGGTTCGCTGGTGTTGATCAGTCCATATTTGGTGCATCGTCATCCCAGTGCGGGCGCGGATCGGTACCGTTTTCGGCCCGATCGGTTTGCCGATGGGCCACCGCCGCCGGTCACAGGCGCGTACATTCCGTTCGGGGCCGGGCCGAGGTTGTGCATCGGGCGCGATATGGCGCGGGTGGAAAGCGCATTGATGATCAGCCAGCTGGCAGCAAAGTTCCGGCTCCAACCCACGACGACCAGCCCCGCCGACGTCGATCCGATGGTGATGCTCAAGCCGCGCGGCGGTTTGCACATGCAGGTAGTGGCCCGAACGGAAGCTGGGCGATAGCCCTGCCGGATCTCGCTCCGGCGTGGAAGGATGGGTCCCGTGCACGATGACGTTCCCCGCGGCTTGCGCGTGGCAGCTGCCTACTCTTGGCGGCTGCTGCTCATCGGTGCACTGCTCTATGTAGTGGTCTCACTGCTGGCCCGTTTGGAATTTGTGGCGATTGCCATGTTCATGGCGCTCGTGATCACAGCGTTGGTGGGCCCGATTGTGCGGTTCTTCAACAAGTTCCTGCCGAACGGGGTCTCAGTTGCCATCGGTCTGTTGGGCAGCATCCTGGTGCTCTCTTCAGTCTTCACTTTCATCGGCACCGAGGTCGCCAATCAGCTGCCCACGCTCAGTGTGCAATTCCGCGATGGTCTCAGCCAGATCGAGCAATGGCTGCAGGACGGACCCCTGCATTTGGACTCCGACACGATCAGCACCTACCTGCAGGAACTTCGGCAATGGATCGCCGAGCACCAAAGCGACCTGGCCAGCCGGGCGATCGGTGGGGCGGGCACCATTTTCGAAGGGATGACCGCGATTTTCCTCGCGCTCTTCGCCTCGATTTTCTTCCTGGCCGGGGGCGAACGGATCTGGGATTGGCTGCTGGCAATGGTGCCGAAGCGGCAGCGTCCTCGAGCTGATGGAGCCGGGCTGGTGGCCTGGACCACGTTCGCCGGCTACACCCGCGGGATCGTGATCGTGGCCGGCACCAACGCCATTCTGGTCGGCATCGGATTGGCGATCCTGCGGGTGCCGCTGGCAGTCCCGCTGGCGCTGTTGGTGTTCTTCGGATCGTTCATCCCGATCATCGGTGCACCCTTGGCCATGATCGTCGCCGCGATCGTGGCGCTGGCCGCCGATGGGCCGCTGGTGGCGCTTGGCGTAATCGTCATGATCGCGCTGATCGGGCAGTTCGAAGGCCATGTGCTGCAGCCGCTGGTGATGGCCCGGGCGGTGAGCATTCACCCATTGGCAGTGGCTCTGTCGGTCGCAGCTGGGACAGTGCTGGCCGGAATTGTCGGGGCAGTGGTGGCTGTGCCCGTGGTATCGGTGGTGTATGCGGTGAGCCGGTTCTGGGCGCAGACCACGCCGCGATTACCTCGGCCGGACGAAGAAGACGTGGACCCAACCGGCATGGGCGCTAGTTAGCGTCTTGCGTAGACGCCGATATCCCGATCGTCGCTCACGATCCATCAGTCGTGCAAGTAGGCGGTAGTCGCACTGTGTAGCGCACCATTGCTGCTGACCAAACCGGCCTGCACCGCAGGCCGTCCATCGTGCCATTCGATCACCTCGGCACCCCGCGTCCCGGTGGCGATGCCCCCGGCTGCCTGTACCAGCGGCACCAGTGCTGCCACGTCCCACACCGCCAACGCCGGCTCCACAGCGACATCAACGGCGCCCTCCGCTACCAGCACGTGGGAATAGAAATCGCCGTAGGCGCGGGTGCGCCAGACTGCTCCGGCGAGCGCATCTAGCCCCCCTTCCGGCCAACCCAACCGGTCCGAATACGACAGTGAAGCGTGGGCCAAGTCGCGCACGTGTGAGGTCCGCAGCGGCCGCACTCGTCCATCGACATCTTGCGTGAAGGCTCGGTTGTTGGCGGCAAGTCGAGTATCGGCCCACCAACGTCGGCCCATCGCCGGAGCAGTCACCACCCCGAGCACCGGTGTGCCAGCTTCCAGCAAACCGATGAGGGTGGCCCACACGGGCACCCCGCGCAAGTAGTTGGCCGTCCCGTCGATCGGATCCACCACCCAGCAGCGGCCCGTCACATCACCAAACGTGCCGTACTCCTCACCGAGCATGGCATCGCCAGGTCGGTGGCTGCGAACATGTTCGGCGATGGCCCGTTCCACTGCTTGGTCAGCTTCCGTCACCGGGGTCCGATCCGGCTTGGTGGACACCGCCAAGTCCACAGCCCGGAAGCGATCGGTAGTGAGCCGGTCGGCCAAGTCGGCCAAGCTCAGGGCGAATTCGAGGTCTGCGTACGAGTCGATCACCACATCACCGTAGCCGGGGGAGGTCGGTGATTGGGGACCGATCAGTATTCCGGGGCTTCAGCCCGCGCCCGCAAGATTCGACGGAGCGAGGCCAGTCGAGCGCTCGGCGCATGTCCCGTGGCCACCCAGTCGTCCAATGCGCAGTCTGTTTCGTCGTGGGTGCAGCCGCGCGGACACTCGTGAGTCCCGTCAGCCAGATCAGCGAAGGCGTGGGCGACGGTGTCGGGGGAGACGTGGTTCAGGCCGAAACTGCGCACTCCCGGGGTGTCGATGATCGCCCCACCGCCCGGCAGATCCAGCAGGACCGCTGAGGTGGACGTGTGTCGGCCACGTCCTGTGACCTCGTTGACCACCCCGGTCGCGCGATCCGCAGTGGGCACCAATCGGTTGACCAGCGTGGACTTGCCCACCCCACTTTGCCCGATGAGCACCGTTGTGTGATCGTGCAGCCGGTCAGCGAGCCCCGCAATTCCGTGGGTTCGGGCGACGGCGACCGCCGGCACGTCCAACGCTTCGTAGCCGCTGAGAAACTCCGCCGGATCTGCCAAGTCGGTTTTGGTGACCACGAGCAGGGGTGCGATTCCAGCGTCGTAGGCGGCTACCAGGCAGCGATCTACGAAGCCAGTGCGCGGCGCCGGGTCGGCCACCGAAACCACGATTCCCAATTGGTCGGCGTTGGCTACGAGCGGACGTTCGGTGGCTTCCACATCGTCGGCGGTGCGGCGCAAAAGGGTGCGGCGTGGCTCTACATGCACCACCCGGGCCAAGGTGTCCCAGGTGCCACTGACATCGCCGGTGATCCGCACTCGGTCCCCGACGATCAGTCCGCGTCGACCCAATGCGCGGGCTTTGACGGCCATCACGAGGGTGCCGTCTGCTAGTTCACACGCAATCCGACCGCGGTCGACGCCCACCACGATGCCGGCTACCGCGGCGGCATGGGTCGGACGCAGTTTGCTCCGGGGGCGGGTACTGCGGCGATTCGGCCGGAATCTGACGTCGTCTTCGTCTAGGTCACGCGTCATGTTGCCGCTGTCCTCATCCGCCGGTCACCATCGCGGTCCACAGTTCAGCGAAGTCCGGCAGCGTCTTGGTGGTGCAGGACACATCCGACAGGTGAGTGCCCGGTACGCGTAACCCGATGATCGCCCCGAAGGTGGCCATCCGATGGTCCGCGTAGCATTCCACCACGCCGGGCTGCAGCGGCCCAGGTGTGATCGCCAGACTGTCGGGAAACACTTCAGCGTGACACCCGAGAGCCTGCAATTCCCGCCCGAGCGCGGCCAATCTGTCGGTTTCGTGTCCACGCAGGTGGCCGATCCCCCGCAGACGACTAGGACCATCGGCCAGTGCCGCGACGGCGGCGACGGTGGGAACGAGTTCTCCAACAGCTGAGAAGTCTTGGTCGATCCCGTGCGGAGTGACAGGTCCGATGAGGGTGAGGCCATCGTGATCGACGACTACTTGCGCGCCCATCGCGGCAAAGATCTCGCGCAGTGCGTCCCCGGCTTGCCAGGTGTGACGTGGCCAACCGGGAATCCTCACCGTGCCGCCGGTGACCATGGCCGCGGCCAGAAACGGGCCAGCGTTGGAGAGATCCGGCTCGACGCTGAAGGTGCCGCCGGCGATGGGTCCCGGGGCGACTCGCCAGTGGCAGTGTGTGAGGTTGTCGTCCTGGGACTCCACCCGCACACCGCGCTCGGCGAGCATCGCGACCGTCATCTGAATATGCGGTAGCGATGGCAAGGCCGGCCCGCGATGCGTCACGCGCACGCCCTGCTCAAAACGGGCAGCGGCCAACAGCAATCCGGAGACGAACTGGCTGGACGTCGACGAGTCCAGCGTTGCTGCCCCGCCCACCACAGCCCCGGTGCCGCGAATCGTGATCGGCAGGTGGTCGCCGGAGACCTGCACACCCAAGGTGCGCAGTGCCGCAGTGAGGGGTGCCAGCGGACGCAGTCGGGCGCGTGGATCCCCGTCCAGCCGCACAGTCTGTTCGGTCAGTGCCGCCACCGGAGGCAGGAATCGCATGACAGTTCCCGCCAAGCCACAGTCGATCGCCGTCACCGACGAATCGTCCGTGACATGTGTGAAGGTGGCCGAGCCGGCTCCTTGCCCGGCCCCGGCTTTCGACCCGGATACCGCCAGCGGCGCCATGTATACGGTCGTTCCCGAAACAGCCACATCGGCACCAAGTTGACGCAAGGCGGTGATAGCCAACTGGGAATCCCGCGCCAAGAGGGCACCCTCGATGGTCGAGGGGGACGCAGCCAGTGCCGCCAGTATCAGCGCACGATTGGTCATGCTCTTGGAACCTGGAATCCGTACGGTGGCATGGATCGGGTGGGTAACAGCAGGCGCGGGCCAGGGAGACGACTGGGCAGCGGCGAGCATGAGGTCAGGGTAGCGACCAACGCGCCGTAGGCTGCCACCATGTGCGGACGATACGTCTCCAACCGAGACCCGGCCTACCTCTCGGATGAGTTCCGCGTCACGCGGACGCCGGACACTATCCTGCTTCCGGACTACAACGTGGCCCCCACTAAAGAGGTCTACGCCGTGATGGATTGGGAGATCGACGGGGTACCCGAGCGAGTGTTGGCTACCGTGCGGTGGGGGTTGGTGCCGTCATGGGCCAAGGATCCCAGCATCGGCAACCGCATGATCAACGCACGTCTGGAGACCGCGGCGGACAAGCCGTCGTTCCGACGCGCGTGGGCCCGCCGACGAGCAATTGTGCCGGCGGCCGGCTACTACGAGTGGCATACCCCGGTCATCGGACCCACCACCGGTTCCGGGCGTCCCCGCAAGCAGCCGTACTTCATCCACGCCGCCGACGACGCTACGTTGGCGTTGGCGGGGCTGTATGAATTGTGGCGCGACCGCAGCCTTCCGGATGACGACCCGCAAGCCTGGCTGATGACTGCCGCAATCCTCACCGCGCCGTCGGCGGGTCCAGTGGCGTTCATCCACGATCGCATGCCGGTAATCGTGGCCCGCGAGCACTGGGATGCCTGGCTCGACCCGAATTTTTCCGGCGATCCGCGCGGTCTGCTCGACCCCACCGCCGCGGCAGCACAACTCACCGCCTATCCGGTGACAACTGCTGTGAACTCCGTGCGCAACAACGGTCCGGAACTTATCGCGGCTGTGCCCGCGGATTAACTCCACGCCAGCAGATGCTCGGTGAGTATCGGTAACAATTCCGCCGCAGCCTGTTCCGGTAGCCAGTGTCCATGGTCGGGCAGTGCCACAAAGGTGTAGGGCCCGGTGACGTACTTGGCGGTGGCCAAAGCGGCCGCCTCCCCGAGCGCGGGATCGCGCCGACCCCACACATACAAGGTGGGCAGGCGTACCCGATGCATGGGTACCGAAGGACGCACGATGTCCAGGGGCAGTGCGCGATACCACCGCAACATTGCCGTGAGTGCTCCTGGCTCTTTGGCCCGCGAGGTGTAGTGAGCCACGGACTCCGGCGGTAGCCCCCGCATCATTGCCTGCCACATCGGGCTGCCGGGTTTCAACGCCAGTTCGGCTGCGTACGGCACTTGAAACATCCCCATGTACCAGGACTTGGCTAATTGTGTGCTGCGCAGCGAGGCCTGCGACATTGCCCCTGGGTGTGGGGTGGAGAGCACCGTCAACGACAGCAGTCGATCTTCCGCCGCCGATGCCAACCCCCAGGCCACCGCCCCACCCCAGTCGTGACCGACCACATGGGCTTGGTCGATTCCCAAGGTGTCCAGCAGGCCGGTAGCGTCTGAAACCAGATGCCTCAGTGTGTAGTCACGGGTGCGGTTCGGGCGGGCGCGCGGGGAGTATCCCCGCTGATCCACGGTGATCGTTCGGAACCCCGCATCCTGCAGACCAGCCGCTACTTCCCGCCAAGACGTGCGGTCCTGCGGAAACCCATGCAGCAGCAGAACCGGTTCGCCGGTCGCCGGTCCGTCATCGGTAAAGTCGAACGTGAGACCGGAGATCGTGCAAGTAGGCATAACCCCACGATAGGCAACAATTGCCACCCGTGTACGCCACACGTTCGGGATGGCCGGTGGCAGGGAACCTGAAAGAGGATGTGAGGTGACTTCCGAAACTGTGCACAAGCGGCACGCGTGGCGCTATTGGCCCACCGTCCTCGCCACGATATTGGTGCTGGGAGCCCTCTTCATGCCCGGGCCCGCGGTCCCGGACGTGGGAGTTCCTGCGGCTGGAGTCGCTGTGCACTTCGGGCTTTTTGCGCTGTGGTCGGCGGCAGTGGCGTGGGACTTTCCGCGCCGCGCTTTGTGGCAGGTTGCGCTCGCGGCCTTGGCCTTGGCAGCAGCGACCGAATTGGGTCAAACCTTGGCGGTCGAACGGTCATTCTCAGTGTTCGACATCATCACCGACCTCGCAGGCGCACTCTTCGCCCTGCTGCTGGTGGCGCTCTTTCGTGGCCGTCGAGGCGCAACCGCGCATTGGTGGGGTGCCGATCAATCCCACAAGCAGTGACCGCAAAAGCTGCGCGCGAGTACGCTGATGAACATGGGTATTTCAGATCTGGCCCGCGACAAGGCCCAAGCGAAGGTGTCCGAAGCTCAAGCGGCGGTGACCACACTCACCGCCAAACTGCAGCAGGCGCAAGCTGATCTGGCTGCGACGGAAGCTGCCGGAGACCTGTGGGAGTCGGTGCAGGACACTCCCGTCGTCGGCAGTCTCACCAGCGGGATGCGCAGTTCGGCCACCGTCAACCAAGCCGAGGCGCAAGCCGAGGTGGATCGCCTGCAGGCGGAATTGACGGCCGCCCAGAACAAGTTGGACTGGGCCAAGAAGGCCCAATCAGCAGTGGAATCCGTCACGGGCGAGTAGCCCCCCACCAGCCCTCTGACGCCCCACACCATCAGAGCACGCCACAAGGCGGCGCAGCCCTCGTCAGCTGACGCTGTCGAACAATTTTTTGGCTTCGGGCGAATTCCACTTGAGCGCGTCCTGGCCGTTCACTCGATATGTGCCCGGCTCGGTCGGGACCGTGGTGGAATCACCCCACCCAAGCGAGATCATGCCCATGGCGAAGCCGACCCGTCCAAGGTCCCAGACATTGGTGGACTGGTTGACCGTGAGTGCCGATCCGGCTGCCCGCGCCGTTCCATACGCACGCCATGGCAGCAGCCAGGTGAGTGGGCTGAGGGCTTTCTTGGCCACGGCTGAGATGTACTCCTGCTGCCGTTCGATCCGCCCGAGGTCACCTTTGGGATCCTGGTAGCGCATCCGGACGTAAGCCAGCGAAGTTGTACCGTCCATCACCTGGCAGCCGGCGCTGACGTTCAGACCGCTGTAGACGTCGTTGTAGTTGTCCGCTGGGCACAGCACCACACCACCGAGGGCATCGGTGGTGTTGGCGATCCCGGCGAATCCGACTTCGATGTAGTTGGTGACAGCTAGTCCGGTGGCGTTCTCGATTGTGTCGGCGAGTAGCGCCGGTCCGCCAATCGCGTAGGCAGAGTTGATTTTCCCAGATCCGTGACCGGGAATTTCCACCCAGGAATCCCGCGGAATCGAAATCAAGGTTGGGGTACCGATCAGCGGAATGTTGAGCAACATGATCGTGTCGGTGCGTTGCCCTTCCACGCTGCCGGTGGACAGTTGCGCTTGTTGTTCTTCAGTAAGACCGGCGCGGCTGTCGCTGCCGACGATCAGCACATTCATGCCCCGGGCGGTGCCGAGGGCATCAAATGCAGGGTCCGGGATCTTGTTCACGGCCAGCGCGAAGACGACCACCACAGACGTGAGGTAGACGCCGAACGCCACCAGCAGCCACAAAATCCGCCGGCGCCAGGGGTGGCGGCGCTTGTTCCGCCCGCGGGCGGATGGCGGCGATCCTGGAGCGACCGAAGGTTTCCGGGGAGGTGTGGCACTCGGCGGTACCGCAGATGGGGGTCGTGTCGCGGCAAGGGGCGCGACAGTATCGCTGCGTGGGGCTGGGATCACGGGAATCACCGGTTGTGCTGGGACCGGTGGGGCCGCTGGCTGCGGTACGGAGCCCTTCGGCGCGGGAATCACCGGGATCGCAGGTGGCGGCTCGGGTGCGGAGGTTTGTGGGTCGATGGCGGTTGCTTCCACCCGGGTGGCAGATGCATCCTCGTTGCCCGGCTGCGACTCAGGGGTCCCAGCGGGCTCTTCATCTTCAGGACGAAGCCACGAATCGTATTCGGGAGGAAGACTCATACCACCATGGTGCCTTGTCCGCCCCCGCTCCTAAGTGCCCCCGGCAGGATTCGAACCTGCGCACATGGCTCCGGAGGCCACTGCTCTATCCCCTGAGCTACGGGGGCGCAGGGCGCGCTCAGGCTATCAGCCACTCACCAGACACGGCCGTTGAGGTGATGTTCGGGGGCTTAACCGGACCCGACGGGCTTGATCGGCGATCAAGTGCCACAGTTGTGGGGTGCTGAAACGACTGTGGTTACCGCTGCTGGCAGTGGTATTCGCGGCAGCATGTTCGGGTCAGCGCGCTTCCTCCGCGGAGATCGCCGAATTGCCTCCGGCGCCCCAGGCTTCGGTGTCATCTTGGGCGCCCCCAGAACAGATGGGCGCGATCACTTGCGACAACGTGATGGCAGTCCTCTGGCCCAGCAGCGAGGGGAAACCCACACCGCCAGGTTGGCGTGGGCCCGTATGTCAAGAGGCCGAAGGCATCACCCTCACTTGGACCTATTCCGATCGTGAAGGTGCCCCAGAAGCTGCCGATGCGGCTGTCGTAGCGCTCAACAAGGCCCTCCGCAACAACGGGTGGCAAAACTTGACGTCCACCGACTCGGAAGCGGGTGCGGACGTTGAGATGTCGGAGAAGTTCGTATCGCCCGAGGGACGTCATGCCGAAGTTACTTACACGGTGAATCCGAATATGATCACTACCCTGGTTGTAGAGTTTCAGCGATGACACGTGGGACCGTGCTCGACCCCGCTGTGCGGCGGCGGAGGTTTGGTGGTCGACTCGCCACTTGCGTTCCTCCTGGGCGTCAAGGGGTGGTGGTCGCAGCCGCGGCCGTATTTCTAGCCGGTTGTGCTGCGGACAGCCAGGCTGGCGGTGCGCTCGCCGGTGCCAGCGTGACAGCGTCCGCCAGCGCTGAAGCCGCCGTTGCACCCGGCGTACCGGTGGGGGATCTGGCGGTTTACGGCACCCAATTCGCGCCGTGCACCACTCTGGAAATCGATGCTTACCCAGCCACCATCCCACGCCCCTCCCCGTTGTACTACTCCGGTCCGTGGTGTCATTCAGATCAGAGCAACGTCACCTACCTGTGGGTGTACGCACGGCCATTGAGCCCGGAACTCGCCGCGGACCAGATTGCCCAAGACGTGCGGGTGGACGCCGAATCGATCACGTTAGACCTTTCCGCCCAGGGCTACCGGCGGGTCTGCGGTGTGATGGAGCCAGGGGTGCGCGTCGACGCGGCGTTCGAAAAGCCTGGCCATAGCGTGCGCATCCAGGTGCGAGCGCTTGGCTCCGCAGCCTTCAACGGTCCAGATCCCTACGCAGTGGCGGTCGCCGTGTCGGGTTCGCTGCGGGAGCCCGCCGTGCCCGATGGCGTGCCCGGGCCAGCCTGCTGACCGGTGCCTGATTCTGCCGACGGAATCCGCCACTAGGCTTGCGCGCATGACTCCCGAGGATGTGGCCGAGGTAGTGCATGCTGCTATCGCCAGCGCCGTGGCAGCACAGGAATTGGCGCTTGCGCAGTCACCCCCCGTGTCGGACATCGTGATCGAGCGGCCGCGCAACGAGGCACATGGTGATTACGCCACCAACATTGCCATGCGCCTGGCCCGCCCCGCTGGCCGTCCGCCGCGAGAGGTCGCTGCGATCTTGGCTTCGCATGTGGCTGCGCAACCTGGCATTCAGTCAGCCGAAGTGGCAGGCCCTGGGTTCCTCAATATCGTGCTGGATGCCGCCGCTGCCGGAGAACTCGCGGCCGCTGTGGTCGCGGCCGGGGATGCTTACGGCGCAAGTGATGCCCTGGCTGGCGTCCGGATCAATGTGGAGTTCATCTCCGCCAACCCCACGGGACCGTTACACCTTGGCCACACTCGGTGGGCGGCTGTGGGCGATGCGCTCGCTCGTGTCCTGGCGGCCGCCGGGGCTGAGGTGGTGCGGGAGTTCTACATCAACGACCGCGGGGTGCAGATGGACCGTTTCGGGGAGTCGCTGTTCGCCGCCGCTCACGGTCGGCCAGCACCACCCGACGGCTATCACGGTGGGTACATCGTGGATGTGGCAGCAGCGCTGGTGGCCGGAGATCCGGCCCTGCTCGAATTGGCCGAACCGGAGGCGATCCCGGCGTTTCGGGAAGCTGGATACGCCCACCAACTCGCGGCCCAGCAGGCCGTCCTCGCGCTCTTCGGCACCCACTTCGACGTCTGGTATTCCGAACGCTCCCTACATGATCGTGGCGCAGTCGACCGTGGATTCGCCGCACTGGCCGCCGGGGGGCACATGTTCACCCAGGACGGTGCAACGTGGTTGCGCACCAGCGACTTCGGCGACGACAAAGACCGGGTGCTGGTCAAAAGCGACGGCGAATTGACCTACTTCGCTTCCGACAGCGCTTATTACGTGGACAAGCGCGCGCGTGGTTTCGATATTTGCATCTACCTGCTGGGAGCGGATCATCACGGTTATGTGGGTCGGCTCAAGGCGATCGCCGCGTGTGCCGGGGATGATCCCGAAACCAATATTGAAGTGCTCATCGGACAGTTGGTGAAGATTTATCGCGGTGGCGTCGAAGTGCGATTGTCCAAGCGGGCCGGCGACATCGTCACACTGGAAGATCTCGTGGATGAGGTGGGGGTGGATGCCGCCCGGTACAGCCTGATCCGCTACCCGGCCGACTCCCCGCTGACCTTGGATCTGGAAGTCCTCGTTGCCCGCACAAATGACAATCCGGTGTTCTACGTGCAGTACGCCCATGCCCGGATCTCTTCGGTCCTGCGCCATGCAGCGGATCTGCAGATCGATTGGCGATCTGCGGAGTTTCAGCCAAGTGCACTCAGCCACCCACGGGAGAAGGATCTGCTCGGTGTGATCGGTGCCTTGCCGGGGATCATTGCAGGGGCGGCTGAGTTGCGCGAACCGCATCGCGTCGCCCGCTACCTGGAGGAATTGGCCAACGCCTACCACAAGTTTTATGACTCCTGCCGGGTGCTGCCGCGCTCTGATGAGAGTGTGACGACCCAAACGATCGCTCGCTTGTGGCTGTGTGCCGCCGCCCGGCAAACGCTGGCCAACGGCCTCGGCGTGCTGGGTGTCAGTGCCCCGGAGCGAATGTGAGTCGCGCGCATCCAGCCGGGCCGAAGCACGGCGATCTGATTGGCCCCTCGCCGCTGCCGGCGATTCCTGGACCGGCCGCCGAGTTGACCGCCGGCGTCTGGCCGGTTGGAGCGGATCGTGATCAAACCGGGACGCTCTGTATCAGCGGCGTGCCGGTCACCGAGGTGGCAGAGCGCTATGGCACGCCGCTACTAGTGATGGATGCCGACGACTTGCGGACCCGAGCCCGCGACTATGTGCGGGCCTTCACAGACCCTTCGGGGCGTGCAGAGGTCACCATCTACTACGCCGGCAAGGCGTTTCTGGCAGCTGCTGTGGTGCGATGGCTGCGGGACGAAGGCCTGGGCATGGACGTGTGCAGTGGTGGCGAGTTGGCGTGTGTACTCGCTGCTGGGATGCCGGCGAACCGGGTGCTGTTCCACGGCAACAACAAATCGGCAGCCGAACTGCGAACGGCGTTAGGCGCAGGCGTGGGCCGGATCGTGGTGGATTCCCACGATGAACTCGACCGCTTGGCGGCGATCGCACACGACGAAGGAGTGCGGGCACCGGTGCTGATCCGGGTGACACTCGGGGTAGAGGCACACACGCACGAATTCATCGCCACCGCCCACGAAGATCAGAAGTTCGGGTTCTCGCTGGCCTCCGGGTCGGCATCGCGGGCGGTCCGGCGAGCCGCGCACCATCCAGACTTGGAATTGATCGGGGTGCACAGCCACATCGGTTCGCAGATTTTTGTGGCGTCCGGCTTTGAGGTGGCCGCCCAGCGGGCGGTGGGCTTCTTGGCGGATCTGCGGGCGATGGACGGCATCGAGATCGGTGAGCTCAATCTCGGTGGCGGCATGGGAATCCGCTACACCGAAGCAGACGAGCCGCTGGACATCGCCGCCATGGGCCCGGCGCTGCTGCAGACCGTCGTGGCGGAATGCGACCGACGCGGCGTGCCGGTGCCGCGCTTGGCCTTTGAGCCAGGCCGAGCGATCGTCGGGCCGAGCACCGTCACCGTGTATGAAGTGGGTACGGTCAAGCGGCGTTCCTTGGATGGTGGGCGCAAGCGTACGTACATCAGCGTGGATGGGGGAATGAGCGACAACATCCGCACCGCCCTGTACGACGCGGACTACACCGTGACTCTGGCCAACCGGATCGCACCAGCCGCCCCGGAACTGAGCCGGGTGGTGGGAAAGCACTGTGAGAGCGGCGACATCGTGATCCGCGACGCTTGGCTGCCGGGTGATGTGGTGCCCGGCGACCTGCTGGCCGTGGCCGCGACGGGCGCCTACAACCGGTCGATGGCCAGCAACTACAACATGGTGGGTCGTCCACCGGTGGTTGCTGTGGACGGTGGGCGGCTGCGCACAGTCTTGCGCCGGGAGACGCTGACCGACATGTTTCACCTCGATCCAGGCTTGACCGAACCACCCATCACACCAACCCCCTGACAATTTCTGCGAACGTGAGAACCTTGTGACCATGACCGATTCCCTCAATGTGGTGCTGCTCGGCGGCGGTACTGTCGGCTCCCAAGTGGCACGGCTGCTGTCTGAGAATGCTGATGACCTCGCTGCCCGCGCCGGCGCCCACCTCAATCTGGCCGGGGTTGCCGTGCGGGATGTCACGCGCAGCCGAGATGGCATCGATGATGCTCTGCTGACCGACGACCCGTTCGAATTGGTGGCTCGACCAGGCGTGGACATCGTGGTCGAAGTGATGGGCGGACATGAGCCCACCAAGGAGTTGTTGCTGGCTGCAATGGCCAACGGAGCCAGCGTGATCTCGGCCAACAAGGCGTTGATCTCCACTGACGGTGGTGAGTTGCACGCTGCCGCGAAAGCACACGGCGTCGATCTGTACTACGAAGCTGCGGTGGCCGGGGCGATTCCGCTGCTGCGGCCGATGCGGGAGTCACTGGTCGGAGACCGGGTGCGCAGAGTGCTCGGAATCGTCAACGGCACGACCAACTACATCCTCACCAAGATGGATGAGGAAGGCGCAGATTACGCCGAGGTGTTGGCTGAAGCGCAAGCACTCGGCTATGCCGAAGCCGACCCCACCGCCGATGTAGAGGGTCACGATGCCGCTGCCAAGGCTGCCATTCTGGCCGGGCTCGCGTTTCACACTCCGGTGACGTATTCGCAAGTATCGTGTGCCGGAATTTCGACCCTCACCAGCAGCGATATGGTCGCGGCACGCGATGCCGGTTTTGTGGTGAAACTCTTGGCAGTGGCCGAACTCACGTCCGACGGTGGTGGCGTAGTGGTACGGGTGCATCCGGCGATGGTGCCGCGCAGCCACCCGCTGGCGAGTGTGCGCGAGGCCTACAACGCGGTTTTTGTGGAAGCCGAAGCCGCTGGTCAAGTGATGTTCTACGGCCGCGGTGCCGGCGGCGAGCCGACCGCGAGCGCGGTTTTGGGCGACTTGGTAGCGGTAGCCCGCAACCGGTTGGCCGGTCGGCCGGGACCGGGTCTGTCGCTCTACGCCGACTTGGCCGTATTGCCGCTGACGGCGGCCCGCACACGCTATGCCGTGAGTCTGGTGGTGCGCGACCGGCCGGGGGCGCTGGCCGGGGTGGCGCAGACTTTCGCAGACGGGGGAGTCTCGCTGCAGAGCGTGCGGCAAGAGGGCGGTTTGGAAGAAGGCAGCCCGGTGGCTTCGCTCTATGTGCGCACTCACCTAGCCGATGAGGCCGCTCTACAGTCGTGCGTCGAGCAATTGCGCACCCACCCGGCGGTGGAAGAGATCATTTCAGTGATTCGCGTGGAAGGCGGTCCCGAGGCATGAGCGGTGCACACGTATGGCGCGGAGTGATATCGGAATATCGCGACCGATTGCCGGTCACCGCGGATACGCCGGTGATTTCGCTGGCAGAAGGTGGCACTCCCTTGGTGCCGGCCCAGCGGGTATCCGAACTCACCGGTTGTGAGGTGTATCTCAAAGTCGAGGGCGCCAATCCGACGGGCTCCTTCAAGGACCGTGGCATGACGATGGCAATTTCGCTCGCCGCCCAGGAGGGAGCAAAGGCCGTGATCTGCGCCTCGACCGGAAACACCTCAGCAAGTGCTGCCGCCTATGCCGTACGGGCAGGAATGGTGTGTGCCGTGCTGGTACCGGCCGGCAAAATCGCCATGGGCAAACTCGCCCAAGCGCTCGTGCACGGCGCGGTACTGCTGCAGGTGGACGGCAACTTCGACGAATGTCTGGTGTTGGCCACGGAACTCTCCGAAAACTATCCGGTGTCGCTGGTGAACAGCGTCAATCCAGCGCGGATCGAAGGTCAGAAGACGGCCAGTTTCGAGATCGTCGACCAACTTGGGGATGCCCCCGATCTGCACTGTCTGCCGGTGGGCAACGCTGGCAACATCACTGCCTACTGGAAAGGCTACGTAGAGTACGCCGCTGACGGTAGCGCCTCCCATCGGCCGCGGATGTGGGGTTTCCAAGCCGCTGGTGCGGCCCCGATTGTGAATGGGGCACCCGTCACGCGGCCGCAGACCATCGCCACCGCGATCCGAATCGGGAATCCGGCTTCTTGGGCGTACGCCGAGGCAGCCCGCGACGAGAGCGGTGGAGTCATCAACGCGGTGACCGACCGCGAGATCCTTGCCGCGTATCACATGCTGGCGGCGTGCGAAGGTGTGTTTGTGGAGCCGGCCTCCGCGGCATCCGTGGCAGGGCTGCTCTCCAGACATCGTCAAGGACTCCTCGACCCCGGCCAGCGGGTGGTGTGCACCGTCACCGGCAATGGCTTGAAAGATCCCGAGTGGGCACTCCTCAGCGCTCCGGCACCCATCGGAATCCCGGTTGATGTGACAGCCGCAGCAACGGCGTTGGACCTGGCATGAATACCGAACAGCGGGCGTCGGGGGCCCAACGAGCGGCAGTGTCAGTTCCGGCAACCAGCGCGAACCTCGGGCCCGGTTATGACTGTCTGGGTGCAGCGCTGGACCTGCGGGACTACTACCGGGTGGAACTCACAACGGCACCCGGAGTGCGCGTACATGTCACCGGTGAGGGTGCCGACACCGTGCCGCGCGATCACAGCAATCTCGTGGCGAGTTCCTTCCTGCGCTGTTTTGAGCACCTAGGTGATACGCCGCCGGTGGGGGTGGACATCTACTGCACCAACGCCATTCCGCACGGTCGCGGATTGGGGTCGTCCTCGGCGGCCACTGTGGGCGGACTCGCGCTGGGCCGGGCCATGAGTGTTCGCGGCGACGAATTGCCCAACTACGCCTTGCTGGAGTTCGCCACTGAACTCGAGGGTCACCCGGACAATGTGGCGCCGGCGGTATTCGGCGGCTTCACCGTCAGCTGGGTGGAGAATCGGGTTGGTCGGGCGGTGCAACTGCAACCGCACCCAGATGTGGTGCCGGTGGTGGCGATTTCCCCGACCCCGCTCGCAACTTCGGTAGCGCGGGAACTGATGCCCGCTGAGGTCCCTCTGGCCGATGCCATCTTCAATGTCACGCGGGCGTCACTGCTGTGCCATGCCCTCACGCAAGACCCGGAGCTGCTGCTGCCGGCTACGGCTGATGCGCTGCATCAAGATCATCGTGCATCGGCCTACCCAGCCGCACACCAGTTGGTGTCCACGATGCGCGAGCATGGTCGGGCGGCGGTGATTTCTGGCGCCGGACCGTCAGTGTTGGCTTTGGCCTATGGCGACCCGGAGGCAGTGGCTGCCGATTTGAGCCGGCACGCGGGCAGCGGCTGGGACGTGCGGATTTTGGCTTTCTCGGCCGCAGGCATTATCGAAAGTTAGACACACGCGGCTTTCCGGCCCCGGTCTGGCACTTGTTGGCTCAGACGTGTTAGCGTAAGCGCGTCACACGGTCGCCTGATCGACCTTTTCGTCCGTGGCCCCGATGCGTCTGGCCCAGCGATTACACAGGAATTTTCCCGTCACATCGCCCCCACTCCTCGCGCAGCCATGGCATTCCCGTGACGTCCCGGAAGGACATGACAAAACAAAGTGAGTGACACAACAGCCGCAGTTCCCGCGAGCGATCTGTCCCGCATGAAACTGGCCGACCTCAAGCGAGTGGCCGGTGACCTTGGTATCACTGGGGTTTCTGCGATGCGAAAGGCCGATCTGGTCTCTGTCATCGGCTCCAGACAACAACCAGCCGAAGCGGCAACTCCACCTACCCGACAGCGTGCTCGCGCCCAAGCCGACACGGGTGATGCCGCAACGCAGCCCCCTGCACGCGAGTCGGGCGGCACCACAGCCACCGAAAGCGCCAGTGATGGCAGTTCGGA